>JAJDEA010000001.1 GCA_029260035.1 Phycisphaerae bacterium
GACATGCAGGACCTCGAGTTTACGATCGAGCGTGGACACCTTTACATGTTGCAGTGTCGATCAGGCAAGCGCACTGCGCAAGCGGCATTCAAGATTGCAGTTGATCAGGCATCAAAGGGGCTGATGAGCAAAGCGAAAGCAGGTAAGCTTGTACGCAAGAAGTTTCTGCCGAAGCGGTTCGCCACGGCAGCGACGAAACCCATCATCACCAAACACGACGCGATACAACGACTCAGCGCAACCGACGTCGAGCGACTGTTCTACCCGGTTCTGGATTCCAGCATTCAGGTATCACAGCTCACAGACAAACGCCTCGTTAGTGGCATTGGAGCAGTACCCGGTGCAGCCTGCGGGCAAGTCGTGTTTTCAGCAGAAGAAGCGGAATCCAGAGCAGAACAAGGCATCGACGTCATCCTCGTACGAAAGGAAACTTCGCCGGAAGACGTCGGGGGCATGTACGCAGCGAAGGGCATTCTGACCGCAACGGGAGGCAAAACATCTCATGCTGCTGTCGTGGCTCGAGGCTGGGGAAAATGTTGCATCGTAGGCTGTACCGCGCTTGACATCGACTATGAAGCCGGAACGTTTGCAGTCAACGGTCGAATCATTCGTGAAGGCGATTCCATTACAATCGAAGGCACCTCCGGCGATGTCTACGAAGGATCGTTCCCATTGGCCCGACCGGAAGCGCCAGGCGAATACAAGACGTTGATGAAGTGGTGCGACGCAGAACGTAGGCTCAAAGTCCGCGCAAATGCCGACACCCCCGCCGATGCAGCGAAAGCTATCGAACTGGGGGCAGAGGGAATTGGCCTTTGTCGGACGGAACACATGTTCTTCGACCCATCCGAGCCGGAACGCATTCGAGCGATGCGGCAGATGATACTGGCGCAAGACGAAGACTCGCGCAAGAAGGCGCTGGAAAAACTGCTACCCTATCAACGTAAGGATTTTGAAGGCATTTTTGAGGCGATGAGCGGGTTGCCCGTGACCATTCGCTTGCTCGATCCTCCGTTGCACGAGTTCCTCCCGCATGATGACAATCCCGAAGCACAACAAGCAGTGGCGGATGATCTAAACGCTGATATTCGTCGACAGATTGGTGAGGCGGCGCCTTGGCAGCATGAATTGCGTGAGTCCTTGGAAAATCAACTGCTCAATGTCGATCGCGTGCAGCGCCGCGTTGACCAGCTTAAGGAATCGAACCCGATGCTCGGCCATCGCGGGTGCCGCTTGTGTATCACTTATCCCGAAATACTGGAAATGCAGGTGCTCGCGATCATTGAGGCTGCGGCTAATTGCACCAAACGAGGCATCAAAGTGTTTCCCGAGATCATGATTCCATTGAGCATCGACGCCAAGGAGCTTGGGCACCTGGTTAAACAGACACGAGCCGTAGCGGACGGCGTCTTGAAGAGCCGCAAGCAGAAACTCAAGTATCTTGTCGGGACCATGATCGAGACACCCCGTGCTGCACTTGTCGCCTCGGACATGGCTGAAGTTTCTGAGTTTTTCAGTTTCGGCACGAACGATCTCACGCAAATGGCGATGGGCCTTTCGCGTGATGATGCCGGCCGATTCCTTCCCGACTACGTCGATGAGGACAAAGCGGCCATCTTCGATGATGACCCATTCCAATCGCTCGACCTCCACGGCGTTGGTCAGCTCGTTCGGATGGCGTGCGAACAAGGGCTGTCTGCAAGGTCTGATCTAAAACTGGGCATCTGCGGGGAACATGGCGGCGATCCAAAGTCAATATTTTTCTGCGACGAAGTAGGCTTAGCTTATGTTTCCTGCAGCCCGTTTCGGGTTCCAGTTGCCAGACTCGCCGCTGCGCAATCGGCTATCGCCTCAAACATGACGAAACGCCCTGCGCGCAAAAGCGCCAAGCCGAAAGCTGCGGCGCGCCCCGCAAAGAAGGTCAAGAAGGCTGTAGCGAAGAAATCCGCAGCCAAGAAGCCTGCAAAAAATGCCGCCGGTCCGGCATCCAAGGGCCGAAAAACCAAAAAGGTCAAGAAAACGGTTCGTCCGTCGGTCAGGCCTTCTATTCGCAAGAAAACTACTGGCCGAAAACCTGTTGCCATCAATTAGCGCAATGCGACGCGCAACGCCACGAGTCGTCTCAAAGTCGTGTGCATCGCATGATGCATATTGACCAACCCGCACAGAATACTTTCGTTCGTCCACCCGAGATGAACATTCGCATCCTTTGTACCTATAACATACCGACCCTTGGCTCTACGCCTCCTCAGATTGACTCACCAGCCCGTTTCCATTACCATCCCACGCTACTAACAAGCGCTTGTTAGCTCATTGATCATTGCAAAAAAACCGTATGGAGCCATAGCGTGACAGGGACAGTAGTCCAACGAAAAGAAGAAGTCTTGGCCGCTGCGGAGAAGCTCTTCGCGGAAAGAGGTTTTCAGGCAACCAGTGTTCGCGATATCGCTGATGCGCTCAATATTCAAGCTGGCAGTCTGTACGCCCACATCGAAAGCAAGGATGACCTTCTTTGGGAGATCGTGGGGACGGCTGCCGAACGATTCTTCGCAAGAGTCGGACCCATTGTCAATTCCGAATTGCTTCCCATCGAAAAACTTCGCGGCGTGGTCGCTGCACATGTAGACGTCATAACGGAAAATCTCGCAGCAGCCTCAGTCTATTCAACTGAATGGCGACATCTAAGTGAAAAACGGCGAGACGATTTTGCCGATCGACGAAACGAATATGAGGAAATCGTAAGAAGTCTGGTGCGCGATTGCATTCGCGAAGGCACCTTTGCGTCTGTGGACGAAAAATTCGCGACACTCTTGATTCTTTCGTCGATCAATTGGATTTATCAATGGTACAGTACTGACGGACCCATGACGCCAGAAGAAATTGCGCGGAAACTAACGGACATGCTGTTCAACGGCCTTCGCAGAGGTGTCAGTTGATCGACAAATCAGTCCAGCCGCACGAGAGAGAGGAAACCTAATGGTTATTGATACAAAGTCGTCATCAGACGGATTATCGTCAATGGAAGATGAACAACGGCTTGCCGAGTTCGAAGCGCGGATCAATCGCGGCGAGAAAATTGAGCCTCGAGATTGGATGCCGGAAGGGTATCGAAAGCAGCTGATTCGACTGATCCATATCCACGCCAACAGCGAGATTTGCGGGGCACTGCCGGAAGGCAAGTGGATTCCACACGCACCGACCTTCAAACGAAAGCTCGCACTATGCGCAAAAGTTCAGGATGAGGTAGGCCATGCTCAATTGCTATACCGGGCTGCAGAGACCTTGGGACCAAGTCGGGAACAAATGGTCGAGGACCTCATCAACGGGAAGAGCAAGTTTTCGAACGTTTTTCATTATCCATCGGAAACATGGGCGGATGTCGCCATTATCGCTTGGCTCATCGACGCGGCGGCCATCATTAATCAGACGATGATGGCTGAAGGGTCTTACGGCCCGTACGCACGAGCGCTCAAACGTATCTGCTACGAAGAGGCGTTCCACATGAAGCATGGATATGAGATGTGCGTCGTGCTCGCGCGAGGGACAAAAAAACAGTTCGACATGCTGCAAGACGCTTTGAACCGGTGGTGGAATCCGATCATGATGTTTCATGGTCCGGCTGACAAAGTTTCGACGCATACCAACCTGCTGGTTCGTTGGAAAATCAAATTGAAGACCAACGACGAGCAACGACAGCAGTTTCTCAGACAATTTGTCCCCAAAATGTTTGATCTCGGCCTGAAGATTCCCGACGAGAACCTTCGATACGAGGAAAAGACGAACACATGGCACTATACTGAGCCGGATTGGGACGAATTCAAACGAGTGGTATGCGGCGGTGGGCCATTGTCAAACGAGCGAATCGCAACCAGACGCATGGCTCACGAAGACGGCTTGTGGGTGCGCGAAGCGCTAGCTGCCTGTGCAGCCAATCGACCCGTGCCCATGCCGCCAGCAAATTAGTGCATTGTCCACGCTTGAAATTGTGGGTGTGCCACTGCTCTTGAGCAGTGCGAATCGCGAAAACGTGGAGAAAGTTTCTCATGACTGACAGCCAATTGCCCGTATACGAAGTTTTTCACCAACAAGCGCGAGGCGAGCCGCATGTTTATGTGGGGTCGGTGCATGCACCCGATCCGGAAATGGCGCTGATGCTCGCCAAAGAGCAATATGCCCGCAGGCAGGCGTGCGTAAATCTATGGGTCGTTCCGATTGAGGCCATTACGGCGAGCGACTACGAAGACGATGCACTTTTTGAACACGCAACCGACAAGAGCTATCGCGAATCCTGGGGCTACAAGACCCCAAAGACCACGCACCGTACAGATCAGGAGTCACCAGCGGAATGAAGTCTATTGAATCATTCAACGACCTCGACGATATGACACGAACTGCCGTCGTCGATTTACTATATCGACTAGGCGATGACGCGCTGGTCATGGGGCATCGCGACTCCGAGTGGACGGGCCTGGCGCCAATCCTGGAAGAGGATATCGCGTTTTCTTCGATGGCGCAAGACGAAATCGGCCATGCGCATGTGTACTACCAGATGCTGCACGAACTTGGCGAACCTGACCCGGACACCATCGCATTCGGTCGAAAACCCAAGGAATGGAAATGCGCGGCACTTGTTTGCGTACCGAACAACAGGGACTGGGCATTTTGCATCATGCGCAAGTTCCTTTTCGACTCAGCAGAATTGGTAAGGCTTGCCGCCCTAACGAACAATTCGCTCGTACCTCTCGCGCAACTCGCAAGAAAACTCAAGGGCGAGAAAAACTTTCACCTTATGCACGATCGTCTTTGGGTTACTCGCCTTGGTCAAGCCGTCAAAGCGAGTCAGGACCGGATGCAGCGTGCGCTGGACCAGGCATATCCGCTCGCGATGGGACTCTTTGAATCAACAGGAACAGATGAAGTTCTCGCTCAAAAGAACATCTGTCCGCGTGAAGCAGACCTCATGAAGGAATGGGAGTCTGCGATAATTCCGGTACTAACAGAAGCAGGTTTGCAGATTGACGCAAACGCTCAGCCTGTACTCGGAGGCCGAACGGGGAAGCACCCCGAAGCGCTCGGCGAGTTGCTCAATAGCATGCAGCTTGTTTACAACATCGACCCATCAGCAAAATGGTAATGGAAATGCAAAAGGACAATCTCCAAGTGCCATCTTCATGCCCTGTAGAGGCAAATAGTCGCATCCGAAGCATATGGTTCGCTCTGGAGAAAGTCACCGACCCTGAAATACCGGTTATTAGCGTCGTTGAGATGGGCATGATTGCGAGCGTACGAGTGATTGATGCTCGCGTCGTTGTCGATATGACTCCCACGTTTGCGGGCTGTCCCGCCTTGGATTTGATCCGAAGTGATATCACGAAGGCAATTACAGACGCTGGCGAGCCGAACGTGGAAGTGCGAATCGTATATGACCCGCCGTGGACCAGCGACCGGATCACGGAAATCGGCAGACAGAAGCTCAAACAATTTGGCCTATCTCCGCCAAGAGGCCAGTGCAGTGGCGGCGAATCAACCTCACTCGAACGAGTCGCCTGTGCTTACTGTGGCTCTACCGACACCCAACTCGAATCCATTTTCGGCCCAACGCTTTGTCGATCCTCGCATTATTGCAACGCCTGCCTTCAGCCTTTTGAACATTTCAAAGAAGTGTAATTTAACTGCTATGATCCTGGCCAACTCAGGTATCGCTGCCACGCGGCAATAAGCCACCCATCGCCGTTTTTCTTCTCGCTCGGATCAGCAGAATCGGGACAAGTAGAAAAAGTGTCCCGAACAGGCAGGCGGTAATCCCAATCCCCAAAAAGATTCCCAACGACCGAATTGCAGGCGTGCTTGTGAACGCAAGCGTGCCGAACGTAAGCAGTGTCGATAGAGTCGTCATGATGATGGCGTGACAGCCGGGCTGAAGAACATCGATCAAGCTGATCGAACGGCTTGCCTTGCTTCGCAATTTGCGCGACAAACTAACTAGGAATATGCCGTCATCCACGCCGATACCAACCAACAATGGCAGGCCAATCATATTAACGAGATTTAGTTGCAGGTCGAACAATTTGGCGACAAAGAGCAGGCACACCAAGCCGAAGATCGCCGGGAGTAACGTAATCACCAAGTCGCTTACGTTTCTATAGTAAATCAACAGCCAGATACCGACGGCGACCCCAGCCAAGCTCAGCAGTTTGGATAGTTCATTCCGAACGATGGATTCGGTATCATGGCCAACTACGCCAATCCCCGTGAGCGTCGCGCCGGGAATGTCGGACAGGGCTTCGCGTAGCGTGGAAATCGTTTCCTTTCGCTTTGCTCGATCAGCCAGGGCGGAATCCAGACTTATTGGGATAAGCGTTTGGTAATTGTCAAGCGTCTCACCGTTGACACCTTTGGGCAGGAGTTGCTTCGCGAGTGTCGGGTATTTACGAAGAACTGAAACGCCAAGCTTTGGATTTGGAGAGAGTAGCCTGACCAGGAATGTAGAATAATCTTTGAATGCCGAGGCGTTGAAGACACTATTTTCGACAGCAGCGTCGAAATTTGTGATGACCTTTTCGACGTCAACATCCTCGATCAAAGCCAATTTTGCGGAGACTTCGTCGGGATTCGGAAGCAAACCAGACAAGCCTATCGTCGCATTTACTCCTTGAGAAATAACGTCTGGATTGCGCAGTTTCCAGCCTACCTGATGACTTCGACGCACAAGCTCTTCGTCCGTCGAAGCCTGCAAATGCACAATAAGTGAATCTTCGCCGAAATCGAATTTCTCTCCAAGTTCGTAGCGCGCCTGCAATGGCGGGTTCGGCTGTGGGTGCATTACCGCGAGGTCTGATTCGAACCGTATCGCTTGATTCGGCAGAACAAACACTCCCGCTAGTCCTGTGACGACAAGAATCATCGACACCGCAAGCCTCTTTCGGTAACGATCGATGAGTCGAAGTAAAGCACCTAGTTTTGTATTGGAAATTCGCGGCCTCGAGGGTGGGGTCGTTCTGAGTCTCACAAAGTGCAAGAGCGCTGGCAGAACGAAAAAGGTCGCCAATAGTGAAAACGCAAGACCAAGGCAACCGATCACCGCAAACTGACGAAAGGCAGGCACACTCGAACGACCAATGGCAACAAAACCAATGATCGAAGTTATACACGCAGCGCCCATCGCAGGCCCGATCGCCCGCAGAGTTCGACTCGAGGATTCCTCCGCTGACAGGCCGATCTGCTGCTCACCTGAAAAGTGGGACAGAAAGTGAATGCTATAGTCGATTGCCAGACCCGCAAGAATAGCACCGATCACAGCAACCACGGGGGTCAGACTTGTGGAAAGGTAAGAGTCGACGCCGAAGGCAAGGACAATTCCCATCGCAACGGGCAGTATCGCATATACGAAACTGAACACGCGACGATGCACAACCAGAAACAGCAAGGATAGCAGTATGATCGACACGGTTATACTTTGGATCATATCTCGGCGAATCTGACGCTCAGCGAAAGAAGCAATCGCATACGCTCCGCTAAGTTGAAACGAAAGGCCCGTCGGCTGTATTTCGAGAGCCTTAGCGCGTATCGCCTTGGTAAACTCCTTTGCATACTCCAGATCGCGAGCCGGCTTGACGCCTTGTATTCGCACAAGCAGGCTTCGGCCATCTTTCGACAGAAGCAATCCTTCGCCAGGCCCATTGACGCCGACGCCCAGTTTCTCTTTGATGGCATCCGCCAGTAATTCATAGAGTCGAAGCGGGTCTTTCAATATGACCTTGGCGATCGCGTTTCCTCCGACGCCGGGCGTTGCGATCAACTCCTCGTTTCGCTCCATTTGCTTTCGCATCGCGGCTGGCGATAGGCGGGCTAAGACGGACCGAATCGCCGTTGCATCGACATACAAGAGCGCGTTGGGAATGATTTGCTCTTCAACAAAACCCTCGACGTCCGGCGACTTACGAATACTAACTGAACCGCATAACGAGCGAAGCTCAGATGACTTCGCGATCGACTGTGTAAATCGTTCGGCAAATCGCTCCATCAGCTCAGTGCGACTCGCTGATGACAATCTTGCGTCTTCAGGAATCGTCGCAATAAGCAATAGCTCTTCCGAAACCGAAAAATCGTTTACGACATGCGAAAGAGCTGTAGACGCCGGGTTGTCTTCCGCCAACATAGATTCGATCGTTGGAGAAGGACTGATTCGCAAAGCGCTAAGAATCCCGAACACAATCACAACGGCTGTGACGATAAGCGTGGTCTTGGGGTGTCTGACGCCGACGGACAGTAAACGTTCGATCGACGACTCGCTGTCGTGTTTCATGGAAGTTTTTTCGCACGCTTTGGAGGTTGAAACGCGATCGGCACGAGATCACCGTTGAATTCCACGTCGTCCAAGAGCAAGGTGAAGGAGCCTTCGGCGGATCGAGATACAATTCTTGTCGGCCAAACTACATTCGACGGCGAAAAATATCGATATCGCTCCAGCGATAGATGCATTCGCTCCTGCCCGGCACCGTCTTCCAGCCGATACCGCCTGACGGTCAACGTCGACTTATCGATTTCCGCAATCAAAACGGAGTCCTGGTCATTCAGTTTCTTTCTTAAGCGAAGTGTTGATCCATCCTGTTCGCCATCGACAAACCAGTCATCATCATCCATACCCGCAGTCGCAAGCGCCCACGCTTGAGTCATACGATCTGCGGTGAGTTCGGAGAATGCATCTTCTGTATGGTTATTCGCGCCGCCGGCGGCAAACAGCCAAAGCCCGTTTGGTGTCAAAGTAATGTCAAGAACCGGCTGGGATAGTTTGTAGGCTCTCAATCTCAAGTGCGAAGGAACGCGAGCGAGCAGAACCCCTGAAAGCTGAACGGACTGCCCATCGCCGCTCCGAAGCAACAATCGACAGCGGGACTCGACCGTGTGGACGCGATTATCGCGCTCCGTGATTGTTCGCATCGCCTGGTTATGATCGATCCAACGATGCGTCGGGAGCTTGGTGGAACAAGCAAGCCCGGTTAGCGAAATCGCGATTAATGTCGAAAGCCAGGAGATCCTCATGTGTGGAGTTATAGCAGATGTCTTACAATTTTTCCCGTCGCGGATCGGGGCAGTTCGTCGCAGAATTCAAAACTCCGTGGAATCTTGTGGGCAGAAATGCGATCGCGCATGAAACTTCTCAGCTCATCGACCTGCGGCCTGTTTTCAGATTCGCGCGGAACCACCAATGCGCGGAGTCGAGAGATCGTATCGCTCACTGCAACGGGTTCGACAACGCATTCGCGAACGGCCGGGTGTTCCGTCAGGGCGCCTTCGACTTCGAGCAAATTCACCTTCTGACCACCAATATCGACGATCAGTTTGATTCGGCCTGTCACTGTAAGACATCCATTTGTGTCAAGGTACCCAACATCACCGGTGCGAAAAAAACCATCGACGATATTTTCAGGCGTAAGACAAAGACCATCTTCGTCGCTCAGA
This sequence comes from Phycisphaerae bacterium, assembly GCA_029260035.1. Taxonomy (GTDB): domain Bacteria; phylum Planctomycetota; class Phycisphaerae; order UBA1845; family UBA1845; genus OFTM303. The sequence goes on from JAJDEA010000001.1 coordinate 9,463, forward strand.
TATCCTGTGAGCATACTCGGTGCGCGCACGACGATTTCGCCTTCCTCGCCGACAGGCAGAGTCTCTTCGATCCCACGCACCGAAGGATCGACGATACGCACCTCCACCTCGCTCATGGGTTCACCAACGCTTGACGGCTCAAAGTGAACGCTCTGCGGATCGTTAAACGTCACGGAGCCGATTTCGGTCATGCCGTAAAGTTGTCCCACGCGCAAACCAAGTTTTTCGAGACAGGACTCCCAAACCGGCGCGGGTAGAATAGCTCCCGCCGAATAGGCATGCCGCAAACCTGGAAAGTCTCGCCTTGAATCGATCGCCTGCACGATCAGCTCAAACATAGTCGGCACCCCCGGCCAAACGGTCACCTCACCGTTCTCCAAAATATTCAATGTCTCGAACGTGTCTAAAGATCGACCCAACAACACAGT
>JAJDEA010000002.1 GCA_029260035.1 Phycisphaerae bacterium
ACGATTACGCTGCTGCCAAACTGCTTGAAGAGGCACAGGTCGACTCGATACTCGTCGGCGACACCTATGCCGAGGTTTGTCTTGGCCATTCGACGACATTGCCTGCAAAGATTGATCATATGGTTACGATCGCTGCAGCCGTTAGACGCGGCGCACCAACTGCCTACCTTATCGGGGACATGCCCTACCTTTCTTATCAGGCGAGCACGGAATCTGCGATAAGGAACGCGGGGCTTTATATGGCGGAGGCCGGGTGCGATTGCGTCAAAATCGAAGCCGATGGTCGATTGGTCGGAACGGTTGAAGCGATGGCTACCGCATCCATTCCGGTCATGGTTCACTTGGGCTTAAAACCCCAATCCATTCAAAGCATCGGCGGCTATCACGCACAGGGGAAACGAGCCGAAGACGCAAAGCGAATCATCGAAGACGCCAAGATGATGGAGAGTGCGGGCGCGATAGCACTACTGCTTGAGGCGTTGCCTATGGAAGTAGCTGGCATGATTACAGAATCGACGCAACTTCCCGTAATTGGATGTGTCTCTGGTCCACTGTGTGATGGGCAGGTTGTCGTGCTTCACGACATATTGGGGTATGGAGGCGGACATCCCCCGCGTTCTGTCAAGCAATATGCAAACCTTGATGAATTGCTTGGCAAAGTTTTTCGATCCTATGCAACAGACGTCGCGGAGGGAGTTTTCCCTTCAGCGGAAAAAAGTATTCGCATGGACGCAGGAGAGATAGAAAAACTTGAGAAAGCAATTCGTTGAATTGCGTCTCGTCGTTTCCCGTTTCATCGTATACAATCATAGCACGTCATCACGGAGAATGACTCGTTGCGTTTACCGTTCGCATTACAGTTTCATTTTTGACAACATTAATCTCACCGATAGCCTGCAACTAGACAAAAGGGGATGAGCGACCAAGTGCTTATACGGATGAAGCTAGCCCGGGTTGTCATCGTCGATTCGCCAGAAGAAAAGATGTCTATGATTGTGTTGCAGGAGATCGAGGGAACGCGCGCTTTTCCGATATTGATTGGCAATTTTGAAGCGTATGCAATTGATCGACGATCGCGCGGTGCCAACGCACCGCGTCCCATGACGCATGATCTCATTGATCGTGTTATTGACATTTTCGATGGTCAGTTAGAACATGTTGTTATCAGTGAGTTGCGAGATTCAACTTTCTTCGCCAAACTTGTCGTCCGGCGCGACGGCGATCTTGTCGAAATCGACTCACGACCATCTGACGCTATTGCGTTTGGTGCCGGCACGGATGCCCCAATCTTCGTTGAAGAATCGGTCCTGAAAGAAGTTTGTGATCAATAATCCAGCGGATCCGGTCGGATGAAAATGAAGCAAGAAACGATCGCTCGGAAGCCGATGGCAAGTGCCACGGCAAAGACGCCCCTTCTCGGAAAGTCGGCGGCTTCTTCCATCTCCCCGCTCATCGACGATGTACTACAGGCGCTACCGCAAGGGACACCTCGTGCGGTCGCTCGCGCGCCGGGTAGGCTGGATGTTTTTGGGGGGATCACCGAGCATTGCGGGGCGACAGTTCTCAACACGCCCATCGCCGATCACGTCTGCGTTGGGATGGCAAGCCAGAATGATGGCATCATTTCCGTCTTGCATGTCAATGGTAGCAAGAAGAATTCTCACAGGCCTTACACCGTCAAATTGAGTGCTTTGCTGGAGTCAACCGACGCAGGGGGCCCTGATGATCCTGATTCGGCGAATGAACGAAACGGCTTCGACAGCGCTTTTCGATGTACGGTGGGAACGATCGCGGAATCGATTCGTGAGGGGCTCCTCCCGCCGCCCCGGCAAGGACTTACCTTGGCAGTTGGCTCTACGCTTGGCCAATCGATTTGTGCAGGGATACCGGCTGCCGTGGCTGGTGCAACGCTTGCCGCACTCTCAAGAATGTTCAACGTCGAGTTTGAACCAAGCGATGCCGTTCGGATTTGTCAGCAAGTACAAAACAGGTGGCTTGGAATTCCCGTGGGTTCAGCAGACGCAGCATGTGTCTTGTTTGGAGAAGCACACACGATTTCGCAAATCCGTGGTATTCCATACGCACTCCAGCGAACGATCCCGCTGCCGGAAGATGTCGTTCTCTGCGGAATCGAAAGCGGAGTATCAAACGAAAAAGCGAAGGAAAAATATGGAATGATTCGTACTGCCGCCCACATGGGGCGACTACTCATCGAGCGAATCGTTCAGCATGAAGACGGCGAGCGATCCACATGGGATCGTATTCTCCCATCGATCAGCGTGGCAGAATATGTCAGACGTTTTCGGGATCGCATCCCGACCAAGATGAAAGGAAAGGAATTTCTTGATCGATTTGGTGAAACCGGCGACCCGCTGACACATATTAAGCCTAATCAAGTTTACAAGATCCGCTCACGAACCGAACACTACATTTACGAGAGCGCGCGAGCGTTGCAGTTTGCGGAAACCGTCTCACAGGCAATCCAAGGCGACGACCGAACCAGACTGTTTGAAGCGGGCGAGCTGATGTACTCTTCGCATTGGAGCTACGGCCAGCGATGCGGGCTTGGAACGGCCGAGACGGATTCACTTGTGAGCCAATTGCGCGACGAAGGTGCTGCCAGCGACATTTATGGCGCCCGGGTGAGCGGGATGGGATGTGGCGGGATGGTTACCGTCATGATGCGGGCGACAAGCCGAGGGTTCGAAGCAATTGACCGTATACTCGAATCCTATGGCAAGAAGACCGGGCACAATGCCAAAATTCTTCATGGCTCTTCCGACGGCACATTTGTCGACGGTGCGCAAGCCTCTTCTGGGGCAAGCTCTATTCTGCGGTAGCGCTTGGAAGCACGATTTTATTCGTACAAATGAGCAGTTCGCCGCCACACCTGACTATTTGGTGCTAATAACAATCTCTATGCCACTACACAAATAGATGACCATATTCCAACGGCGAGAGAACCGTCGGAGTCCGGCGGAAGCGCAGCCCAGAGAAAAGCCAGTCATTCTCTCGTTGTATTGGTTTGTTCAGGTGCCAACTGATTGCCCATCGAAACCGATGGTCATTTGGAGGATACTGCGGACAGCACGTCGCCGAAGCGGTCGACCATGTAGCCGAGAATGTCGCGGACGCTCACCATTCCGACAAGTTTCTCACCCTGCACGATGGGAATGTGTCGGTATCCACCGACCATCATCTTGTTAAGGGCGAACGCAACCGGTGCGTCGTGCGTAAGCGTTTCCGGGTTGGGCGTCATGAAAGTACTGATCGGCTGATCGGCCAATGTTTCGAAATCATTGGCGAGCTTAAAAAGCAGGTCGCGCTCTGTAAAAATACCCGCAAGCGAGCCATCCGAAACAATCAGAGCGCAATGGAAGCCATCTTTGCCCCATTTGCTCACGGTAGCCCGAACGGTATCAGACGGACCCACCTCAACATAGCTCACACTTGCAAGTTGACTTAGTGGTCGATCCAGCAGGTCTCGCTCGATATCCGATGCATCCGCCAGACCTTGCATGTCACTTAGATCAACGTTGCATCGATTGCATGAATCAACGCCTTCGATATTGTCATAGGAGCAAAATGGGCAGAGCATCACATACTCCGGTTCAACAGAAGCTAAGCAACATCAAGAGACTTCGGTTTTCCGCGAACGACCAAGCCAAGATTTCGACACCGTCAAGTCAATCAACAACCCAGGTTTCCCCGTCGTCATACATATCTTCCAGCTTTCCAGGCCCTGATGATTTTTTGGCATCAGAAATCTGGTCGAACAACATGTCTTCGTATGTTGACCTTTCGATGTCACGAAAAACGCCCATCGGCTCCGGGAATTCCGGATGGTGCATGCGACTTAACAAGTACGCCAAGCTCGGCTCGGCTTGCTTTTCATCATGAAAGAGGAGATCGTCCTCAGTCATGCCATCCCCCAACGAAACGACTTGCGGGTCCATCCCGTTAAGCTGAATACCCTTGTCACGATCTTTCCCAAACACCAGGGGACGATTGTGCTCGAGATAAATAGCCGTGTCCTCTTTGGTGTCTTTGCCGGTCGCATACTCGAACGCACCATCGTTGAAAATGTTGCAGTTTTGATAAATCTCAACGAAAGACGTACCCTTGTGCCGGGCAGCACGATCAAGAACATATGACAAATGCTTGACGTTTACATCTATTGTCCTTGCGACAAAGGTCGCTTCCGCGCCAATGGCTACCGACAGCGGGTGGAGCGGAAAATCGATCGACCCCATAGGGGATGACTTTGTCTTTCGACCTATTGGCGAAGTGGGCGAGTACTGCCCTTTCGTCAAACCATAAATCCGGTTATTGAAAAGAAGTATGTTTACATCCACGTTACGACGAATAACGTGAAGCAGGTGATTCCCGCCGATGCTAAGCGCATCTCCGTCGCCAGTAACTACCCAAACTGAAAGCTCGGGATTGGCGACCTTAACACCCGTCGCGACAGCCGGTGCCCGCCCATGTACACTATGAAACCCGTAGGTATTCATGTAATACGGGAATCGACTTGAACAACCGATGCCCGAAACAAACACGGTGTTTTCCCGAGGCGTTCCAAGCGACGCGAGCACCTTCTTGACCTGCGCCAAGATGGAGTAGTCCCCACAGCCTGGACACCAACGCACTTCCTGATCGCTGGCGAAATCCTTGGGGGTTAGTTGAACCATTCCAGCTTCTGTACTCATGACGGTTTTCCGTTTAAGAGGTCTGCGACCTTCTCTTCGATTTCAAGAATAGTAAAAGGTTTTCCCTGGACCTTGTTCAGACCCATAACATCCACAAGGTATTCAGCCCGAAGCCTTTGCCTGAGCTGGCCAAGATTCATTTCCGGAACCAAGATCTGCTTGAATTGCTTAAGAACCTGCTCTGTGTTTTTTGGCATTGGGTCAAGGTATCGAAGGTGAGCATTCGACACATTCATCCCCCTGGCTCGGCAACGTTCCATGGCGGATTCGATCGCACCGTAAGTACTCCCCCAACCCAGAACGAGCAGTTCGCCCGATTGATCGCCGTGAACTTCTAACGGTGGAATCGCATCGGCAATTTTGTCGATTTTCTGCCGACGCAAGTGGATCATGTGCTCGTGGTTTTCCGGAACATAGCAGACGTCGCCGGTGATGTCTTGTTTCTCAAGACCCCCAACGCGATGCTCAAGCTGAGGCGTTCCCGGCAAGGCCCAAGGCCTAGCGAGCTTGTCGTTTCGCTTGTAAGGCTCGAACTCAGCCGAAGGGCCTGGGTGTTTAACTTCAAACTTCGGCAACGTACTGACATCTGGTATGCGCCAAGGCTCTGCCCCATTTGCAATGTAACCATCCGTCAACAACATAACGGGCGTCATAAACTCAGTAGCAATTCGGAAGGCTTCAATAGCCATATCGAAACAATCGCCAGGAGAGCATGCAGCCAAAACACAAAGTGGCGTCTCACCGTGCCTTCCGCTGATCGCCTGGCCGAGGTCCGCTTGCTCGGTCTTCGTCGGCAAACCTGTACTTGGTCCGCCTCGCTGTACATTGACGATAACCATTGGCAATTCTGTCATCACCGCCAAACTAATGGCTTCCTGCTTGAGCGCAACACCAGGACCACTCGTTCCCGTCACGGCGAACGCACCAGCAAATGCAGCGCCGATGATTGAAGTCATAGCTGCGATCTCGTCCTCCGCCTGGAAGGTTCGCACATCGTATTTTCTCAGTCGAGCCAATTCGTGAAGAATGTCGCTTGCGGGCGTAATTGGGTAACTTCCATAAAACAGCGACTTGCCTGCCTGGTGAGCGGCAGTAACAAGACCCAGCGCGATGGCTTCGTTCCCGCTCAGCTTGCGATACTTGCCCGGCGCCAATTTCGCAGGGGAAACGAGAAACCGAACAGGGAACAACTCGGCAGTTTCTCCCATGTAATAGCCTGCTTTGAGCGACTTCGTGTTGGCATCAGCAACTGAAGGCTTGGCACCGAACTTCTGATCAATCCAACGAAGCGTCGGCTCCAAAGGCCTGCCGAACAGCCAATAGACCAAGCCTAGCGCGTAGAAGTTCTTACACCGCCCCACCGCACGTCCAGTCAGCCCGGTATCCGAACAAGCCTCAGCATTCAGCGTATTGATGGGAATCTTGAAAAGCTTGTAGCGATTGAGGTCAACGCCATCGAGTGGGTTTTCCTCGTAGCCCGCTTTGCCCAGGTTGGATTTCGTAAACGCGTCGGAATTGACGATCAATATCCCACCAGGTTCCAAGTCCGCAACATTGGCCTTGAGCGCAGCGGGGTTCATCGCAATCATTGCGTTTACCCGATCGCCCGGCGTGTGCAGTTTGCGCGAACCGAAAGCAAGCTGAAACCCGCTGACGCCAGCCAGGGTTCCCGCAGGCGCACGAATCTCAGCTGGAAAATCTGGGAACGTGCAGACATCGTTTCCGAAAATGGCAGACGTACTTGTCAGTTGTGTACCGGCGAGCTGCATCCCATCCCCGGAGTCCCCACAGAACCGTACCGTGATCTCTTCCCGTTCAATGGTTTCCACGGTATTGACACTCGCATCTTGTTTTTGGGTCGAAACGACCATGATTGATTACTGCTCCTGAGCTTCTTAAACAAACCTAAAAGCGTTTATCCATTGACGTATCTCGGCTAAGCCCCCTCGCGTGCGGCTTGGACTTGGCCAGGTTTTGGTGGAAGGTTGAAGACGGCGTTCGGGAAATGGTCCACGAGATATTCGACGATTCTTTTCACCGAGACAACGCTCTTCAATCGACCGCCCGCATCAACAACCGGTACATGCCGAAATCCCCCTGCATGCATCGTACCAATAATATGAGCGACGGAATCATCTTCACTCACAACAACAGGACTCGAAGTCATAAGTTCAGCGACTGGCGTGTCGAATGGCAGTTTCTCCGGAAGAACTTTCCGCAATATGTCGCGTTCGGTAAGCATTCCAACGGGGCGGGCGTCTTCGGTGATAACGACGTAGCCCTCGTTTCGATCCTGCATAAGTGCAATGGCTTCTCCCACCGTCCCGCGAGAAGAAAGCTCGGTAGGATCGAGTTGCCGTAATGTTTCAACAGCGTCGTTGGTCAGATTGTCACGAAGGGTCATCGGAGCAGCCGCTTCCCAAAAACCATCAAAGCGTACAAGTCTATGGAACCCGCGTTCCAATTACAAGGCAGTCATCAATAAATTCGGCAGATTTGCGCATTCCAAAGAAACTCGCTCAAACCTGTCCGTACGGCGATCGACTCACAGCAAGCAGACTCATGGGAACGTCACCATGCGCTCTGAACCGGCTAGAAAACACACAGCCTTCGAAGCTCGTAGCCCGTTTCTCATCTTGCCTCGTTCGGCCCTCTTTTGCCGCATCACATGGTTCATCGGCATCCGAGACGTGCCATGCCAGCGCCGACGCGTTTCCCTTGTGACCGAGATTCTCACACCACGGTTCGCTTCCGGGGCAACGTCCGGAAACATCCGCGAACCAGAGCGATGGACTAGATGTCGAGAGGCTCTCGTCCGAACTCAGCACTTTGCAGCATGTCCGAGGTCGCGTGCTAAATGCGAAAACAATCCAACAGGCTGCTCTAGGACGAGACCACGCGCGCCTCTCGCACGGAGTTTTCCGGCATCGTTGCGAGGCTGATCATCGACGAACTCGGAGTTTGACGCTACGAACCTCCGATCCCAGAGTTAGCTTTGCTCCTACTTGCCAACCCTAATCCGGGTTTTCCGCTAAACTTGACTCGAAGCAGCCATTACACAATCAAAAAACGAGAACGTAAAATGAGTGAGACGAATAATTCCAATTGGAAATTTGCGACCAAGGCGATTCATGTCGGTCAAGCCGACGAACGGCGCAACAATTCCCCCAATCCATCTAACAAGCACTTTCACGCAAGAATCCCCCGGCATTCACCGCGGGTTTGAATATGCGCGGTCCGGAAATCCAACGCGACAGAACCTCGAAGATTGCTTGGCAGCGCTCGAGAATGGGGCAAAGTGTGCGGCTTTTGCGTCCGGCTCCGCGGCGACGACAGCAGTCTTCGCAACCCGGCGACAAAGTACTCGCCTATACAGACGTTTATGGTGGAACGTATCGGGTACTCAAACAAGTGTTCGATGCGTACGGCTTGGTGTCGGTATTCACGGACAACGTCTCGCCGAAAGCATTTGAATCGCTCATCGATGACCAGACAAAAATCGTTTGGCTTGAGTCGCCCACAAACCCCCTGCTTCGATGCCTGGACATCACAGCCATCGCTGACATAACCCATAAGGTTGGAGCGCTTCTGGCTGTGGACAACACCTTCGCCACGCCGGCACTTCAGCTTCCTATTGATCTCGGGGCCGATTACGTCGTACATAGTACGTCGAAGTACATAGGTGGTCACTCCGATGTCACCGGCGGAGCGGTCGTGGCCAAGAACGACGCGTTATTTGAACGTATCCTGTTTCTTCAAAATGTCTTTGGCGGCGTGCCCGGCCCCTTGGATTGCATCTTGTTCAGCGTGGCATCAAGACGTTAGCACTGCGCATGGCCAAACATAATAAAAACGCGGAGATGGTTGCGAAGCACCTGCAGGAGCACGCCAAGCTCGACAAAGTTATTTATCCGGGTTTGGAAGATCACCCGGATTTCGAGATGGCTAATAAGCAAATGTCCGGTGGTGGAGGCATCGTCACTATTGTTTTTGCCGACAAATCGCCTGAATCATCCAACGGATCAGAGGACGCGGCCCGATCGGCAGCTTTGAAGTTCTGCAAAAGTGTCAGCATGTTTTCATTGGCGGAGTCCCTCGGCGGTATCGAGTCGCTCGTCAATCACCCGGCGATTATGACTCACGCTTCCATTCCCAAGGAAATACGCGAGGTTCGTGGCGTCACAGATGGCCTCGTCAGGCTTTCCGTAGGGATCGAGGATATCGAAGATTTGATAGCTGACCTGGACCAGTCGCTGGCAGCGGTGTAGTGAATGAGTCGCTTGTTATCGGTCAAACCAACGCCCCCATATCAGAAACCTTCGTCTACAATGAAACAGTCACGTCCAGAGTATCGCATTGCAAACCATTTTGGGACATTTCCCCCTACCTAACGAATCACGAATTGTATGGTTGAATAGAATTCACTAAAAACCCTCGCGTTGAAATGCAGGTAAGGTGCCGCAATCCGCTGCACTGAGGAATAAACTGCGGCGTCGTAGGGTCGAAGTGCGTTCTTAATGCGCGGAAAAACCCTCTACCAAGAGACCACTGAGGCCCATAAATGGTTGCATCCTCCCAACAAGCTAAGCCTGTTCGAACGATCCGCCTGGACGACAAACACATTGAAGCGATTTTCGATCGGCTCGATGCCGGCGTCGAAATGCCTAACGAGAAACGCGCGGCGGCGCGACACCGTTATCGCTCGAAGGTCATCCACATCCAACTCACCCAACCCGGCGCGTCCGAACCGACAACGTTTATCTGCCCAACACGCAACCTAAGCCAAGGCGGGCTGGCTTGCCTCCATGGCGGGTTTGTGCATGTCGGGACGCACTGCATCGTGCGACTCTTTACAATTCACGGTAACTGGCAACACATGGCTGGAACGGTTCGACGATGCCGATTCGTTGAAGGAAATGTTCATGAATTGGGTATTCATTTTGATGAGGTTCTCGATCCTGCCCTTTTTTGCTCCGACGCCATTCAATGTCGTGCGCTGCTGGTATCAAGGGATCAAAGAATCACGCGATTAGCAATCCATCAGCTTAACCAATCCAACGCAATTGTGGATAATGCGGATAGCGCCCTTGAGTGCCGATTAAAAGCTGCCGAATCAAGATACGATCTGGTACTCGTGGACGTTGAATCTGAAGCCATTGCACATACCAGGATTACCAGCGACCTGAGATCGCAGGGATACCTGGGTAAGATTCTTGCCATCTCCCTGACTCCGGACGATCAAAAACAGAATGAGCTGGAAAATCTCGGATATTCTAGAGTCTTGTCACTTACGGACGTCGCTAAGGTGTTACCTGGAATTGCACTGAGCGCATGTCCGGAGCCGATCTACAGCAAATATAAGGCCGACGAGACCATGCAGCCTCTTCTTGAGGAATATGTCAAGGAGCTTGGCACGAAGATTCTCGACGTTATGGCGGCAGCTATGGCGAATGAAACTGACGGACTTGTGTCAATCATTCGAGAGGTTGAGACATCCGCAAAGGGCCACGGCTTCGACGAAATAAGCGAGGCCGCAATGACGCTTCAAACCGCAGCCGGGAACAGCATTCAACAGGAAGACCTGATTTATCAAGCAAGAGTTTTTCAGGAGGTTTGTGCGCTCGCCAGAGCATAAGACAGCGAGTCCTCCCCATCACACGACCAAGCAGCCGTTGGAAGAACTGAAAACAACAGAACCCGCCGTCCTGCCTACTTCAATTCGTTTGATGCACCTCAAGAATGCATCGCGAGACAGCGCCGGATACGCGTCAGTGTTCTATCCCGGCCCAAAAAGGCGAGCGTTTCATGAATGGATGGACTGACCGTCGAACCCGTGATGGCGACTCGAATGGGTTGCGCAACGTTTCCCAGTTTTTCGCCGCTTTCCTCACAAATGTCAGATAATAGCTGTTCGATCTTCTCACCGGACCAATCCGAAAGTGACTCGATTTTTGGAAGCAACTGCATGAGCATCGCCAAGCCAGCCCCTTCTTTCTTTTGAAGAACTTTCTTGACCGCTTTCGGCATGAACTCTATCGATTCGTCTGCAACGAACAAGAAGCCCGTCTTCTTGATGACGTCGGCAAACGTACGAAACCCCTCGCACAAGGACAACATCCTGGCAAGGATCGCGTCATCTGCTTCGCGCATCATCGCAGGAGTATCCTCGTGGATATTCAGGAAATCCTTAAAGGCAACCAATAGGCGAGTTGGTGACACGCGCGTAGACCAATCTGTATTGAACGCGAGGAGTTTGTCTCGATCGAAGCGTGCGTTGGTCTTGCCAATTCGATCGACGCGAAAAAGAGCCACCATTTCGTCCAGCGCGAATCGCTCGATATCGTTGCCCGGTGACCATCCAAGCAACGAGATAAAGTTAAGAACGGCCTCCGGCAAGTAACCCGCTGAGCGAAAATCATGCACATCAATTTCCGGCGGAGCCACCCCCTGCTTGATCGCTTTCTCCTTGTCTCGTTTGCTCATCTTGCTGCCGTCAGGGTTGAAAATGACAGAAAGATGGCCGTAGCGAGGCGTCGAAAAACCGAGTGCTTTTTGAAGGGCAATATGCTTGGGCGTATTCATAAGGTGTTCCTGACCTCGAAACACATGCGTGATGCCCATGAGCGCATCATCCACAACGCACGCAAGGTGGTAGGTCGGAAACATATCGCTCTTTTGAATGACGAAATCTTCGAACTGATCGCTCGCAAGCGTCACCTCACCCAGAATATCATCTACAACCGTAATGGCTTCATCAGGCATCTTGAAACGAACGACAACGGGCTGTCCCGCGCTTCGGGCTGCCTCTCCCTGCTCTATCGTGGGAATCGGATCAGGCCTGGGATAACGAAATCCACCTTTGCTTTTCTCAGCGGCTTCGCGCATCGCCTGCAACTGCTCCGGCGTCTCCAAGGCATAATACGCACAGCCGCCCTGGATCAGCCGATCGATGTGTTCGTGGTAAATGTCAAGTCGCTGACTTTGATAGTAAGGTCCAAAGTCGCCTCCGATTTCAGGCCCTTCGTCCCAATCTAGCCCAAGCCATCGCAAATCATCGAAAATCTTCTGGACCGAGTCTTCAACGTGGCGGCTGCGATCCGTATCTTCGATGCGCAAAATGAATTGACCATTGGCTTGCCTTGCGACAAGCCAATTAAACAAAACGGTCCTCGCACCGCCAATGTGCAAGTAGCCCGTCGGAGACGGGGCGAATCGAACGCGCATAGCCTGGGTTGTCGCACTCATATACCTATACCTTTTGCTTATCCTCTTGTTTGAATGCACTGCCGATACGATGGCCGAAAGTGTTCAATGCTGAATCGTAACGCAGTCGTAGCGACAAAGGTAGCCCATAAGTTTCGGGGAGCGTTACTAATTTGACGTGGCGATTTCACACGTGAACAATGATGAATTCAGACAAGCTAACCGGTCTTGCGATCAAAGCTCTGCTTATCGTCCTTGCTCTCTGCCGCAGTGGGGCGAAACATCTCGCGAACTCTACGAACCACAAGAAACGTCGGCCCGCTCATCCCGTACCACACAACAATAACCAACAGGGTCGGCGTCTTGTAGGACATGAATACGGCAATCACAACCGTCACGGCTACGATCTGCCAGAATGGCTGTTTCCCAAGCAGGTAAGCGCGATAGAACCGCCGATACGGAATCCGACTGACCATTAAGAATGCGGCGGCGATAGCGACGAATGGAAAAACGTATGCAACGATTTGCCTGCCGCCAGCGCCAAGTTGGTCCTGGAACAAAACCAGACTGGCCAAGATCGCTGCCGCTCCCGGGCTTGGCAAACCTCGAAAAGTTCTATGGTCGAAGCCTGCTTCCGCATGTTCAACGTTGAAACGAGCCAACCTTATTGCTGCAAAAGCGACGTAAATTGCAGCTGCGACCCAGCAAGCTCGCCCCAGAAAATGCTCGCTGATCGGCGACGCCACGACGCCATCGGGCGAAAGCTCTTGAATCATAAACGCGACCATGAGAATAGCCGGCGCCACACCGCAAGTCACCACGTCGGCAAGGGAATCCAATTGTCCGCCAAAATTTGTTGTCGTGCGCGTCGCCCGTGCAACGAGTCCGTCAAAAGCATCGAAGATCATGCCCAGGAACACGAGCCCTGCACCAAAGGAAAGAAACGAAGGAAGCATGCGCTCAAGAGCTGCGCTATGAATAGCCAAACCCAACCCCGATCCCCGACCCGCACCAAGCTCATACATGGCTCGCATACTAAAATAGATCGCAGCAAAGCCACAAGTCAAATTGCCCAACGTAATCAGCGTAGGCAGGAACGCGAGCGATCGCAGCTTTCGCCGTCTCGGTCGGCTTGAATCATCGTCGTTGATCGGTCGAAGCGCGGGCATTAGCAAAACCTATAATGAAGATTACTTGGCATTTCTTAACCCTCGCATTACGGCGAAGACGGTGCTTACGTCACTTTGGCCAACTTCTCCGGTGCTTCAACCGTGGCACGATCACTATCATTGTTGGACAGAGGCTGTGAAGCCAGGATCGTCAACCCACCACGAACCGAATCACCGATTCCTACCTTTATTTCGGTTCCCGCTACGCGAGGAATAATCAATTCCGTCCGCGAGCCGAACTTAATCAATCCAAATCGGTAGCCAATGGGCATCTTGTCCGACACCTTGACGTTACAGATTATGCGTCGCGCAACAAGCCCCGAAATCTGTCGAACAACCACCGGCCCGGACATTGACGACTCAGGATCGATGACAAGCGTGTTGGATTCATTACGTTCGCCACACTCCGGATGTCGAGCGTCGAGGAACTCGCCTTCCTTGTAAAGAATGTCTCGGACTGTACCCGCGCAAGGCGAGCGATTGATGTGCACGTTGAACAGGCTGAGGAACATCCCGATGCGAACCGCCGGCCCATCGATGCAATCATGGTGGTCGAGTTCCGAAATCTCCGTAATCGTACCGTCAGCTGGCGAACACAAGTCGCCGGGCTGATACTCTCCCACACGTTTCGGATCACGAAAAAACGACAACACCCACAGCCATACAACGATGAACGGAATCGCAAGCGACCAATGAATGAGCGACCCGCCAAACGCAAGTGCGGCAAGCACCACCGTGGAAATCGCAATCTCTCGAAAACCTTCCTTTGCAATTGGCATAAGCGAATGATAACCGCCCTGCCGAATCCATGAAACCAAGCGGTTTGACCGTCAAACGCGGGGGTAGAAAGCTCTACCACTTCTTACCCATCAAGGCCTGACACCGCCTGCCTGCCAATTCGACAATCTCGGCCAGCAGAGTTAATATCGCGTGCTGCGTCGAGAGAGGTCTCACCTGCCTGTCCAAGTCTTTGCTGTACCCAATTAAATGGAGATGCGTCGTGATGAGAAACTTCATCCTGAGAATGTTGATCGTGTGCCTTGTCTTGCCAATTGGTTGCAGCCAGTTGAAGGCGAAGCCCGGTCGAGAAAAAAACGGTGCTCAGCTGTTCACCAAAATGGGCCAGCACCATCGAACGATCACAACCGACTCGCCCCAAGCTCAGCAGTACTTCAATCAGGGACTTAACTGGGCCTACGCCTTCAATTATGACGAAGCGATACGATCATTTGAGCAGGCTGCCCAACTCGACCCCCAATGCGCCATGGCATATTGGGGCGTAGCGCTTTGCCATGGTCCCCACATCAACGACCCAAAGATGACGCCGGAGCAATCGGAAGCAGCGTGGAGTGCAATCCAGAAAGCCATGAAATTCGTCGACAACACAACACCCGTCGAAAGAGATTTGATCCTCGCACTGTCGACGCGTTACACAAAACCCTGGCCTGAAGACCGCACCGCTCTGGATCGAGCTTACGCCGATGCAATGGGAAATGTCAGAGGCAAATACCCCAAGGACTCAGACGTGGGTACGTTTTACGCCGAATCGCTGATGGACCTCAACCCGTGGAACCTTTACTCCCAGGACC
>JAJDEA010000011.1 GCA_029260035.1 Phycisphaerae bacterium
TGTCAGCATGGGCATCACCGTGGTGGTGAACCACCGCACCCACAGTCCAGTCGCTCAGGCCTTCCTGGCATTCTATGTCGCTCTCACACTGCTCGTACTCGCCAGTCTGCTGCTAGCCTTTGTCGACGTCGTGCCGGGCTCGGTGGCGCCAGGAATCCGAGCGGTGCTCGAGTACCTCGAGGCGATCGTCGGGTCCTACGGCGTGCTGTTCACGCTCCCCCTCTTTGCACACCGCGTCTTCGCGGTACCTGAGCGCGGTCGAAACCGCGTCATTCTCGGCACCGTCAGCCTGGCGCTCGTCGTGCAGCACGTTACCGAGTATGGTCTCGGCGGTCGCTGGGACGATCGCGGCGACCTGCTCGAAAACCTCCTCTTCTTAGCGGTTTTCTTCTACACGCTGGCGCTTGGCATTCGACGCCATGACGCCCCCGGCGTTGACCATTCCCTAGCTCAGCGTTTCCTGTTGCTGTTCGCCCTTGGCGTTCCGGTGCTGCTGCACGATCTGTTTCTGATCGAGGTGACTGGACTGCGCTTCTACCCCCTGGCATACAGCGTGTTCAGCGTCGTCTTCGCGTGGACGCTCTATCGACGTAGCAGCTCGGCGGCAGGCGGGACGGTGCCCCCGGAGTGGAATCTAAGCAAACGCGAAGCCGAGGTCGTATTGCTAGTCTCGCGCGGCCTGAGCAACAAAGAGGTCGCGGCTGAGTTGTTCATCTCCCTCAATACCGTCAAGACACACATACGAGCCGTGTTCGACAAGAGCGGTTGTCGATCGCGCTTCGCTTTGATGTCGGCCATTGCCTCCAAGCGTCCGGACCGCGACCAACAGACCCACAACCCATCCATGTGAGCGTTTCGTCGCAAATCACCCGAGAGGATGAGTCGATTTCATCCCGATGGGCGATTGTCGGCGGCACGCATCTCTTCGACACTGGTTGTGGATCAACCACACATGGAGAAGTGGACCATTCACACAAGGAGAACCCGATGCTCAAACGAACTGTCTACCCGCTTGCAATCGCCCTAGCCCTCGTCGGCACGGCAGCGCCTACCCCGTCTGAAGCCCAGCCACCACAGGCCAACCTACGGCGCGTCCTAATCACCAACGACAACGGAATCAGCGACATCAAGATCAAGGAGCTTGCCAAGGCCTTTTCGAAGATTGCGGAGACCGTTGTAGTCGCGGCGAAAGAAGACAAGAGTGGAACCACGAACTTCATGCAAAGCTTTCGGACGGGGCGCATCACGGCAACAAAACAAGACCTCGGCAAGAACATCACGGCCTATTCCATTGACGGTTTTCCTGCAGATTGCGTGCTCTGGGGAGTCTTAGGATTGATGAAGGACTCGCCACCCGATCTTGTGGTGTCGGGCATCAACGGCGGCCCCAATCTCGGGGAGGACTGGTTTGGGTCCGGCACCATCGGTGCAGCGCGGACAGCGGCGTTCCTAGGCATCCCGGCGATTGCCGTATCGGGATTGGACGACGATGACCGGGAGGCCATGCGGCGTGTCAACGAATGGGTAGTTGAACTCGCGAAATCGGCGTGGATCCGCAACATGAAGCCCTTTCAGTATTTGACCGTGAGTATTCCGAGGATTCCAGTTAATCAGATTCGCGGCGTCAAAGTCGTGCAGCGGGCGTGGGGTACGCGCATGCTGTCGTTTCAGGTCACCGAAGAAGCTGGAAGATCCTCCACGTGGCGGCCCGCGATGGAGGCGCTGAAGCACGACAAGCCGGATCTGGACACGACGGAATTCGGCAAGAATTATATTGTCGTAGTGCCAATGGTCGTGAACGAGGTTGATTATGAAGCCCTCGCGGAGCTTCGCACCACAAAAGCCACGGCGCTTCCCGCATGGGTCAAATGAGTTAAGGTGGGTTGAAGCCTTTCCGAGACGCTGGCCGGATCGCATTACGCTGGTGTCGCTCCCGTCTTCCAGCGCCGATACAGCTTGAAATTCTGTTTGTGCCAACGAACCACTGTGTCAGGTTTGACGACAAGGGGGGCTGAACGCCAGTTCGACCACAATCTCGATAGCAAAACCCAGAAGACGCGGTCCATTTGTCGGATTCTGGGCCGTTTCTTTTTGGAATGGAATACGGCAAGTTGCTGTCGCAGCGCAAGATTCTCGAGGGCGAGTTCGCCTCGATTGCGAAAGATGTTTTTCACAAACAACAATGCCATCCGTAGCAAGCTCATGACACGCTCCATCCATTGAATTCACGGGCTGATAGCGTATATTCAAACTGTTACTCGTCAATTCATAAGTCCCTTGTTGACAAGGAGTACGGATTAAACGGGAGGCACAACGGATCAAATAATTGTCCACCGTCGTTTCGGACACATCGTATCCAAGTAAGCAAAGCTCAGAATGAATCCGCGGCGCGCCCCATGACGGATTCTCATGGCACATGCGGCGTATCAGTTTGCGGATTTCGATCTCAACCTTCGGTCGCCCAGGTATCGCTTGCGACTTCCAACGCCAATACAACTTGAAACCTTGTTTGTGCCAACGTACCACCGTGTCAGGTTTGACGATAAGCAGGGCTGAACGCCAGTTTGACCACAATCTCGATAGCCAAACCCAGAAGATGCGGTCCATTTGTCGGATCCGGGGTCTTTTCTTTTTGGAATGGAATACGGCGAGTTGCTGTCGCAGTGCAAGATTCTCGAAGGCGAGTTCGCCTCGATTGCGAAAGACGTTTCTCACAGACAACAATGCCATCCATAGCAAGCTCATGACACGCTCCATCCACCGAATTCACAGGCTGATAGCGTATATTCAAATGGTCACTCGTCAATTCATAAGTCCTTTGTTGACAAGGAGTACGGATTAAACTGGAGGCACAAGGGTGCCGAGAGCTCGCGCATAAATGTCCAGAATGTCTCTGCTGATAGCACGGTTTTGCCCGCCCGCTGACAACATCGCGCGCGTCGTAAACCGGAACAGTCGTGAGTAAGTTGCAATCATCTTCTTTCGGCGATTTCTTACAACACTTTACGAACTTGGTATGTCGAATTTCGCATTGATTCGCGATGGGGCTGAATCGCATCGGTTACCTGGCCCGCTGCATCAACCCCCACCAGAAACAAGACGGAATCGGAGAAGTGTGATTCTGGTTAACCGTTCACTAGCAACGGTCATGATTATTGAATCTCATTGGAGAGAGAATGATGCTATCAGCAAGGTCAGATACCCAAAGGGAATGTCGTCACAAAACACTCGTAGCATGGTTGGTCGTTATAGCACACCTCCATGTTCTTGGAACACTAGCTCTAGCTGCCGATTGGCCGGCATTTCGGGGATTGTCGGGCGATGGCACTTCACATGAGACCACAGTCTTGTCTACAGTTGAGGATATCCATTTAGAAGTTTCCTGGCACAGAAAAATTGGTAACGGATACTCTGGCGTCGCAATAGCTGAGGGTTGTGTAGTTACGGGATTCACCGCCGGGAGCTATGACGTCATAGCAGCTTTCGACGAGAAGAGCGGTGATGAATTGTGGCGAAACAGGATTGAGGATGCATATGTAGGTCAAAACGGATCGCATGGGGGGCCAATTTCTACGCCTGCAATCTCGGCCCATCGTGTGTTTGGGCTTAGTGCCCGAGGGCGTCTCTTCGCACTGGATATCGCGAATGGGAAAGAGCTATGGTCAAGAAACCTGGTGAAAGAGTATGGTGCTATTGAGCCATCATATGGATTTACGACTTCTCCGGTCGTATCTCATGGCAAACTGATCATTCAAGTCGGAGGTGAACGTGCTTCTGTTATCGCATTCGATGAGGCTACGGGCGAAACCAAGTGGGTCGCGGGTGATGACAAAGTTTCTTATCAGTCGCCAATAATCTACCGGCGCAACAATCGAGACACCATCATCGCTGCTGGGGAATCGACAATGATCGGAATCGACCCGGTCACTGGGCGTGAGCTGTACTCTTTCAAGCATGGTGGGGATGGCATGCGGGGTGCCGGCAGTATAACACCGCTGCCGGTAGGACCAAATGGTATATTATTAGCCAACAAAGATGAATCGTCTATCCTTACTGCATTAGAAAACAACCTGGAAGAAACGGTTGTCAAGCCAAGTTGGACCACACGTGCCATTAGCAAGTCGTTTACGACGCCGGTGTACCATAAGGGCTATATCTACGCATATAATAGTCGATTCCTGACGTGCGTCGATGCAAAGACCGGTGAGCGCGAGTGGAGATCACGTCTGCCCGGAAATGGGTACTTGATTCTGGTCGATGATCACCTCGTGCTGTCTACCATGGATGGCACTGTACATATTGCTAGAGCCAATACACATAGATACGACGAGCGAGCATCACTCAAGGTCCTCCAAGACGTGTCCTGGACTCCTCCCAGTTTTGCAAACGGGAGCATTTATGTTCGTGGCGTAAATGGCATCGCAAAGTTAGCGATCAAGCTTGGTCCGAAGTTGGCACACGATAGGGTGACTTCAACAGAGCAAGTCAACGAAGAGGCTACGTCGCTCATGAAGGCCTTGGAAAAGAAAGTGTCGAAATCCAAGAATAAGAAGGAGATCATCGACGCGTTCTTGGAGGAACATCAGCGATATCCTATTCATGATGTACAAGACTTGCTGCATTTCGTGTATCGAGCAGAAGCCACAGATATAGCGTTAGCGGGAGACTTGTTCGGGGCTCGCGCCGATCAATCTATGAGGCGTATTCCTGATACTGACCTTTTCTACTATACAGCGAAGTTAGAATCAGATGCGCATGTGAACTACATTTTCATCAAAGACTTCAATCAAAATGTGTTAGATCCGCTTAACGAACAAAAGACAACCGGCACGATATTTCGAGACGACTTGGAACTGGCTTCGGGAGGTAATGGTATGGAAATGTCCTGGGTAGCCATGCCCAAATGGAAAGCACCGGCACACTTAGGCAAGCCCATTAAGGCGCGTCGCGGCTTCATAAGAACACATATGCTGAATAGTGAAATCCTGAAGCGAAGCCATGAGATTACAGTTTTCCTGCCTCATGAATACAAGGAATCACTGAAGAGCTATCCGGTTATTTATGTGCATGGCGGGGCAGGAGCGCGGCGGTATGGTCGAATGACTCGAACGATGAGTAATCTCATTGGATCAAGAATGACACCGGCGATTGCAGCATTCATCGACGTGTTTCCAGGTAGCACGAATGGAAAATACAATGAGGTGATTGCAACCGAAGTGGTGACTTTCATCGACACAACCTACCGCACGCTGCAAGATCGCGAATCAAGGGCTAACATTGGCGCGGGCTTTAGAGCTTACAATGCGCTCGAGTGTACGCTTCAATTCCCCGATGTTTTTCAGAAAGTCGGATCGCAATCGTTATTTAGATTTAGTTCAATGGAAGCGATGCGCATCGCAATATCAGATGCTGAAGACAAAGACATTTTCGTTTATCATGACTGGGGCAAATACGATCTTAGATTCGCACATTCACCTACTGATTTGGTTGAGACAAATCGTTTGCTGAACAAGTGGCTGCTCGATGCTGGCTTTCATGTTGCCGGAGGCCAAGCGAACGACGGATCAGGCTGGTCGAGTTGGCGAAATCGCACAGATGATATGCTAACGGCACTATTTCCGATCCAGAAAAACGAATAGCTTCAGTGCTGTCCGCGATCGTACAAAACCGGGCGAACTCGCTGTGCCCCCCGCTTACTCGGTACTGCTTGTCAATAAAGGACTTACGAATTGACGAGTAACCATTGGGACATACGCTATCAGCCTTTGAAATCAATGGATGGAGCGTGTCATGAGCGTGCTACGGTTGGCATTGTTGTCTGTGAGAAACGTCTTTCGCAATCGAGGAGAGCGGCGTAATAATGTCCATATTGCGGCGAGTCTTCATGTGCAACGAGAGGAGTTTGCGCCGATCTCGAGTTTCCTCGCTTCCACGATAGGCTCAACACGATTTTGCTGTCGATTTTGCACTCTCGAGCCTCTACATTGGCTGCGCCAACCAGTCGATGCGCTCAGATTGTCGTCGGATGGCATTTCTGGGAGGGACAGGGGGCAGGTCAAGACTGAAGTCCGTTATAATGCCGCCAGCTATTCTTCACCTCCACTACGTTGTGACTGACGTTCGCGAGAACGACGCAAGAATGTGTCGTCAAAATGTGCGTTCGGTTCTAGGTATACGACCCTGTTTCGATAGTCAAAAGTACAATGAAACCGCCAAAAAAAGGGCAAACCGAACAAGCCTTCGCATTTCTCGCCCATTCGCGCCTTGGATCGCGTGAAGCCAGTCGTTACATTCTTGAGTGTATACTTGCCTACTGTCAACTCAGGAACTGGACCGAGGTGACCTTGCAGCCCGGGACCTAAAACAGCCTCGCTTGCCGTATTGGGCACAAGGATGTCAGCACAGTTCTGAATGTACAAGAGAAGGGGTTGAACGCCAGCTATATCCATCGCTGGATTGAGTTTGACGTGTTTGCCGCTCGGCTGAGTGAGAACACAAGCAAGCCCGTATGTGCCACCGCCCGACGGTGTCATCGTCAATGCTTGTCCACCGCCTTTGTATGAAAAGTGCTTGGGATCAGACAGCGTGACGATCATCCGCTCAAAGTCGATGCTGACAATGAAGTGACTGAACAACGACCCACTGATAATGCCGTCCTGGCCTGTGAATAGTTTGCTAAACAGCGATTCGGGTGGTGTTACGACCGCAGTTTGATTTTTCAGCTCGACGCCGGGCAGTCGAACCGTAATGCCCGAGGCGGTACGAGCCTTCGTCGCGGTCGGATCACCAGCGGTGCCGAGTTGCGTGTGTCCGTCGAACGTTAGCCCATAGTCAACATTGGTACGCCCGTACAGCAACAGTGCGTCCCAAAGCACGCCGTTGTCGAGCACGAGCCTCAATATCTTGCCGTTGATCTCAGGCTTCAGGAGGATGTCTCCGCCGTGCAGTTCGAAGGGAATGACCGCCTGCCCGTTCGAAGCATGAATCAGGTAGTTGCTGTTGACGTCTCGGTCTTGGCCACGAGCGTTCACATTTATTGCAAGGGCGAAAATAGCTAAACGGATGATCGAAACACGCATTTCCTCACTCCTGTACTCGAGTTTACGGCGACAACCCACGCGATCGCCGATGGCTCAAGCTCGTACAGCATCATTTTGAAACCTGGATTCGGACACGCCGACAGACTAACGTTCCAGATGTAAGTAGAGTCAATACAGTAACCGCAAGGCCCCAATCCGAAACCGCCTGGATGGGTTATTCTGCTGGAACTGCCGCAACGCGAAACCCCCGTTCTTGATCAAGAATTTGGAGCAGCATGAACGCGGTACGGTGCACTCCGCCGTGTATCCCAAGTAAAAAAGGACCCTCCACGTGCCCCGCGTTCAGATGTGAAGCCATTTCGGGTTTCGACCCACTCCCACTGGTTGCCTCCTTGGTCATACGTTCCATAGGCGCTGGTCGATGGCTTAGCTTGATAAAGGATTTGGCAGCTATCGCAGAGAACAGTCAAATGTAGCGGCGAATCGCCATGTTTTTCGAGCAATGCGTGCATACGAACGCTACAGTACAGTAGAGTAGAGCTTGCTCTAGCCGGGTTCGATATGGCTATCGGCGATTGCACATTCTTCTGCTTCGTGAGGGCTGGCAGATCAATCACAAGCGGGTTTATCGCCTGTACAGCGAGGAAAACCTCACCATGCGAACGAAGAAACCGCGACGTCATGTCAGCAGCCGCAATCGTGCTGAGCGAATGCCGGCGCAGTTTGCAAACCAGCGGTGGAGCATGGACTTCATGTCGGACGAATTGTTCAACGGCCGCCGCACTGACGTATCGCCCAGATGGATACGAGTCCAATCACCTTCGTAGCCGGGCGATGCAAACGAAACGGGTGGCCCATGATTCGTCACAGTTTCCGCCGTGCACGTGGCTGGGATCAGCAACACGGGCTGATCGTATCGTTCACCAGAAAGCTCCAATCGTATGATCCCTTCCGAGTCACTTACAATATCCTCCTTACCCCTTGACCAACGCAATGTGGAATTTGCGCCTGCCGCCGGTTGACCATTGCTATAAGTAAGCCGAATAACGACTCGGAAGGGTGCAGAAGCGGGAAGCTGTGCCCGTAGTTGCGGGAGAATGTCCGCTGAAGCACCGAGTTGTTCGTGCAATCGGACCTCGCGTTTGGATGCTGTATTAGGTGCAGCGCAGCCAGCGCACAGAAGCAGAGATAACGCACCGACTAAACGGATAGCAGTTCGACAAGCTCTATTGGCTGGCATTGCGTCTCCCCTCAAGAA
This sequence comes from Phycisphaerae bacterium, assembly GCA_029260035.1. Classification (GTDB taxonomy): domain Bacteria; phylum Planctomycetota; class Phycisphaerae; order UBA1845; family UBA1845; genus OFTM303. The sequence goes on from JAJDEA010000011.1 coordinate 8,299, forward strand.
GAAACTGAAGCTTACTCTTGTTCGCAGCTATATCCTTTGTTTCAACCTCACTATTCGCGCAATGGAGAAATCTCGTCGAGGAAAAGCAAGGCGTCTGTTTGCTTTGTCAAGGTGCTGATTTCATCCCAGGTGAAATAACTATAACGGCGCTTGCGATCGATGTAGCGTTCACCGTGTTCGCCTGAATGCAGAGGGAGGAGGTAGGTTGAACCGGCTTTGATCATGGTTGATTCAATTCGCATCGGATCGGACTCCAAGGTGTCAATGAGTTGTTCGCTCATCGGGTTGAGCAGTGTTCCGTGATCGTAGAGCATCCAGATTGAGAACACTTCACCAGGGTATTGTTGTGCAATCATTTCTCCGACTGATGGATCGCGCGCACGGGAAATATCCGCACCGATCTTGGACAGGTGGTTATTGTGAGCGATCATGATTGCTTTGGCATCAGGCGAGATTGCGTCTAGCGCAAACTTGGCTTGGCGAAACATGGCTGGCTCACGACGTACCAAGGCGCGGTCCAGCCTTCCGTCCTCCTGCCGAGTTACGACGAAAACAGTACTTTCTAGCAGGCAGTCTGTATAATTGCGAAGTTGGAGCAAATCAATCGAAGCCACAGGGTTGGCAGTTTTGAGATCACTTACAAGACTCTTTAGTTTCTCCAGCCGATTCACGACTTGGCGCGGCGTTTCGCTGTAGTTTTTTTGAGCTAGTTTACGAATTGGATCGAGCGATTTCTGATCGGGATATTTTGCGAGCAACCCTCCAATTGAATGATAGCACCCGCCTGGGATCATATCGATGTCGACCGGGTGAATCCGTAGTGGACCCTGTCCATCCCGCAACGACTCACTGATTTTCCGAAGTCCGTCGAAGAAACGTCGTTGCGACGCACTTAGGCGGCGTCTAAACTCGGACTCCTTCGTACTACTCGATCCGCTCAGCACTTGCTTGCGGTATTTAGCCTTTTCGACCGATTCCTTCTTGGCTTCCAGCCCGGCAGAGACGTATTGGTCGAGCACGGGGGCCATAGACGCACCGATTCCTTCCAGGAAAACATCGTTGTAGCCCTTGGTCGCTAGATAGCGGATGAGCATGAGTTGCACGTCGTACTTCTCGCTGAAGAAGTGTCCGGGCTCACCGATGAATAGGATTCGCTTGCCTTCCAGTGCTTTGTCCAGGTACCGAGTAAGTTCTGCATTCATTTCCCATGGCTCAATATGAATCGCGTGTTGTTTGATCCATTCGAGGAAATCCTTCTTGGTTGCGGGATTTTCGCGAGACGGTTGCGCCTGCGCCAGGGCATACTGGGCCGAAAACACAAACGCCAGAATCGTTAGTATCCTCGCTACTAATGTGAACGTTGGTCGTGCGTCACCCGTTTGACAACTGTTCATGTTGGTTATCCTTGTTACGTCTTCCTAGCGAAGAAATCGATTCCAAAACTACCGTTTGAATTTTTCGAGGATTTGCGTGTTCACCCAGTAAACGTCGCCGAGACCATTTTGTGGTGACGCTGACCGATTGTGGAGGTCTTCGAGTGTCAAGGGTATAGATGAACTTGCGCCGTGCCTCTCCCACTGCCGATTGAATAATAGATACTTGCCGTCATGCGATACCCACGCGAATCGTTCGGTTCCGGATATATTCACGTCAGGTCCAAGGTATCTAGCCTTGGTCCAACGGCCTTCGTCGTCGCGTACACTAATGTAAAGGCCATCGCCTTCCGATCGACCGAACGAAGTGAAAATGATGTAACCTTCATCCGGAGCGATGTAAGGCCATGCCTCCATGGATTCGGAGTTGACTGAATTGCCGAGAGACTTCGGTTTTGCATAGGCCCCGTTTTCCCACTTTGCAACGAATAGGTCCTCGCGTCCCTGGCCGCCTCTTTCCGCAGAACAAAAGTACAAATTGCCATTAGCCGCGAATCCTGGAGTTGCGATGTTCAACGCCGTCAACGCTGGCTCGAATTTCGGCTCGCCCCATCCTGACCCTTTTCGCTCGACGTACCAAATTCCGCCGCGCGATTCAGCATCCGCGCCAGCGCTGCGTGGTCGCCTGGATGAATAGTAAACGCGTTTTCCGTGCGGCCCGAAGAATGGACGGTCATCCTTGTATTGTCCAGAGAACGGTGCGACACGAGGCTTTAGCCAGCCGCTCTTATCCTTCGGAATATGCAGGATTACATGTTGCGCACCGTCCGCAACGGTAAAGAAAAGGTCGTTGCCATCCGGTGTGATCAATACAGCGCTGTGTTCGTGCAACCCGGTCGACACAATTCCCGGGGCGAAAAGCTCTGGGACCAATCCGGGCAGTTCTTGGCCAAGATAGTTGTCGCTATGAGTTTTCTGATTCTCTCGGTTGCTCGCGCCCAACCCGTCTTGTCCTAGTGCGTCGATACTGAGCGACGCCATCAGAACAACCGCCACCGCAGCTTTCTTGTACATGATTGCTTTTTCCTTCCTGCGCATCTCCCAAAGACCCTTGAGCGTCTGCCGTTGCTGCCTACAACATGCAGATCTGGACTTACGCGATCATTTCGTTTTGTGACACGCTGTGGCTCGGGTCTTTGCGGCATCATGCGTAATCTAGAGATCAAAGTCTGTAATATATTGTCAGCCAGCCGAGTATTTATGTTCCTGACGAAATGAAACTGTGGATTCAGTCTGTGCTAAGGGGAAGCCCAGTAAACCAGGACGTCCTATCTGATTGCGCATATTGAGGTGCCAATCTCGCATTGATATGGGAATGCACAAGACGGTGGTCGGGCTCAAGTTGTGCCTACGGAAGAAACTATGGACATAGCCAGAGAATCGGTAGCAAAACGGCGAGCGATCAAACGTGCGGTTTGGTCATTCGTTGTCGTCGCAGGTCTAATCACGCTGACGGTAGGCCTTTCCAGGTTAGAGCCAGCGTTGCCTTCGGTGCCGCGCGCGTCTGTGCAGATTGGGACGGTGGAGCGCGGTTCAATGTTGCGCGATATCCGGGGAACCGGAACGTTGGTCCCCGAAATTGTGTGGTGGATTCCGGCGATGACGGCAGGGAGAGTGGAGAGAATTCTTGGGTTACCGGGAACGATTGTCGAGTCGGATACTATCCTGTTGGAGCTAAGTGATCCACAGCTCGAGCTGGATACAGTTGATGCTGAATGGCAAATGAAATCAACTGAGGCTGATCTTGCGTCTCTTAAGGTGCGGCTTCGCAATGACTTGCTTGAGCGAAGGGCGTCGGTTGCTCGTGCGGATGCCGATCTACTCGAAGCGCGCTTGCGACACGAGGTGAACAGAGAGCTATTCGAGGATGGGCTGATTTCGCAAAACAATCTGAAGCTTTCGGGTGTGCGAGTGGAGGAACTCATCAAACTTAATGGTATTGAACAACAACGGCTCGCTATGAATCCCGAACTGAAAGACGCACAGTTGTCTGCGCAAATTGCGAAGGTTGAGCAGGCACGTGCGTTGCATGCCCTTAAGCGTACTCAATCGGATGCCTTGCGCGTTCGAGCAGGTGCCGCTGGTGTTCTTGAGCAGATGCACGCCCAGGTTGGAGAGCGGGTTATAGCGGGGGCGACTCTTGCCAAAGTGACCGACCCTGACCAGCTCAAGGCAGTCATTAAGATTCCCGAAACGCAGGCGCGCGAAGTACAGATCGGTCAAATCGCTTCTATCGACACCCGCAACGGCATAGTCGCGGGGAAAGTCGTGCGGATCGACCCGGCGGCTCAGCAGGGCTCCGTTGCCGTTGATGTCGCATTCTTGAATGGTAAGCCGACAGGAGCTCGGCCGGATCAGAATGTATTGGGAACAATCGAAATCGAACGGCTGGACGAGATTCTGTATGTCGGACGTCCGGTGATTGGTCAAGCATTTACAAGAGTCGAGATTTTCAAGCTCGATGCAGCCGAGAAGACGGCAACTCGTGTTCAAATGGAATTTGGGAAGACTTCTGTTCGGACAGTGGAAGTGACTTCGGGGCTGAAAGAAGGGGACAAGATCGTGCTGACGGATATGTCGCGGTGGGATGCCGTTGATCGAATCGCGTTGGAGTAGAGAACGGTCCATGTAAGTCTGGCGACAGCTTTTTCATGTTGGAGTTGTAGGGAAGTCGAGACAAATCGAAGGGAAGAAATGATGGATTCTAGAAGTGTCGCTAATGCGGCACCCTTGGTGGGTAAGGCTGCGGCAGACAACGCGCGCGACGTCGCTCTGATCGAGCTTGTCGGCCTAAGTAAAGTTTTTTATACCGACGAGGTCGAGACGCACGCACTGGCCGACGTGGGACTACGGATAAACAAAGGTGAGTACATCGCAGTTGAAGGTCCATCAGGCTCCGGCAAATCGACACTACTTTCGATTCTGGGATTGTTGGATACACCGACCGCAGGCCAATACACCTTAAACTCTCATTCGGTAGACAAGTTGAGCGCGCCAGAAAGAGCCAGGATTCGCAACCGAGAAGTTGGGTTCATTTTTCAGAGCTTCAATTTGATTGGCGATCTCACCGTCTTCGAAAACGTCGAACTCCCATTGACCTATCGGGGAATGTCCAGCTCGGATCGCAAGACACGGGTTCAAGCTGCATTAGAACGCGTCGATATGGCACCACGCATGAAGCACTATCCTTCGCAGCTTTCGGGCGGACAACAGCAACGTGTAGCCGTGGCTCGCGCGCTCGGCGGTGATCCCGCTATCTTGCTTGCCGACGAGCCTACAGGGAATCTCGATTCGCGCAATGGGGAAGCAGTTATGGACATCTTGCATGAGCTTCACCGGGGAGGCGCAACAATCTGCATGGTGACCCATGATCCTCGGTATGCGAGCTGCGCCGATCGCACCGTACATGTGTTTGATGGGCGGATCGTAGGGCCAGAGGAAGCCAAACGTCTCACGGAGAATGATGCGAAGCTGGGTCGGCGCGGTTTCGATACCGCACGCTAACGAGCCGAAGCGACCTGTACCAATGAAGAGAATGCAATCCTGCTTGCAGAACCTAATCGTATCAAGGCTTGGGGCCATCCTGCTGATCGCTTCGACCTCCGGCGGGGTTATTGGTTGCGAACACATATCGCAGGCAAATGATTTTGCATACTACAGACAACCTTCTAGCGATCTGCGGAAGATCACTACGCTTTCCGTCGAGGAACTGTCCACGACCCGTCCCGCTCCTATTGACGAAGTCTCACTTGAATTCAAGGAAGCAAGGCCTGAGTCTCCAATCGCTGCCGAAACAATGAAACTTGATATTGCTGATGTACGGGCTGCAGCCATCGTGAACAATCTTGATCTTCAGGTTGAGCTAGTGGAGCCGTCAATCGCGGAGGAAACGATTTACGAGCAAGAAGCCGCCTTCGAGCCATCGATCACTGCTGGGTTTCGTAGAGAAAAAACGAACCGAGAAACGACGATAGATTCAGACTCGTCTATCAACGTCTTGCGAACGGATATCGACTTTGGCGTCAATCTCCCTCTCCGGAGCGGCGGTAGTGTTAACATCGACTTCTTGGCGAGCCAATCAAACGACAGCACATTCGAGTCAACAGCTGATACGAGGAAGGCGGGAATAATCAACCCTACCTATGAATCAGCTTTGTCTTTCTCGATAGCGCACCCCTTGCTCCGCGATAACGGCGTGCGCACAAATACACATCAGATTCGCGTTGCACGGATCGAACGCGATCTGACCAGCGCGCGAACTCGCCTAGCCGTAATTCGCGTTCTCTCAGAAGCTGATCGTGCCTACTGGCGTTTCTATTCGGTTCGGCGAGAGCTTCAGGTTCGGCAGGAGCAATACGAGCGCGCAGTCGAACAGCTTGGGCAGGCGCGTCGACGGGTGGCGGCGGGCGCAGCGCCAAAAATCGAAATTATGCGTGCCGAAGCCGGAGTTGCGAACCGTCTCGAAGCGATCATCGTAGCCGATACCGAGCGTCGCCGGGTCGAGCGGGAACTCAAACGGATCATGAATTCGGATCGCCTTCCGATGAACTCTGCGACTTCTATCATTCCGTCAACAGATCCTCTACCGCTTGGACTTTCACTCGCCCCCGAGACGTTGGTGGCAAGCGCGCTCGAAAACCGGATGGAACTTCTCGAAATTGAGTTGCAGCGTGCGATTGATGCAAGCCAGATTGATGTGGAGGAGAATGGTCTGCTGCCGGAACTCAACCTGCAATATGGGATGACGTTGAACGGGTTTGGAGCGAGCTTCAACGACTCATCGCGACGAGCAGCCGACGGTTCTTTCGCCGATTACTCGATCGGACTTGTGGCCAACATCCCCGTCGGCAACACGGCTGCTAAGGCCAGGCTAAACAGAGCAAGGCTACGCCGTGTCCGACGCATCGCAACAAGCGAGCAACGTCGGCTCACAATTGAGCAAGAAGTATATGATGCAGTTGACCAGTTTGATCAGGCTTGGCAACGGATTCTCGCTGCAAGACAGGAAGTGATCCTGGCTGCTCGTACATATGAGGCGGAGAAGCGGCAATTCGAAGTTGGTGCGCGGACAAGTGTTGAAGTACTCGAGGCTGCCGACTTTCTGGCAGCTGCGGAATCTCGCGAAGTTCGTGCTCTCGCGTCATACGAAATCGCGAAGGTGGACATTGCCCTAGCAACAGGAACCTTGCTCGGGGAGGATGGCGTTGTTTGGGACGCTACGACATTGCCGTAGTGCAAACGGCTACGTCAGCAGTGGCGTCAAAGGAAAGAATGAGACTGGTGTCAGAATGAATGCAATAATTCAGGATATACGTTTCGCCCTTCGAATGATGGCAAAGAACCTCGGCTTTACAGTCGTGGCGCTATTTGTTCTCGCCATGGGAATAGGTAGTAACAGCGCCCTATTTAGTGTTGTTAATTCGGTTCTGCTTGAGCCTTTGCCATATCGAGAATCCGATCGACTGGTTCAGATTGGCCGTGAATACACAATAGGAAGGTCCGACGCCTTATCGATCTCGCAGTTTCTATATTGGAGCGAGAATAACAGCGTTTTCGATGGTATTGGTTTGTATGACGGACGAGGAGGAGGAACAAACCTTGTCGAAGGCGATCGCCCTGAGCGTATTGCGAGCATTCGGGTTTCTCCGAGCTTCTTCAGCGTCTTGTCGGCTTCACCTCAATTAGGGCGCAGTTTTAATGAAAGTGATTCGATCGAAGGTGCAGAGAAGGTTGCGATTGTTAGCGACAACCTGTGGCGACGTCGATTTGATGCAGACCCTACCATCATTGGGCGAGTGCTTAGGCTTAGTGGAAACAACCGAACAGTTGTAGGCGTCATGCCTGCGGGATTTGATTTCAATACGCACGCTGACATATGGATGCCACTGACCCTGACCTTCGACTCAAAGGACCGCGGAGCAGTTTACTACTCGATCGCGAGACTAAAAGGTGACATCACTTTTGAGGCGGCACAGGCGGACATGGGCCGCGTGGCAAAACAGCTTTCGGAGGAGCACCCAGACATCATGGCTGCGGGCGAAAAGGCCTTCGTTCTTCCGTATCTCGAGCAGGTAGTTGGGAGAGTTCGCCCCGCACTGTTGATGCTTTGCGGTGCTGTTGGCATTGTTCTCCTGATCGCATGCGCCAACGTAGGAAATCTCTTGTTAGCTCGGGCCACGCACAGACAGCGAGAAATGGCTGTTCGAGCTGCGCTGGGCGCGGGAAGGGGGAGGATGATCCGCCAGCTCCTCACGGAAAGCGCGTTACTTGCATTCTTTGGAGCTGGTTTGGGGTTGCTTGTTGCACAGTGGGCCATGCGATTGCTGGTTCGCATTCGTCCGAGCAATCTGCCTCGGCTCGACGCGATTGATATCGACGGATCAGTTGTAGCGTTCACCATACTTGCCGGACTAGTGGCTGTTCTGATGTTTGGAATGTTCCCTGCAATGAAAGCATCCAATGCCGATCTGCACGGGGCATTGAAAGAGGGAAGTCAGCGAAGTGGTGCCGGTAAACGCGGGGGACGTATACGTTCAATGCTTGTTGTTGGTGAAATCTCCCTAGCGCTAGTTCTTCTCGTTGGAGCGACCTTACTCATCGAGAGCTTTCGCAGGGTGACAAACCTCGATCCCGGGTTTGACGCCAATCATATTCTGACCATGAAAATGTCACTTGGCGGAACTGAAGACCTTACGACTGCGCGGTTTATGGATCTGTCGCGACGCGTGCGTGAAAAACTCGAGACCGTGCCTGGCATAGAATCAGCCGCAACGGTTTCAACCCTGCCACTTGAGCACGGGTTCATGACGATCTTTGATATCGGAGGGCGGCCCAGTCCCGACCCTGCCCGTCGGGTAGGGCGTGGGCAGTGGCGACAAATTTCAGCGAAGTACTTCGAATCAATGGGAATCCCCATCCATAGCGGCCGCACGTTTTCCGAGCATGACACAATAGATTCTGAGCCTGTGGTCATCATCAACCAGGCACTCGCCCGCAAATACTTTCCAGAAGAAGATCCGATCGGCCAGGGTCTTGTTACGTCCGAGCTTAACAGCGACACGCCGCCGGACAGGATTGTGGGTGTGGTTGGCGACATTCTGGAGCTTCAGCTTGATCGGCCACCGACACCGACTGTGTTCTCCTTCGTCGGTCAGGGATCGGACGAGGGAACAGCGTTCACTGCCAATGTTTTCCCGACATGCTGGGTCCTGAAGACGAAGGAGGATCCGCTGAGTTACGGCGCGGTGGTCCAGCGAGCGGTGCTTGCCGTCGATCGCGAAAACCCCGTGTCTAGCGTTCGCTCAATGGAAGACGTTATGGCGGTAACCAATGCGCGAAGGCAATTCAGTACTGTCCTCATGGGAGTTTTTGCAATCCAGGCGATCGTGCTTGCTGCAGTAGGAATCTATGGCGTGATGTCTTACTCGGTAGCCCAGCGAACTAAGGAAATCGGAATCCGAATGGCACTCGGTTCTTCTCGTAGCGGTACTTTGAAACTAGTTGTGGGGCAGGGCGCGAGACTTGCTCTTATTGGTGTAGTTATTGGATTAGCAGGGGCGTTTGGCTTAACGCGGCTGATGGCAAGAATGTTGTTTGAGGTCAGCGCAACGAATCCGACGACGTTTCTTGTGGGTGCGATCGGACTATTTCTTGTTGCAGGGTTTGCCTGCCTGATTCCAGCTACTCGCGCCACGAGAGTCAATCCCATTATTGCATTGCGTGACGAGTGACATGGCGATGCTGTTATTGGGTTCTTGCGATCTTCTCTCCACGGATTGAGTTGAAGCACCGTGTTCGTGTGGACCCTGAATCAAATCCGCAGTTCAAAATCGAAGTCAGACATACTCATACCTCCTCGCGGCGAAAGAAGTAGGCTGTGCCTCCTAGAAGAGTCACCATGCCAATAACGAGACATCCGTATACAAAAGTGATACGAAAGGCATTTTCTTCGCGGGCGGGATCGCAGATTCCGAATGCAAGGAGCAAGGAAAGAAAAGGCGAGAGCAACCCAATCAACAGTGAACTGGCAGGATTGGCAACGAGAATTGAACCAAACCAGCCTGAGCCTAGCACGGAAAGCGCCATAGCAGACACTGTCCCAAACGTAGCATCTATAGATAAAGGAGATGGTGCCGAGCCAGCTGAGAAAATGGTGGCGATTTTGATAATGACATATGGGTTCAATAACCAGAGAGCACTCGCTACGGCCGCAACCACAAGCGCTTTGCTGCCTAGGATCATGAAACGAGTAGACGGGAGAACAGCTAAAAACTCATGCGAGCGATCCGATCGCTCCGCGGCGAAAGCTGCGCCAGCAAGCATTGCGAGAACCATTAACGATACCATCAACGTGATTCGGCCGGATAGCACGAGGCTTGCACGCAACCCATCGGCCGATGAAGAAACCGTCTCTCCGTCGCCAATGCAACTGTATGCAGCATAAGCATAGGGCGCTGCAATGACGCATATCGCCGCGAGCATGGCCACTCTCTGAATACGAATATCTTTCCAAAGGAGCGCCTCGAACATCATTCTCTTGCTCCCCGAACATAATCTTTGAAGATGTCCTCCAGGTCCAGATCGACTACGTCAAAATTCCGAATCTCCGGCGCGTCTTGCAGTTCCTTAGCGGTTAGCGTCGAAAAATGCGAAATTGTCAACGACCACTCTCGACTGTCAAATTCCTGGCAGATAATCCCCCTCGGTTGTCGGCGAGGCGGTGAACCGTTCCGAAGCACCGCCCGAATTCGTTTTGTACTCGCTACTAGTTCGTCCGTTTGTTGATCTGTGAGTAGTTGGCCACCGAACATGATCCCGACGCGGTCGGCGAGCCTGCGAACATCACTGAGAATATGACTCGAGAACAGCACCGTATGCTCTCCATCGCAAAGCATATCGAGAATGCCTTCGAGGAACTCTTCACGCACGATAGGATCAAGTCCCGATGTTGGCTCATCCATCACAAGAAGCTCTGGCTCGTGAGAAAGGGCTAGTAGAAGCGATAGTTTAGCGAGCATACCCTTGGAAAGAGTCTTTACCTTCTGGTCAGGCGAAAGGCTAAAATGCGCGAGCCACCGTTTGCAAGTCGATTCACTCCAAGTCGGATAGAATGCGCGACAAAAGCGTATCAGTTCACCAATCTTCATCCACCGGTATGCGAGATGCTCTTCCGGCACATATCCAATTTGGATCCTGCACGCCCTCTGTTCCCTCCGAGGATTAAGCCCACAAACACGCACTGTTCCACTTGATGGTCTGGTCAAGCCCATAAGCATTCGAATTGTCGTAGTCTTCCCAGCACCATTGGGGCCAAGGAACCCAAATTTCGTTCCGGGCGGGATACTTAGTGACAAATCCTTTACAGCGACCTTCTGTCCGAACTGCTTGCTTACCGTGTCTAATTCGATCATCTAATCACCGGATTCCCGTCGTCAGACTTATCGATGGTTTTCTTGCGTGTTGCATCTAGTGCGTCGCGGAACACCTCTTCAATACGTTCGGTCTCAAAATCAGATGCGACTGACCTGATAGCGTGTACGAATTGCTGGCGCAATGCGTCAACCTCTCTCCGACGTGCTCGCTTTGTGGCCCCTTTTCTCACAAACATGCCGAGCCCTTGCCTTGCTACCACGACCCCCTCTCGCTCAAGCTCTTCATACGCTCGGCGAACGGTATTTGGGTTCACTTTCAGTTTAAGTGCAAGCGCTCGTTGTGACGGGAGCATCTCACCAGGGCGATACACCCCCGATGCAATGGCAGATTGAATCTGCTTAATGATCTGATCGTATATAGGTAAGTAGCTCCCGGTGTCTATTCGCATGGCCCACCACTTTCATTGGTTCACTGAATTAATCCACTAGATCAGCATAGCGCTTTCTGCTTCGCGATCAAGGGTATAGAAGGCAAGAGTTTGTTTGATTTTGTGGGGAGCATAAGTACGGCAAGAACGACTGCGATAACGAAATGTCATGTGATGGGGGTGAACACACGAACTTGTCTGCAAGTTGTCCCAGTCCACGGCCTCCAAGAGCTTGCGCGATAGTTCGGTGATAATATCCAAGGCTTTGAGGTCATCAATATGCAACTCTTTTACTTTCAGCGCGTACGCAATAGACACCGGGAAAAGGCGCCGCTATGTCCCAAGATCTAACGCCTGGATACTCTGACGATCACGAATGTAGAGCGTGGTCCCGGCGAGCGTTGGTGGCGTATACGCTTTGCCCTGAGCAACCGTTGCTTTCGAATGGAAGGTGATCCTCTCGCCGGTAACGGTAGCCAGTGCGAGCTGCCCGTCTTCGTCGAGCATGATTAGTTTGTCGTCTGCCCGAATGATTGTAGATTTCGCCATCGATCGATCTGCCCAAAGGCGTTTGCCGGTTTGCAGGTTCAGGCATGCCAACATCGATGTATTTCGGCCGGTCGATCCGATCACAAAGTTGTCGATTGCGATGGGATTACTGAACACCGCGCGGAGCTTTCGACTTTGCCAGACCAAGGTTGGAACCGCGTTCACGTCCTTCTTGCCAAAACGAAATAGGCTACTTCCATTCTCGGGAGTGGAAATAAGCAACAGCTCCTTATTGATGATGATCGGAGTGACCAAGACTCCGTCTATTTTTTCGAATGCATGCCGCCAGAGTGTTTTACCAGTGACGGGATCCACAGCGAACATCGCTTCTGGCTCTACCGCAATGAGTTGGTCGAATCCGTTGATTTTCGCCAGAATCGGCGACGTGTGGTCCATTCCAATGTCCTCACTCTTCCAAATCAACTTGCCGTCAGCTTGCGAGAAGGCCATGAGCGTTCGGCCCTCAGCACTGTCTATTTGGTTGGCAATCCGTTCATTCTCTTCTGCCGAGTTGCCGTCGAATCTCGGCCGGCGCCGAGCGACGGGAAGAATAACTGCCGAGCGATAAGCGATCGGGCTGGGCGAGTAGCCCCATTGCGAATACTTCGCGCCGTACTCCGACGTGAGATCGTGTTCCCAAATTACGGTTCCATTGTTCTTATTGTAACAGCGCAGAACCGCATTACGCCCAACCGAGAAGAGATGCCCTCCTACAAGAAGTGGCGTGGAATGCGGACCGGGATGGGCAGTCATGTCACTAGGAACTGGCGCGGTTCGTTTGGTTTCCCAGATGGTTTTTCCTGTTTTGGCGTCCAGGGCAATGTCGAACTCATCGGGCGACGTTCCGGTTCGATACATTGTGTAGAGTACGCCGTCTTCGGCGACGATGGAGGAATAGCCTTCACCAAGGTCACGTTGCCAAAGCTGTTTCGGCCCTGCCTCTGGCCAGGAATTTGCGAGTTTGGTGTTCTCTATCGTGAAATCGCGATTCGGGCCACCCCATTGAGGCCATTGCGCGAATGCCAAGGTGTTGCCGGCAAGCAAGCTTGCGCTCAAAAAAGTAACGGCTATCATTTTCCGCATCGGTTGTTTCCTTTTCAAGTAAAGAACCTCCGGTATCGTTTCAGTCTCGGTCACAAATGACAGTATTGAGATCAATGCACTAATAGACGAAACCAACGCGCCCGCAAGAATGACGGCGGCTCCGCGATCGACACATTCTCGTTTTCGAAAAGCCCTTCAATTCCGGCAATCCTGATTGGTCCGATCGTGCCACCGGGGCTGGCATCTCGAAATAAACCACCTGACACGCATGACTACTTTTTTCCAGGAAGACGTTCAGAAACAGCTCGGCAGTGTTCAATAAACACCTTACACGCTCAATGCGATTTCCACCTTCAGATTGTCGTAAGGAATTGTACAGACATCCTGATTGGTTGGATTCATCTCGCTATTGGTATCCGGGCCCTGTCTCTCCCGTTGCAAAAGCGGTCGTGCAGAGTGCAGAACATCGAGCAGCCCGTTGGAGTGATTATTTATGTGCTGGCTGTGGCGAGTCAAAAACCTTCGTTGCCCATTGCCTGGCAAGTTCGGGCTTGCCCCAGACTTGATATAGTTCGGAGATTTGACGAGTCAGGCGCATCACAAGTTGACTTTCATTTTGGTCACTGCCGGCGGTTTTCGAATGCAGACCGAGCAACATTTGTTCGGCGTCTTCGAATCGGCCCTGATTCAACAGAAGCCTGGACAGGACTAAGGTGGCATGATGAATACTTGCATACGCCTTTGGAGACGCGGCGCACAAGGTCTTGATGTACTCTCGAGCGTCGGATTCTGCCTCATAGATGGCACTCGTCTTCGTCGCTAAGTTGGCCCACTGCTCAAGTGCAAGGAGAGAATCGCCGTGCTCTTCGCCGAGTACTTCTCGACGTAACTGGACAAGCTCGCGCAAAATAGACTCGGCTTGTTGCGTCTTTCCCACAGCCACGAGCCCGCTCGCGAGTTGGCCTGCGCAAACCAGCGACACGGGATGGCGCGGACTTGGGAAACGATCCATCCGGGGAAGAACTTGGAGAAATTGTTCCTCAGCGTCGGCTAATCTGGACTCTTTGATCAGCAATTGGCCGAGCGTCAGTCGACATCTAAGCGTTCGTGGGTGGTCTTCACCCAATACGGACACGCACAAGTCAATTGTTGTTTGCAATTTCTGCTCAGCTGCCGAGAATTGATTGAGGGCAAACAGGGCTTGCCCAACATTGTGCATGGCTACCAGTGTCGTGACGTGGTTGTCACCTAGAATTCTCTCAAAAATAGCCTCGGCGCGCTCAAGCAATGGATGCGCTTCCGCTGCGTTGCCGAGGCGCACTAGCAGGCCCCCGTGGTAAACTAAGGACATTGCTACGGAAAGGTCTTCTCCGCTGTTCGACTTGAGGGTACGATCAAGCGACTCTTTGCTGATTTGCTCGGCTTCGTCAAACCTGTGAAGGCGAAACAACAGATACCCCAGTTGTGCAAGCGCGCCAAATGTTCGATCGTCGTCCTCTCCAACAGTGCGCCGCCAAGAATCAATTGCTTCTCGAAAGAGGGGTTCGGCTTCGGTGACGTACCCATCCGAATACAGTGCCATCGCCAACACTTCCGTTGCCGCTATAGTTTCCGGATGATCGAGCCCCAATGTGTCTTTACTATACTGCTGAGCGTCGCGTAGTATTCTCGCGGCCTCCTTAAAATCGCCCAACCCAATCAGCGCCGCTCCGAGTCCATTCATGGATGCCGCGAGCCGCGCCGGTTCAGAAACCCGTAGTCTATTCATCGCGTCAATGACTGTACGATGCGCCGCGGCAGACTCTTCGTAGAGCCCCAGTCTATAATAGACCAATCCAATGACCTGGAGCATCGCGGTCTTTGATCGGGGTAAGTCGGCCAGATCAGTTTCGACGCGATTAAGTCCTTGGTCGAGAATCTCGCGCACCGCGACGGTTTTTCCTAGCGTGCCTGCAGAGTCCGCCAGTTCGAAGGTACTCGACAGTAATTCGACTACGTCTTGATGGGATTTTGCATCGGCGGCTGCGTGTAGTTCGGCTGTTTCGGCACGCGCAAGATTTTCCTCCGCATGGAAACGTGCGGCCTGTGCTTCCCGGCGAAGGGACTCGGTGCGCGCATAAAGTATCCCCATCCACCCACCGAACCCGACGAGAAGCAATATTATAGCGGCCAATGTGCCAAAAGCGGCGCGATGCCTAGAGATCATTTTTCGGAATAGATAGAATCCACTTATTGGCCCAGCGGCGAGCGGCTCATTTCGCATATAGCGTTCAATATCGGCCGCTAGATTACCTGCCGAGTCATAGCGTCGATCTTGCGGCTTCTGAAGCGTCTTCATAACGATCCAGTCGAGTTCGCCCGCAACCAATTTGTGAAGCGCTGGCGGATCAACGCCACGCATCGAAGCTGGGCTTCGAAAGGCGCTGCCCAGTGTGTTTAGACGCTTCGATGGTGTCTCCGGTTGATCCTCGCGAATGATTCGTTGAAGTTCAGTAATCCCAACGCTGCGAAGTTTCCTGGGGTCAAACGGAGCGGTGCCGGTCAGCAATTCATAGAGCAGCACTCCCAGCGAATACACGTCGCTCCGCGTATCCACCCCGACATCCGTCATTTCGGCTTGCTCTGGACTCATGTATGCTGGCGTGCCAACGAACTGACGAAACGCCGTGAACAATGTCTTGTCTGTCAACGGTTCGTTCATCGCTTTGGCAATGCCAAAGTCAATTACCTTTGGCACCGGTACACCCTCGTGAAATGTCACTAGAATGTTCGACGGCTTTATGTCGCGATGAATAATGCCTTTTTGATGCGCGTGCTGGACCGCACGACAAACGCACACCATTAGCTCGAGTCTTTGTTTGACAGTGAGCCTTCCTTCATCACAAAACTCGGTGATCGGCATGCCCCGCACAAGTTCCATCACGAAGTAAGGTCGCCCAGTCAAAGTCGCACCCGCGTCGAATACTTTCGCGATGTTTGAGTGGTCCATCATGGCGAGAGCTTGGCGCTCTGCCTCGAACCGGGCAACGACCTGCTTTGTGTCCATTCCAAGCTTGATAATCTTGAGCGCGACACGACGCCGGATGGGGGCCTGCTGATCCGCCATGTAAACAGAGCCGAACCCTCCTTCGCCAATGAGTTCGAGCAGCTTGTATGGGCCGACTCGTTCGCCAACGAGCTCCGTTTCTGCGTCATCAATCAAATCGATCGCGTCTAGCGATGAGATGCGTGGTTTGTCCGCGTGGGCCAAGAGGCGCATGACCTCCGTGCGAACGATCGGATCGTCTGCGCAGTGTTCTTCGACGAAGGAAGACCGAGCAGAGGCGTGCAGCTCTAAGGCATCATGAAACAACGCTTCTACTCTACGCCTTATCGTTTCATTGGTTGGCATGACCCTATCACTCGGTTGTGTTGCTCCATCACGTCGCTCGCATGCGACCCTCTCGCTTTTCCGTCCTGTTACCAATGCGAAACTGCGTTCGTAAGTTGCGCAGACTTTGTCTCGCCAACGTCGCAAGCTGACGCCGCTCAGCGGTAGGACAGTTTGCTATGCAAACTGCACACGTGAATGATCATTTCCGCTCCACGTCGGAAAGCTCACTCTCAAGCCACGCCTTGATATACAGCCAATCTCGCCTTACCGAAGCCAACGAGCATCCCAGCACAGTTGCCGTTTCTGCCGCGGTCATGCGAGCGAAGTATCGGAGGTTGACGATTTGTCCTTTGCGAGGATCCACTTGCTCAAGGCGCTTGATCGCCTCGTCCACGGCCAATACTTCATTCGATGGCGGCTCGAGAGCAGGGTTGGCGTTTTCGAACGTCACACGTTGCCTCTCTCCTCCCCGTTTCAAGGTATTTTTGTTCCGTGCGCGTTCTACGAGAATCTGTCGCATAGCCCGTGCTGCCGCGGCAAAGAAGTGTCCGCGCCCGTCCCATTTAGGATCTTCATTTCCCACTAGTCTCAAATAAGCCTCGTGGACCAAAGCGGTTGGCTGAAGCGTTTGACCGGCACGCTCATAACGGAGGCGAGACTTCGCCAGTTTTCTCAATTCGTCGTAAACGAGCGGTAAGAGATCCTCGGCGGCGTGGCATGGCTCATCTTGGAGGCTCTGCACAATCTTCGTTACGTCGTTCATTTGTCACTTTTCGTTCTGATCAATATGTTATTCCCGAAATGCTCGAGCACAAACTACACATCGCGAAACGAGTTTAATGCGTTTGCTGGTGTTTTGTCACGAGTTCAAACGAATTGCTCTGCATTGTACCAAATTGAGTGTCCATGGTGGGTGGGATTTGGCGATGGCACATACATATTCAGCAATCACTTACCAGAATCCTCAATCAAAAGCCAAAAATCCGGAACCGATAATACGCTCCGGCTAGCATCGCGCAGGGCCTGGGCCGCCCGAAAGCTGATTGCGTTACTGCCTATTTTCTCGGCGTGGTGTTAGAGGAGTATTCTTTGCGATGACAAGTTTCGACACACCAAACGCCGTCTATCTCAAATTGAGCGTCGCGACATGTGATCGGTTCAAGGCCGAAACACCAGTCCCTCCCAGGAATACTATCCGACGACAATCTGAGCGCATCGACTGGTTGGCGCAGCCAATGTAGAGGCTCGAGAGTGCAGATTCGACAGCAAAATCGCGTTGAGTCTATCGTGGAAGCGAGGAAATTCGAGATCGGCGCAAACTCCCCATGTAGCACATGAATCCTCGCCGCAAGATGGACGTCGTCACGCCGCGCGGCGATAGTGATTGTGCAACCCATCGACCATCGGAATTGCGATGACCTTTCCCCATCCACGTGGTTCGATTTCGCGTGGAACAGGAGCGTTACGGTCCAAGTACAAGTGAGTCCTTGATTGATGATAATATTCGAGGTAAGAGTTGAGGATTCGCTTGAGGTGTCGTTCGTTGAGAATGATGACGTGTTGCAGGCATTCACTCTTTATGGAGCCGATCACTCGTTCGGCATATGGATTCTGCCACTGGGATCGACGTGAGCAAACGACTTCTTCGATCCCCATGTTCTTGATCCGCATTTGAAATAAATGACCGTAGATACCATCGCGATCACGAATCGAGGCACTTCTTCGCCAGGAAACGCATCGATCATCTGCTGTGCAGTCTATTCGGCCGTTGGGCGCTCGGTGACATTGAAGTGCATGACACGTCGTCGATCGTGGTGCAAGACGATAAACGTGAAGAGGTTACGAAAAGTCGCTGTGGGCATCGTAAAGAAATCAATGCCCACGGTGTCTGGCAAGTGGTTTTCAAGAAAAGTGCGCCAGGTCTGTGAGCATGGCTTTCGGCTAGGGATCATGTATCTATCCACGGCCGTTTCGGAAGCTTCGTAGCCGAGCAGAATAAGTTCTGAGTGAATCCGCGGTGCGCCCCATGACGGATTCTGGCGGCACATGCGGCATATCAGTCTGCGAATTTCGATTTCAACCTTCGGTCGCCCCAACCCTCTGGAGCGGGATTTCCAACGCCAATACTACTTGAAACCCTGTTTGTGCCAACGAACCACGGTGTCAGGCTTAACGATAAGGAAAGCTGCACGCCAGTTTGATCACAATCTCGATAGCCAAACCCAGAAGATGCGGTCCATTTGTCGGATTCTGGGCGTTTCTTTTTTGATTGAAGTACGGCGAGCTGCTGTCGCAACGCAAGATTCTCTAGGGCGAGTTCTCCTCGATTGCGAAAAAGGTCTCTCACAAACAACAACGCCATCCGTAGCAAGACCATGACACGCCCCAAGCATTATTCTCAAAGGCCAATAGCGTAATCGAGTTAAGCGACGACTCAATCCACGAGCCGACTGTTGGCAAGGAGTACGCCAGAACCGAAGGTAAGTTATCCAGCCCAAGGCGCCGCGGTCAGGCTTGCTGCCAGGACTGCGACGCTTTCCTTGGACTAGATTGTTCCGATTCCGTCAAAATGGCAATGGGCATGTGTATGCGCAGTCGTCTCCGCAGGAAGTGAGAACACATACTAAACCGTTCGGAAATTCAATAGTTTCCGGACATTGGCAAGGCGGCGGACTGGGTTTGCCCTTTGCAAGCGCCTTGCCTGGCGCCGTCAGCGCAAACGTACATATGGCTAGGCTCTGTCGGAAAACTCATTGATTTTGCTTTCTCGGTCCGATGTCATAATGGACCAACTTGATGAAAGGAGTTCATCATGCTTCGACATCGGCTCACGGATGAGCAATGGAACTTGATTTCGGATGTGTTTTCCGAA
>JAJDEA010000101.1 GCA_029260035.1 Phycisphaerae bacterium
CGGGGCAGAGGGTCTCCAACAAATCGTGCATGATTGGCACGGCTTGAGCCATACGTTGGAGGACATCGAAGAAATAGGCTGGAGCTTGGTTCAATTCTACCGGGAGGAACTGGAACAAGCAGCGAGCGCCATCGACTCTACAAAGCCTTGGCCTTGCCTGCTCGACGACGCAAGGCAACTGTTTGCCATGAACCATACAGACATCATGGGGACGTATAGTCAAGTCGCCGAAGAACTGCGACATCGCATTTTGGAGGATAACATCCTAACACCCTCACCCGGAGAGCGATGTCGGGTCATCTCTACGCCTCCGTTTCTCAGCCCTTTTATCCCTACAGCTGCCTACTCAAACCCAGGCCCGCTTGACCCCAATCAAGTCGGGTTGTTCTTTGTAACCGAGCCGAATCCGGCAAGCACCGAGAATGAAACCCTGACGGCCATTGGTCAACACTTTGGCGTCGAAGCAACTTGCTTGCATGAAGCATACCCCGGCCATCACGTCCAATTGTGTTGGGCAAATCAAGCAAACAGTCTTACGCGCAAAATGGCGGACCACATCATCTTCATGGAAGGCTGGACACTCTATTGTGAAGAATTGGCGGACGAACAAAAATGGTTCGATGATCCGCTCCTTCATTTGAACCATCTCACTGATCAACTATGGCGATCCTATCGAGTTGTGATAGACGTCGGCTTGCACACACGCAAGATGTCCTACGCCGCAGCCGTCCAAACACTCGTCGATGGGGTCGGGTTTAGTAGGGAAAGAGCGACCACTGAAATCGATTGGTATTCCCAAAGCCCCGGCGTTCCAATGAGCTATATGCTCGGCAAGCGCGAAACGATCTCCCTTCGCGACGCGTTCATGAAAAAACGCGGTGCCACGCTGATGCGCTTTCACCGTTGGCTCCTCAGCTTTGGTTCGATTCCGCAACGATGGCTGATAAATCATCTGCCCGCTGGCCCGCTTTAGAGCGACAGCGTTTGACTCACCATCACCGTCTTGAAGAACCCTTTTTTATGCACCTATTTCAAGTCTGCCCATCAAAGAGCCTGCAAGGTCAGATATTTATTCCGTTCGCTCGCATTCCACTACAGCCATTGCCGATAACTCAATCAACTCAGTACCAAGAACGATTCATTTCCGATCGGATCCACCCGATAGACCTGGCAGTGAAACCGAATGATTAACCTGGTGCCAGGGATACACTCTGGACTCTTGCAAAGGGCCATGCGCATGATTAACGCAGGACGATTTCATACCACAAAGTTGGCACTGACGATTGCCGTTGGACTCGGGACGATCACCGGTGCGCAGGCCAAGGCCGCTCCGCCATCGAAGGCTGTCAAGGCCCAGCTTGTCAAAGTCCAGGATACGCGCAAGGTCATGCTCGTCACAAGTAAGAAAGATAGCGGCTTTGACTTCAACAAGGCGGGCTTGGAGTTGACATTCGGGCTTACCGTACCGGATGGCAAAACACTTCTCCGCCCTGAACAGCCGAGCAACATAAAGGCCAATGATTCCACCGGAAAAGACCTGACCGCTGTCGAAAAAGGTTTCACGGGGCGCAAGGAATACATCGAGATGGTTCAGAATTGGGGAAAACCGCCTGATACGTTCACGGTCACCCTGGCACCCCCTGCCCGCAGTGCAACGAGATTCAATCTCACCGCTGACATCGAGTTGTGGGCATTCGATGATATCAAGGAAACCAGCTTCACCCCGGCCAAATCCGAAACGCCACTCGACGCCAGCTTATTCGGGCTCGACAAAGTAACGGCCAAACTTACTGAATCGAACAATGCATTCCACATCGTGATCACGCCGGGCACGGTCAAACACAGTATAGACAAGATTGAACTGACCAAAGGGTCAACCAACATCACGAGCCTCGGCACTATGTGGAACGAAGCGTCCATCACCTACAGCTTCGAGGGCAAATTCAGCGACGAAATGCAGGCCAAGCTCAAAGTGCGTCAAGGCATGGCCAAACTGCCCTGCAATATCGACCTTACTGACATCAAACTGCCATAAAAATCGGCTGGTCTCAGAGAGTGTGATCGATCAAACCCCGCAAGAAGTAGTGAAGGATCATCATCCTGCCAGGCGCACCAGTGGCGTTCGATTTTTTTGGCGAATCGGGATGATGTCGCGATCACGGCATGAAATGTGCGACTCGTACCGGCCTATTCGACTAAGTCGATCCACTCTTTGCTATCGAGTCGCTCCTGAATCCAGTCGATGCTTGGATTTAGACGTTGGTGTTCAAGCAGAAACTCCCGCCTAAGAGCGGGCGCCATGTTTTTCAGGTCGCCGAGATATGAAGTTATCTCTTGGAAACCTAGGGCCATCCATCGAGCAAGCCAATCCGACAGGCTATCGGCAATAAAGACTATGGGTGTCCGCTGGCCCGGCATTGTGGGGGACTTTACCCTATTAGCAAGCTGGCGATCAACGATGATAATAGACCCGGGCGGATGCCCCGGTGGATTCTCGCAGTAAAATATTGGATCTGCCCAAATGCTTTGGGAAAATTCAAAGTAATCATCGCGCTTCCAGTCTTTGTCAAGGTCTTCTAAATCAACGTAATTGTCGCAGTCTACCCAATTGGTTTCTACAAGCGACTTAAGAAAACTACCTGTCATCCGGTGGCGGTCCCTGGAATAACCAATCACACCATCTGCTCTTTCGTAGAGTCGACGCACGGGTTCTGGCATATTTCGCCGTATTCGATTTTCGTGCGCTGCCAAATCACGCTCGGAATTCCCCTCCAATCGCAGAGGCGGGAGCCCGCCCGATGTGTTTGCATCGATAAACGCACTGGCTCGTTGAACAAGTTCATCAAGCACTTCATCCAGGTCGCGCCCACGCCAATTGGACATAATCAAAACCTCCTTCGGATGAACTCAACGAGTTAAGATTCAAAGCTCAACGCATTTTCCTCTAGAATCCCTGCATATTTAGCCACACATCATACGCAACGTTTGAGCTGAAGTACTCGTTGGTAACCATGTACAGATCATAGAACACAAACACCTCGTCTATCATACTCAAGTCGCCGGTTCTTTGATACCGCCTTGTCGTCTGTGCGATATCCCATACATAGGGATTGCTGCCTGCAGTGAACAGATTCTGTGCTGTAACGGCCAGGCAGGGCCATAGGCGCATCTGAATCCTATTGCTCATCATTGCTTGTGACATTGGCGTGGCCGATCGATGCGTGCGTGCGGTTGCCGAATTAGAAGGTCATTTATGCCGGATTCACGTCACAGAAGGAGATGGTCCAGGCCGTCGCGGGGCTTATCGAGGATGGCGAGTTTTGCGAGTTTGGCATGCTTCCACTTGCGCACGGACAAGCGCTGGTAGATGTCTTCGTTTACAACGAAGCCCCGGTCCGCTTGATACATGGGCAACCGGGATTCTACGCTATGGGGCAACAAGTACATATTGCCAATCGCAAAATAGACGTGGGCAGAACACACTTCGCAGATTCTGTATTCCGATTCTTCGTTACCGCGAAGCGTCAATCTTTCTTTTTTGCCTTTGACCGTTACATATTTTTCGATCTGCTTTCCATCCGCATCGAAGACCTTGCCGGTGTACAGGCACTCTCGAACGACGTCTTCTGGTATCAACTGAAGCAGGTCGGTTGAAAAAAAACGAATCAACGACCCGAAGTCGAAGTTAAAATCCGTTCGCCTGGGATAATCGCTGAGACAAATATCAATGTCAGTCCAGACAGTCTTCGGTCGACCGCACGCCGAGCATTTCGGATGGGTTTTTCGAAACTCCTCGTACCATTGTTCATCCGCCGTCGCCGATTCCATTGCGGAACACCAGAGATGATAATAATTGCCAATCTCATTCACCTGTCAGTTCCTTGAAGTTTCCGGCTGAGATGTTTGTCTGAACCGCTTCCAGAATTTCGGTATGGTAGATGTTATCAAACTGCTCCGCCGCGTCCTCAATTGCTTTAAACGCGTCTTCCTGTTTACCTTTGTATTTGCCGAAGTATTCTGCCCAATCGTCCGCACCTCCACCTGGGCCGGCCGTGGCGCAAACTATGAACTGCCCTATTCGGCTAAACTATCGCTCGGTTCAACAGTTTCAGCGCAGCTTCCCGCACGTCCGTCGATATCCGCTCAATAGCGGCTGCGTCGCCATCAAAGCGACGACAGTCATCAATCTGAGTTGCAAAGTTGATGGCCTCAGTTAGTTCAGGAGAACCGATATGGTCTTCGGCGAGCGAGAGGGCTTCATAGTTGAGAACGTATCTGTGCCCCACCTGCAAAAATGAATCATGATTTTCTCGTAAGGCTTCGACAATTCCAAGTAGAACAAGACACAGGACATGCTGTGCATCCGCTTTCGGAATGAGTTTCAATATTTCCGGAAACTTATCCTTACGAGTCGGCGAGTTGCTTATTTGTGTCATTTTTTTATCCATTTGGGGTCGAAGATCTCACCAGACGAGGATAATCTAGCCGAAGCGAATTTTTCCTGCGGTCAGGAGCATGAGCGTCAGAATCACCATGCCCCAGGTTGATTGCGTAGGGATGGCATCCACACAGCCCGGTGCAAACACTAAGTCATCAACGCCGGAGCATTGATCGACGCAGTCCGGAACCGTGTCATTGTCGCTGTCTGCATTTTCATCATTGCCACAGCCACAAACTCCCGGCTCTGTCTTGTTTGAATCGTTTGGACAACCGTCGATGCAGTTTGGGGTGCCGTCGTTGTCCGAGTCCGTATCAGCTACTCCACAGCCACAAAGACCTGCGACAGTCTTGTCTGGGTCCAACGGACAGTCGTCTCCACATTCTTCGTCGATTCCATCGTTGTCGGCATCCCCTTCGCACGCCGCCGAAGCTCCGGGAGACGTCCCGCCAGCCGACATGCAATCAATGGCTGTCAACAAAGCGCACATCCCATTTGGCAGGCAGCATGGGTCCATAGCCGGTGGTGTAAACTGAATCGTCAGGACGGGGCGGCGGGAAGGATCGGGATGCTCGCGTGAATCGAAACGTTTCGCTGTCAGAGTGGCCAGCTCGGAGCCGATCACGATCCACCCGAAGTTGTCAGTAGGCTGATCCAGCCAGGCTTGCACATCCGCAATCAACAAAGCCGTCGACGGCCAGGTGTAACTTCCTAAGCCAGCTACGATTATTCTTTCACTGAAAGTCGGTTCGAAGTCGCCACCCGGTGTTACCCATGTGTCAGTATCGAAG
The DNA here is from genome assembly GCA_029260035.1 of Phycisphaerae bacterium. GTDB lineage: Bacteria > Planctomycetota > Phycisphaerae > UBA1845 > UBA1845 > OFTM303. The sequence goes on from JAJDEA010000101.1 coordinate 5,230, forward strand.
AAAGTATGCAGCCAGGTTGCATCGCCGGGCGCAGCCCCGGCTCCAGTTCCTTCTTCCCCCGATGCGTTGGAGGCACCTTCGCCCCAATCTGCAAAAACTCTGTGTAACGCGACGCCGCTGCTCCCGCCCGCAGTCCGCGACATGTTCAAGGTAACACTGACGCTGGTGATCGTTGATCCAGCCGGGATGCTGCCCGCGATATCGAAACTCACAAGCGCGCGTCGTCTCGACGCGTCACTGCTTTGGGCGGTTCTTCCAGCAAACAAATACTGACCGCTTCCGTTGCTGAGTGAGCCGGTTGAAATCTGAAAGAGTGAATTGTCTTTGACTGGTGTCAGGGTAACAACGTCCGCCCGTGAAATCGAAGCCAAAGCAAGCAGAACAACATTAATCCAAATACCTTTGCAGGCCATTACGTCCCCCTTCAGGCAAACATAAGAGAAATATCGAAGAACCAGCATCATACTTGATTTGATGGAACAATTTCAATGTTTGAATGTTATTTCGTGCGATGAAGGGCGATCCAGCCCCCACGAAGACGAATCGGTTCGGATAAATCTTAGAATTCGCAAAACTTGGTTGAATTATCGAAGACCAATATGGTACGATATTGGCCATTGCGGAGTGAGGTTCTTAGGGAATCTTTCCATTCAGAAAACACATTGGATTCCGAGGATGCATATGAAACGGATAGATCCAACTCAAACGCCAATACAGTCAGAGGATATTCAGCCTTCGGCTATGCTCAATATGTCGAGGCGCCGGATGCTCAAGTTGGTGGCGGGTGGTGCGGCTACATTGTGGGGGCAGGAACAGCTGTTCGCGCAAACGATGAATCGTCTCGCCCAACGCAAGTTGCCGGCAGGAAGCTCTTCCGTTAGAGCCCCCGCCGATCCGACGCTTCTGGCTGTTCTCAACCGTGCAACTTTCGGGTTCAGCCAAAGCGCATACGACGAAGCGGCGGTCATGGGAGCAGACAATTATCTCGAATGGCAATTGGCGCCTGAGTTGATTGATGACTCGGCTGCGGATGCGCGTCTTGCTGTATACGACACGCTCACGATGACCTCGCAGGAAATCCTCAACACCTACAATATGATGAATAATGTCCCCATCTTTCAATTGATGGAGTCTGTGGTTGTTCGGGCAGTGTATTCTCGGCGTCAGTTGAAAGAACGCATGGTCGAGTTCTGGACCGATCATTTCAATATAGACATTCTCGACAACCCAGTGCCTTTCCTGAAGACGGCGGATGATCGCGATGTGATTCGGCAACACGCCTTGGGAACATTTCCGGATTTACTCAACGCGTCAGCCAGAAGCGCCGCGATGCTCTGGTATCTGGATAATTATGCGAATGTTGCTGGCAATGCACAAGAAAACTACGCTCGTGAGCTAATGGAATTGCACACGTTGGGCGTAACCGGCCCATACACGCAACAGGATGTCCAGGAGGTTGCACGCTGCTTTACGGGGTGGACATTCCAAAACACACCCAATTATGGTCAATTCATATATTGGGGTCCGAACCACGACAACGGGGTCAAGACCGTGCTTGGTCAGGTAATTCCGCCCGGCGGAGGTGAGAGCGACGGTCAAACGGTTCTTGACATGCTTGCGGCACATCCCAGTACTGCAAAATTCATTGCAAACAAAATGTGCGTCTATTTTCTCGGCTACGATCCGCCGGAAGATATTGTCGAAAGCGTCAAGCAGACTTATCTGGATACCAATGGCGACATCAAATCGATGCTCCGCGTGATTTTACGCGCGCCGGTTGCTGAATATCTGGCTACGCCAAAATTCAAAAGACCGTTGCATTATTCGGCTTCCCTGCTTCGCTCTACAGAAGCCGAGATCGCGAATCCACTACAGGTAGTCTTTTATCTAATGGTGATGGGGCATGGGCCGTTCTTGTGGCCCCGCCCAGATGGCTATCCTGACACGATAGAAGATTGGGGGTCATCACTGCTACCGAGGTGGCAGTTTGCATCGGCTTTGTTTGATGGAGCCATTCCCGATGTGACTGCTGATGCTGCGGCATTGATTGCAGCCCAGAATCCGACGCCGGGACAGGAAGCCGTCGCGATTAACGAGATTTTGACCGGTGGAACGCTTTCGCTAGCGGAAGAAACCGAATTGCAGCAATTTATTGATAGTGGATCACCGACGACGGACTGGTTCGGCTTGGCCGCTTCGGTGCCGGGTTTCCAGCATTATTAACCGTTGGCCCAGCTGATTACTGAAACAGCCTCAATGGAGTTGTTTTATGCCCAAGATCATGAGTGACGATCTATGCTGTAACGAATTCAAGAAGTGGTCTAAGAGACAACTTCTTGAGGAAGCGCGGCCAAAGGCTCGAAAAGATGCCAAGAAACCGGCATGGTTACCGCGCGTCGTACTTGCCGATAGCTTTGCGACTCGCGATGCACTCGTTGTTGTCTTTCTTCGAGGTGGCATGGACAGCCTCACGACAGTCGTTCCATACGGCGATGCGAACCTTTACACATTGAGGCCAAACATTGCCGTGCAGCCACCCGGCTCTCCAGATGGAGCTGTTGACCTGGATGGCTTTTTCGGGCTTCCCCCTGCCATGGCACCGTTGTTGCCCGCTTACCAAGCCAATCAGTTGGCTTTCGTTCATGCCGCTGGTTCACCGGATCCTACGCGATCGCATTTCGACGCATTTAAGTTCATGGAGTATGGCAACCCGCTTCAGCCAGCAACGCTCTTCTCTGGCTGGCTGGCAAGACATTTGCAGACCGTGCCACCATTGGGTGCCACTCCACTCCGAGCCATGGCGATCGACGATCTTCTGCCGAAAATGCTCGCAGACGCACCGGATGCGTTGCCGATTACGGACCCATCTACATTTGACTTTCCTGGAAATCCTGGGACAGCTGCATTGAGACAGGCAGTACTTGAGAATACTTACGCGCTTGCCGGCGCCCCATTGGCAGGCTCAGCACAAAGCACCGTCGACACAATCAACCTTCTCGGAACAATCGACTTTGACAACTACATCCCTGCGGGCGGTGCGGTCTATCCAAATTCGACCTTCGGCAGGGCTATGAAGTCCGTAGCTGCAATCATCAAGGCGCAAACCGGCCTGGAGGTCGCAACGGTTGACCTTGGGGGTTGGGACACGCACAACAATCAGGGCGTTATCGGGGGCTACATGGCCAACCTTATGAATGACCTGAGTTCGACGTTGGCCGCGTTTCATACTGACATGCAGGCTAACATGAACGAGCTGACGCTCCTCGCCATGACGGAGTTCGGCAGGCGTGCTGATGAAAACGTCAGTCTCGGCACAGACCACGGACATGGCAGCTGCATGTTCGCAATGGGTGGAAACATTGCAGGAGGCCAGGTGCTTGCCAATTGGACCAACAACGAACTCTTGCATCCTGACCTGCTGTACCAAAACGACAGCCTCGATGTGACGATTGATTACCGTGATATCGTCTCTGAAGTACTTCAAAACAGGGTGAATAATACGGATTTAGGAACGGTATTTCCAAACTATACGCCGGCATTTCAAGGCATAACGGTTTGATCCAGGTCGAAAGATTGGGAGAAGATATGAGTTCGATGTCAAAAATATCTCGGAGGTTTTCGCCTTCGGTGTCGGTCTTAGTATTTTTCATGACACCGGTCAGCCTCTTTGGCGCGATCAACAGCTCATTAACCGAGCGTGCCCCACAGATCCAAAAGTCACCTGACAACATACGCTCCACCGTTTCGCCGGTCGGCCGTACTCAACTCGGTGGCGCTACTGTCGCGATCGTTGCATCAGCTGCCAATAGCGTTGCCGCCCCCTGGTTTACCGATCCACAAAACAGACTGGTTTCGAGCGGGGCATTCGCAAGTGTTACGGTTATTAACGCCGGTTCTGTCACTCCTTTGCTTTCTGAGCTGAATCTGTATGACGCTGTATTGGTGTGGAGTAATCAATCCTTCGATGATCCCGTCGCACTGGGCGACAATCTAGCTGATTATGTGGATGGCGGTGGCAACGTCGTTGTTGCCGCATTTAGCAATTCCAGCACATCGACTGGTCGTATATTGACGGGCCGCTGGCAGTCTGGCGATTATGGAGTGATTCCCGACTCCAGTGGGACTACAACCGGCTCTGCAACGATCGGTACGATTGACGATCCCGGACATCCTATTATGGCGGGCGTGAGCACCTTTGCCGGCGGAACCAGCAGCTTCAGACCAACGATAACAAGTCTTCCCCCATCGGCCCTGCGAATCGCCGCATGGGATGATGGATCAACATTGATTGCAATTCGAAGCGATAGAGCTGGAAGGCGCATTGATCTTGGGTTTTATCCGCCGTCCGACGCGGTCCAGGGTGACTTTTGGGACTCAACCACGGACGGCGGCGATATCCTGCTTAATGCGATGGTCTTTGCGGTTTCCGGCTCGGCGCTCGTCGCGCCGATTGCAGCGTCGGGTCATCCACATCAAGCGGGCAAGAATAAATACATATCGTTCTCGCCTCATGCTGCGACAGCCGGCATAATGCTTGGCTACCAGGTGACTCATGTGGACTCAGGGGCTGCATGGTACATCAGCACGCCTCGGACGACACCTGTAGCCGTCGCATCCGAGAATCTCACGTTTCTGGTCAGTGACACCACCCTACCAACATTTGACTTTGGAGCACTCTCAGTTGTTCATGTGGGTGGCTGTCTGATCGCCCCTGGCGAAACGTATGAAATTCACGCAACTGATGGGACGAATTTCTCGGCGCCGCTTGTCGTTTCGACGTCCGACGTGCCGACCAACAGCCGATTCTGGGCGGATGTCGTTGGGGCATTTAGCGTTGCGGGCAGTGGCAGCACAACGCCACCAACGCCACCGAATAGCTGGGAACCACCCAACGGGGCCATGAACGGCTTTGACGTAACTGCAGTGTTGCGAGGGACAGACGCTGCAGATGCAACAAGGCCTCACTTAACCTGGACAGACATCGATGGCGGCCCCGCGAGCATTACAAATCGAGCAACGAATGGCAACGATGTACTCAGAGCGGTCAACGCGTTTGCGACAGGTACAGGCCGAGAGTTTTACGCAACGGATCACCCGGATGTGGGCGGTGCTGGCTGTCCGATTTGTGACGTAGCTACGTCAGGACCTTGCGCAACGCCGCCGTTAGAATCAGCGTTGTTGCCGTAGGCGCGATGACATGCCGTTCCCCCGATGGGGGCGTCGTTCGACGTGCAAGATGGGGCCATGCTCGGTTCGGCGCAGATAGGCAAGACGTTTGCGCGAACTATGGTCAAATGTCGTTGATGGACGTGAGTTCGACAGACTCCCCGACGAAGCCGATCTTGCAGCTGTTCGGCGCACCCCACAGGGTTCACTGTGCTACATGCTTTGAGCGCCGTTGCCAGCTGATCCATGGAGTTGCCGGGGATCGATTACATGTTGTGAAATTCACGTCGTCGGTGCCGCAAAAGCAGTCATTCATCAGGTGCTAACTCCTTCATTCGCCGTCGCCTCCTCACCAACGGAATAATCACTAACCGGCCCCAAATCGAATCGTTTCGGTGCACTTGGAACGCAAATTGCTGTAGGGAATATTGGGCGGAGATCAATAACCAGCGGGCAGTAGAGGGGCTTTTTTCGGTCCCCCATTGGCAGAGCAGCCATCGAAGTAGCTTCGCCGAATCTTACCCATCGCCAAGCGCGGATGGGCGTTTAGCCCGCTCAGATGGCGGAATCAGGATTCGTTAACCATGCCAAGACCGGTTTCAACAATTGACGGAAATGAGGCTGCGGCTTCGGTTGCCCAGCGTGTCAGCGAAACCATCGCAATCTACCCAATCACACCCAGTTCGACGATGGGAGAATGGGCGGACGAATGGTGCAGTCAAGGTAAGGCAAACATCTGGGGCACAGTCCCAACCGTCACAGAAATGCAAAGTGAGGGCGGAGCCGCGGGAGCAATTCACGGCGCGCTACAAGCAGGCTCAATGTCTACGACGTTTACCGCGTCGCAAGGCTTGCTGCTGATGATCCCGAACATGTTTAAGATTGCCGGCGAACTCACGCCGACCGTGTTTCATGTTTCTGCGAGGTCCGTGGCAACCCACGCGCTTTCCATTTTTGGCGATCATAGCGATGTGATGGCTTCTCGAACGACGGGTTTTGCGATGCTCGCATCCGGAAGCGTACAGGAGTCCATGGACTTGGCTTCAATTTCCCATGCGGCCACCTTGGACTCGCGCGTACCGTTCATCCATTTTTTCGATGGCTTTCGAACCTCCCACGAAGTGCAAAAAATTGAATTGCTTACGGATGACGATCTGCGAGCCCTAATTGACGACAGACTTGTGGCGGAACATCGGCAGCGTTCGTTAAATCCCGAAAACCCAGTGCTTCGCGGATCTGCGCAAAACCCTGATGTATTCTTCCAGTCGCGAGAAGCAGCCAATCCTTTTTACGCGAATTGTCCGGGCATCGTCCAGAAATATATGGACCGATTTTCGGATCGTGTAGGCCGGCAATATCACTTGTTCGACTATGTGGGCGATCCGCAGGCTGAACGCGTGATCGTGTTGATGGGGTCCGGTGCGGAAACCGCACATGAAACGGTTTCTCACCTGACTGAGGCAGGTGAAAAAGTAGGCATTGTAAAGGTCCGTCTGTATCGACCATTTGATGTGGACCGGTTTATCAAAGCACTCCCAGAGACTACGAAAACCATCGCAGTTCTGGATCGAACGAAAGAACCTGGCGCTTGCGGCGAGCCTCTGTATCAGGACATTGCAACGGCACTAATGGAGCACAACTCGTATCAAGGCAATCATTTTCGCCAGATCCCCAAAGTGATCGGTGGACGATATGGGTTATCATCAAAAGAGTTCACGCCCGCAATGGTGAAAGGTGTTTTTGACGAGCTGCTAAAAGAAAAGCCAAAGAATCACTTTACGATCGGTATAGACGACGATGTCTCCTACACGTCGCTCGGTTTCGACCCATCGTATATTACGGAAAATGATGATGCCGTCCGCGCGGTCTTCTATGGCCTTGGTTCCGATGGAACGGTTGGTGCCAACAAGAACTCAATCAAAATCATTGGTGGCGAAACAAATAACAACGCCCAAGGGTATTTCGTCTACGACTCCAAAAAAGCCGGCTCTGTCACGGTGTCGCACCTTCGGTTTGGCGAAAAACCCATTCGCTCGGCGTATCTTGTTCAAAATCCTACATTCGTGGCCTGCCATCAGCAGAATTTGATCGATAAGTTTGAAATGTTGGAACATGCGGAACACGGAAGTACTTTTCTATTGAACGCGCACGTCAAGAGCGATGAAGCCTGGGATGCTGTGCCCGCCGAAGTACAGAAAAAATTGATCGAGAAGCAAATGCGTTTCTTCGTGATCGATGCGTACTCAGTCGCCAGAGAAGCGGGCATGGGCGCACGCATAAACACGATTATGCAAACGTGCTTCTTCGCCATTTCAGGTGTCTTGCCTCGCGAAGAGGCTATCCGAAAAATCAAAGATGCAATCAGGAAGACTTACGGCAAGAAAGGCGAAGCGGTCGTTGAGAAGAATTTCAATGCCGTCGATAGGACGCTCGATAATCTCGTTGAAGTTTCCATTCCGAACGAGATAAGCGCGACGTATCATCGCCCCCACCCGGTTGCACAAGAGGCTCCAGAGTTTGTCCAAGACGTCATCGCTCCGATCATTGCCGGGAATGGGGACGGCTTGTCCGTGAGCAAAATGCCCGTCGATGGCACTTTTCCTACTGATACGGCGCGCTGGGAAAAGCGCAACATCGCGATGGAGATTCCCATATGGGATTCTGCGATATGCATACAGTGCAATAAGTGCGCATTGGTTTGTCCACACGCAGCGATCCGAGCAAATGTTTACGAAAAGGATCGGCTCGACGGTGCGCCAACGTCTTTCAAATCTGCTCCGGGTCGCGGCGCGGACTACAAAGACCTGCGATACACAATTCAGGTTGCACCGGAAGACTGCACGGGTTGTGGCCTGTGCGTCGAGATATGCCCCGCGAAGAACAAGTCGGAGACTCGACTCAAAGCGATCAACATGACAGGCAAGCACGACCACCTTGAAGTTGAAAGAGAAAATTATCGGTTCTTCCTGGAATTGCCGGAGTTCGACCGACGCACGCTCAAGACCAACACGGTTAAAGACTCTCAGTTTCTCCTGCCACTCTTCGAGTATTCCGGCGCATGCGTAGGATGTGGCGAAACGCCGTACGTCAAGCTCGTCAGTCAGTTGTTTGGTGATCGTGCGATCATCGCCAACGCAACAGGCTGCTCATCGATCTATGGAGGTAATTTACCGACAACGCCTTGGGCGAAGAATAAGCAGGGGCGGGGACCGGCTTGGTCGAATTCGTTGTTCGAGGACAACGCGGAATTCGGGCTTGGTTTTCGATTGGCAATAAATAAGCAGACAGAATACGCCCGCGAGTTGTTGACGCGACTGGCCGACCGCCTGAGCCAGGGCCTCGCAGACGGAATCCTTGGCGCAGGCCAATTCAATGAAGCTGGAATTGCCGATCAGCGTGCCAGAGTCAAGACGCTAAAGGAAGAGCTTCTCAAAGTCGATTGTCTAGAAGCGCAGTACCTGCTGAGTGTCGCCGACGCACTTTGCACGCGAAGTGTTTGGATCATGGGTGGCGATGGATGGGCGTATGACATCGGCTACGGAGGTTTGGATCACGTCCTCGCTACAGGCCAAAACGTCAACATTCTCGTTCTCGACACGGAAGTCTACTCAAATACAGGCGGTCAGATGTCCAAGGCGACGCCTCTCGGGGCTACTGCCAAATTCGCCGCAGGCGGTAAACAATCGAATAAAAAGGACCTGGGAATGCTCGCCATGAGTTACGGCCAAGCATATGTGGCACAGATTGCGATGGGTGCGAACGACAACCAAACAGTGAAAGCTGTTGTTGAAGCGGAGAGCTACGAAGGTCCGTCTCTGATCATCGCTTACAGTCACTGCATCGCCCATGGCATTAACATGACTAAAGGCATGGATCAACAGAAACTCGCGGTCGCAAGCGGCCATTGGCCTCTTTATCGCTTTGACCCCAGACGTGCTGCAAATGGGCAGAATCCACTGCAACTGGATTCGAAATCACCATCTGTCCCGCTGAGAAAATACCTCGAGAATGAAAACAGGTTTCGGCTGCTTCTTAAATCACAGCCCGGTCAAGTAAACGCAGTCTTACGCCAAGCGCAAGACACTGTTACAAGACGATTCAAAGAATACGAAAGGTTGGCGAAGTCGATCGTTCAGGAGGAACCTGAACAGCACGCCAATATTCAAAAACCACCAGGGGTGGTCGCAAGTGCAAATTGATGGCACCTCTGACGTGTTTGGTTGAGGAAAGTAAATTCAGGATCGAATGTTGCAGATGACGGCAACTGATAAACACAAGAGCGTGTCACAATGGACTTGACGACCAATTACCTGGGGCTTCGTTTGAAAAACCCGCTCGTCGCGGGTGCATCACCAGTGTCTCGAGATATAGGCATGGTGCGTCAATTGGAAGATTCCGGCATTGCAGCCGTGGTTGTTCACTCTGTTTTTCAGGAACAAATCGAACATGAAGCGATGCGGGCGGATCACTTCGACGAGTTTGGTGCGGAAAGTCACGCCGAAGCCATTACTTACACGCCAAGATCGACTGCGTCAGCCTATGGACCTGACCAATATGTTGAACATGTTCGGCGCATCAAGGAAGCCGTCGATATTCCCGTTCTGGCGAGCCTTAATGGAACAACGACGGGCGGTTGGACTACGATTGCAAGGTCGCTTCAAGACGCTGGCGCCGACGGACTTGAGTTAAACGTCTACCAGTTGGCCACGGAACAATATCAAAGTGCCGAGGATGTCGAAAACCAATACATTGACATTCTTGAAGCAGTGCGCGAGAGCGTCAACATACCCGTTGCGCTCAAGCTCAGCCCTTACTTCAGCTCCCTCTCGCACTTCGCAACCCGGCTTGACCGCGCAGGCGTGGACGGACTCGTGTTGTTCAATAGGTTTTACCAGCCTGACATTGATCTCGATAATTTGGATGTGGTTCCCAATTTGACGCTGAGCGCCCCACACGAAATGCGACTACCCCTGCGCTGGATCGCCATTTTGGATCCAATTGTCGAAGCAAGTCTCGCAGCCACTACAGGAATCTATACCTGGTCGGATGTACTCAAACTGCTGATGGTCGGCGCGGACGTCACAATGCTCTGTGCCACAGTCTTGCGCAACGGCCCCAATGCTGTCGTCGAAATCCTTACCGGCATGCAGTCCTGGATGGAGGAACACGAGTACGAAAGTGTTCATCAAATGCAAGGGAGCATGAACCATCGAACCTGCGCAGCGCCCGCGGCATTTGAACGTGCAAATTATATTGAGGCCTTGCAGGAATTCTCTTGAACCCTAGAGATGCCAATCCTTCACGCGAAGCCTAGTTTAGTTATCCAATTGTACCCCTTCAACTGCCATTCTCTTTGGTCAAGAGACCAGGAACATGCTGCCGCTCCCATGTGCAACCAATTGCCGCAGTTCAACACAATTAGAGCCGCTTTTTGTAGCTTTTTCACCATTCCGCATTTAGTTAAGCAAGTTAATTGTAACATCCAGCCCAATACGGAATTGATTGCGTCAACATCTGTGGCATTCGGTCTATGCGATAATGGATGGAATCAGTAAGCCTCACGCCGGCGTCGGGAGACTTGTTCTTCCAGAAGTCATGTAATTGGTCACCTCGAAAATAGCTCCCCTCTTTTTGGAGTTGAAGCGATGAATTGCGCAAGACGTTCGAACCTGGTTGCTCTGATTGTAGCGGCTATCTTGCTGGCGCCAGTCTCGGTTGATGCTCAGCACGGTCCCACCTATTCCATTGACTATCAAAGTGCCATGATTTCGGCGCCTGATTCGTTCAGTGGTACCCCTCTCACGGAAGGCGATATCTTGATGTCCCCTCCGGTCCTACCGACGCCCGGCATTGGCGTTCTTCCCCCCGGCACGCTCATTTATGGAGGGCCTTTCTCTCCCGGGCCGGACTTGGGCCTGCCAGCCTATCCGCCTGCTGTTGGTAAGCCCCCGGGAACAGCGGTGCCACCCGTTGAAGTCGATGCCATGTCTTACGGTGTCGATTATCTCTTTTCGCAAGCGCCCATGTATCCGGAGCTGGTTTTGTTTTCGGTGGACGAATACGCCGCGGGTCTCCTGGCAGCACCGGCTCCACCCAGTGTTGCGACAGAAGGCCTCTTCGGCGGAATCATGGAAGTTTCAGCGGACGTGTACACGCTGTTTCCTCCTATGCCAGTCGGACCTCTGTTTCCGATCCCGCCTTTTGCCGTCCCGCCGGGTAACACGCAGCTGTTTGACGGAGATGGCCTTCCGTCTCCCGCAGCCATTCTTCCTCCGCTGCCCGGATCGCCATTGCCCAGTGGTTTTGGATTGATTGAGCCCAATCTCGTTGGCCCCGGTCCGTTCGACACCGGTGACAACATTGATGCAATGGACCTGGACACGTTTGGCCCGATGCCGACATTTCCCATCTATTTTTCGCTCTCGTCAGGCGCAGCCGTGTTCGATTTCCTTGAGGCTGTTCCGGGTTCGGGTGCTGCCGCAGGAAACGGACCTTTCGTCGGCGGGGACGTGCTGATGACAGCAGTTCCCGGAGGACCTCCCGTTGTTTACGCTGCCGCAGCTCTACTTGGCCTCGACACTGTCGGTGGCCCGGACTCCGACGATCTTGATGCCTTGGTTCTGTTTGAAAATGGAATCGCAGGTTACCAACCATCCAAAATGCCTTTCCCTCCATTTGACTGGGGCGCTGGCGGGATGGACATGCTTCTGTTTAGTGTGCGCCGTGGGTCCGCCATCATAGGAACGCCAGACAGTTGCTTTGGCGCTCCTATCGAAGAAGGCGACATACTGGCCCCACCGCCAGCGGGTGCGCCGCCAATGCCCTGCATTGTCATTGCCGCAGAAAATCTTGCGCTAGACACGGTTCGTAACGGCGCTCCAGCAGGCTATGCCGACGACCTCAACGCCTTGGATGTTTCGGCGGATTGTAACGTTAATCTGGTTCCTGACCTTTTGGACATTTCGTATGGCATCAGCGGCGACTGTAATGCCGATCTGATCCCGGACGATTGCCAATTGGTCGGAAACGATTGCAACAACGACGGAATTCCAGACGACTGTCAGTTGTCGGGCAACGATTGCAACAATGATGGCGTTCCGGATGACTGCCAATTGGCAGGCAACGACTGCAACAGCAACAGCGTCCCCGACGACTGCGAAGCGGATTGTAATAGCGACGGAACACCCGATGCGTGTGATCCGGACTGTCAGCCCAACGGAACTTCCGACGTTTGCGAGATATTAGGCGGAGCGCAAGATTGCAACAACGACGGCGTTCCAGATGATTGCCAATTGGTAGGCAACGACTGCCAGCCGGATTTGATCCCTGATGATTGCCAACTGGCGGGTAACGACTGCGACAGCAACACTGTGCCGGACGAATGCGATCCCGATGCAAACGGTGACGGAATTCCCGATGCCTGCCAAATGGCCGCGCCAGCCCCACCTGTGTTTTCCATTGATTTTCAAGGACCGAGCATGGGAATCCCCGACAGTGCCGGCGGCGTGCCGATTACGGAAGCGGATATACTCTATCCCGCAGCCGGTGCCCCATTACCTGGACCGCTTGCACCCCCAGCAACTGCCATTTACGGCGGACCAGGGCCGAACCCCGGACCTGATCTGGGCCTTGCTGCTTACGCGGCAGCGGTGGGTCACCCCGGTGGGTTCCCCGGTTTAGTCGAAGTGGATGCCTTGAGCTTTGGCATTGACGCGATGGTTGATCAGGCGACCTGGCCCGAGTTCCGATGGTCTTTCTCTGTGGATGAGCACGCGGCAGGTATCCCCAGCAACCCACTGGATGTCTTTTCGGAAGGTCCGGCTGGCGGTGCGGCTGAAGCGTCGGCTGATATCCATGTTGATTTCCCTCCAGTGTTGCCCCCCCCGCCACTGGTCGTGTGTCCGCCAGCACCACCTATGCCAGTGTTTCCAAACACGCATCTGTTTGACGGCGACGGACTCCCGTCACCAGTTGCTCCACTGATGCTTTCGTTGCCGGGCCCAATTCATGGGTTGGGGTTGATCGAACCTAATCCGCCGACGCCAGGAATCCCAATGGACCCAGGTGACAATGTTGACGCGATGGACATCGACGCGCTGGCTCCGATCTTCCCCGTATATTTCTCACTCGATTGCGCATACATTGACCCACTTGAGGGTCCGCCTGCAAACTCATCGTCAGCCGTTATCGCTGGCGGTTTCGTTGGCGGCGATGTACTTGTCACTGTTGCGCCAGGCGTGCCGCCTATCGTATACGCTCCGGCTATGCTTCTTGGGCTGGATTTGGTTGGCGGTCCCGACACGGACGATCTCGATGCGCTGATTCTTCGCGACAACGGCGACGGATTGTTCACACCGTCCGCTGCGTTTTTCGACTGGACGACGGGCGCAACGGACATGCTGCTTTTCTCGGTTCGTCGAGGATCCGCTGTCATCGGCCTGCCGGATAGCGTTTCTGGATGCCCGATTGAAGAAGGGGATATATTGGCACCGCCGATTGCCGGAGGCGCTTCACCATTCCCCGCGATCTTTATTCCCGCTGAGGGGCTTGCACTGGCCACGATGCGAAGCGCTGGGGCACTGCCGCCACCCATGTTCCCGCCCTTTGGCGACGAACTGGATGCGCTGGATGTGTCCCCGGATTGTGATGTGAATGGAGTTCCAGATTACTATGACATTTTCTTCGGCACGGCGGTGGATGCCAACGGTAATGGCATTCCGGATGCGTGTGAACCTGTTGTCGTACTGGCCCCTCTGCCAGCGACTGGTTATCCGCATGAAGCGGCAAAGAACAAGTACATTTCCTTCACGCCCGACCCCGCGAGCGCGGGCACGCCGCACGGCTATCAGGTAACCCACCTCGATTCGGGCGCTGCGTTCTTTATCAGCAGGCCGCGCTCGACGCCGCTTTCCGTGGTCGGCCAAAACTTGACATTCCTGGTCGGTGACGCCAATCCGCCGCTCTTTGACTTCGGTACGCTATCGATCGTCCATGTGGGCGGCTGCCACATGGCCACCGGCGAAACGTATGA
>JAJDEA010000102.1 GCA_029260035.1 Phycisphaerae bacterium
TGCGTAGCTTTGATCGATCCATGCCTGAGGAAATCAACCGCATCGTCACGGATTCCTTGAGTGATCTGCTTTTCGTGACCGAACGTAGTGGATTGAAAAATCTTCGCAATGAAAGTGTTGATGAAAGTCGGATTCGTTTCGTCGGTAATGTGATGATCGATACCTTGCTGGCGCATCGCACGCGGGCCAGTGAGTCTCACATTCTTGAAGAGTTGGGTGTAACGCAATCGAAGTATGCATTGCTGACGTTACACCGGCCGGCAACCGTTGACGACAAGGTGAATCTCACACAGGTGCTCGATGCGCTCTCGAATGACTGGCTGGATATTCCTGTCGTGTTCCCCGTGCATCCGCGTACCAGGCAGAGCTTCAAAAAATTCGGGCTTGATGAAGCGACTGATCGTGCATCGAATTTGATATTGACCGAACCATTAGGGTATCTTGACTTTCTAAAACTCATGTCAAACGCGTCTGTCGTGATGACGGATTCCGGCGGAATTCAGGAAGAGACGACCATTCTTAACGTGCCTTGTTTAACACTGCGAGAAAACACTGAAAGGCCAATCACGATCGAAGAGGGCACCAACCGTCTTGTCGGCGTTGAAACAGAGGCGATTGTAGAGGGGTTTTGCGCTGTGCGTGCGAACCCGCCGCGAATTGCTAGAATGCCTGAGCTTTGGGATGGGTGCGTCGCCCGAAGGATCGTAAACTGTTTGGTCGAGATTCAGGAAGAATCGCGGTCGGGCAGCGGCTCGGATTGTTCTGCGGTGCAGTCAGCTATGGCTGGCGCATCAAATTGTCCGTAAAGGGAGTGGGTTTATGAAACTGTCCGTGGTGGGTACGGGCTATGTTGGTCTCGTAGCGGGAACTTGTTTTGCCGAGAGTGGCAATCACGTTATCTGTGTGGACTGCGATGAGAAGAAGATCGAGATGTTGCGTAACGGGGAAATCCCGATTTACGAGCCTGGACTAAAGGAGCTTGTGGTTAACAATTCCAAAGCAGGACGTTTGGAGTTCACATCAAATCTTGAAGAGGCAGTGCGTCAGTCTCGCGTCATTTTTCTAGCCGTGGGAACACCTCCCGCACCGGATGGATCAGCCGACTTGTCAGCGATATTAGACGTAGCTTCGACGATCGGTCGCTGCATGGATGGGCATCGTATTGTTGTAATGAAGAGCACGGTCCCCGTGGGGACGCATAAGAAAGTTTCTGAAGCGATCGCGAGTCAAACGGATCATCCGTTTGATTATGTGAGCAACCCGGAGTTCATGAAGGAAGGGGCGGCGATAGACGATTTCGCCAAACCTGACCGTGTTGTGATTGGTGTGAGCAACCCGGCGGTGATCGACGTAATGCGAGAGTTGTATGGCCCATTCGTGCGCCGAACCGATCGAATTATGGTCATGGACCCCGCGAGTGCAGAGATTACCAAGTATGCAGCCAACGCCATGCTGGCCACTAAGATTTCTTTTATGAATGAAATCGCCGGCTTGTGCGAACATTTCGGTGCCAATATCGAGACAGTTCGGCATGGTATTGGGTCCGATTCGCGCATCGGCGATTCGTTTCTCTTCGCCGGCGTGGGCTATGGTGGGTCCTGTTTCCCGAAAGATGTGACGGCTCTAGTCTCGATGGGGAAAGATGTCGATCATCCGATGAGCATAATTGGTGCAGTTCATGAAGTGAATCAGAGGCAACGTCGCAGGTTCGCCCAGCGAGTGATCGACCATTTTGGAGATGCTTGCAGCTCGACAACGCTTGGCATTTGGGGCTTGGCGTTTAAGTCGCGGACTGATGACGTACGTGAGTCGCCCGCGATCGAAGCGATTCGCATGTTTGAAGAAAAGGGCATGCGCGTGCAAGCACACGACCCCGAAGCGATGGAGACGGGTGCAGTCGAGTTGAGTAACAAGGTTCGGATGTGCAAGGATGAATACGAAGCGCTCGACGGCGCGGATGCGCTTGTGATTTTCACGGATTGGTCTATCTATCGTACGCCCGATTTTGATCTTATGGAAAAGAAGATTTCGAGCAGGCAGATATTCGATGGTCGCAACTTGTATGATCCTGGGACGCTCGCGAAGAAAGGGTTTCATTACCACAGTGTCGGAAGGCCGACGCTCCCCGTAGCGTAGTTAGTAGACCATCCAAAGGGCTGGGATGGATTGGTGTATCGAGGCTGCCTAATTCGTTCGAAGTTGGAAAGGTGTATTGATTGGCGCGCATCATCGTTACCGGCGGGGCGGGCTTTATTGGCTCTCATCTTTGCGAGGCGCTCCTGCGCAAAGGACATGACGTTGTTGCGCTGGATAACTTTGACGATTTTTACGATCCGGCAGTGAAGCGTCGCAATCTTCGTGAGGCGCAGGAATCGGATCAGTTTACGCTGATTGAGGGAGACATTCGGGACGAGGGTGTTGTCAAGGAAGTTGTGCAACCTGGAACGCACGCAATCGTTCACCTAGCGGCGAGGGCGGGGGTGCGACCCTCCATTGAAGACCCGTTACTCTATCAGGATGTCAATGTGCGTGGGACGATGGTCCTGTTGGAAGCATGCCGATCAGTCGAGAGTTGCAAGTTCATCTTTGCGAGTAGTTCCAGCGTCTATGGCAATCGAACGGAAGGACCCTTTCGAGAAAGTGATCGCGTAGACGATCCTATTTCTCCCTATGCCGCGACCAAGAAAGCTGGCGAGCTGCTAGCGCATGCATATCATCATCTCTTCAAATTCCCCGTAGCGTGCCTTCGTTTCTTCACCGTGTTTGGCCCAAGGCAAAGGCCCGATCTTGCGATTCATAAGTTTGCGAGACTGATTCTAGCAGGTAAGCCCTTACCGGTATTTGGTGACGGCTCGATGAGGCGCGACTTCACTTACGTTGAGGATACGGTCGACGGGATCATTCGTGCGATCGATCAATGTGAAGGCTACCATATTTACAATCTGGGTAATGCTAGTCCCGTGTCGGTGTCGGAACTTGTCGCCGCTCTGGAAAAGGCGCTCGGCAAAAAGGCGATGATCGAAACGAAGCCCCTTCAGCCCGGCGACGTACAGCAAACCCATGCCGATGTGTCGCTGGCCTGTCGCGAATTAGGGTACAAACCGAAGACGGATCTTCAATCGGGATTGGCGCAATTCGCCGCCTGGCTTGAGCAGAGTTAGCGCCGCGCGTGCTTCGCGTGCATACGCTTGAATAATCGCCGCGTCTTTTCTATTCGCTTTTCATTTTCTTGATCTTGGCTTTGGAGCCTAGCAGGACCGTTGTGTTGGGATGCTTCTTGCGCCATTCGCCCAGTGAAACCACCTTTGGCTCAGCCATGAATGGAATGGTCTCCCCCTTGCGAGGCCCGCCAATGGCTGTCCACTTGGTGTCATCTAAGGGATACCACAAGCTTTCTGTTCGCCGATCGAAAATCAGGAACACGTTATTGTAAACATAGCCGCTAACGCCAAATTCATCCACTTGCCCTTCTTTTTCGCGTCCGTGAACCACGGACATTTTGGCGAGCGGTCACCATCCGACCGTAATTGGTTTGCCACCGAACTTATCGTTGACAAGTTCATGACGCTCAAGAAGTACTGCGGGATAAGCGCGGGCATCGTTACCCTCCACCCAACCGATAACTTTGATTTCATCATTCGTTTCGGCTGCGAATTCCGGGTAGTAGTGACTCTTCCCCGATATGCGGAGCAGGCGGGGGTCGTCGGGAGCGACGAAAATCGGATCATCGATCGATGGGATGCGGTCCTTTCCGATTCCGAATTGCAGTTTTTCAGCCGGTATTGGGGAATCCGTAAAATCATACCATTTGGCGCCGGGGCCCGTCTTATCACCACCCGCCCAGATTTTAGTCTTTCCGTTTTCCTTTTGGATCTTCCAGCTATCCTCACCAATCCGGCCTCGGTATTTTTTTTCGGATTCATCGCCATAAGCGCCAGCTGCGAGGATGCCGAACGTAAGCCAGGCCGCGCACAACAGCTTTGGCGCCGGCGAATTGATTCGGCCCGAATTCTTCAACATTTTCACCTTAGAGGTCTCCTAATCACGAGAGAGTAATACACCTATCCAATTGAAGTCAGCCCCGGAAAGTATGGACCACCTTCCTGCCGATGTGGGCAGTTAATCAATGCCCCTTAAGCAGGACTGATCCGTATAATACCGTGCTCATCATAGCCATCCGTAGGTTTAGACGTGCATCGTAGCATTGGTAGCCGCCCTTTGCCCGCTCAACTGATGGTATAACATCCTCTCGGGGGTGATTTCTTCCCGGAAAACAAATGATTTGCGGATTTTCATTGGGAACGAGACGAGAAGAGAGCCGAAGGCTGGATTTCGCGGCGAGTTATTGCAGGTCAATGAGTTGGGATTTTGACGTAATCTGTGTTAGGCTTATCCGTAGCTGGTTTTGGAGATCGTGCAATGACGTCGAACACCTAAACCGATGGGTTGCGATCAGCCGATAATCCTTGGGCGTCACGCGCAGAAGTTATTGTGGTTTCAGGGGTTACGCAAAGATATTCGTTGGCCGCAGGCTTTGCGGCACGGACGGGTGTGCCCTGCTCAATTAAAAACATGAGGTCGACAATTCGCAATTCTTTTTACAACTCGTCGGCTTTGCTGATGTGTGTCTTTCCATTTCTTGGCTGCAATGCAATCCGAAATGGGTGGCTTGATCCGACCGTGGTTGGGTCGTTTGACCAATCCTCCATTTTGGAAGTGCGGGAGTCATTATCGCTTGAGGATACGCCTTCAGGTATTCCGGGTTCGGTATACCCGTCAGCGGAGGATTTGGAACTCCAGATTCAAGACTATCCAATCTCGGGCGGCGATACGCTGGATGTAACCGTCCACGAGCTTCAACAGCGCCAAATCCCGTACCGCGAGCAGGTACCGGTGTCATCTTCGGGCTTTGTCAACCTGCCCGTGCTTGGTCGAATTGAAGCAGTTGGCTTGACTACGCCTGAACTTGAGGGAGTCTTAAAGCAGAGCCTTCAAGATCGTGGGATACTTGTGAACCCACAAGTTACGGTCAATCCACTTTTCCTTTCCAAGGCGACCTATTCGGTTTTTGGGATCGGGGTTAGCGCGTCGAACAACGCACCGCTCCGTGCCGGAACATTTCCAATTACCCGCCCTGATCTGCGTGTTCTCGAAGCGATCAATCAAGTAGGTGGTCTCAATGAATTTGTGACGGATGTCTATATTTTTCGATCGGACAACCCTTTCGAAGCCTATCCCCTGAGATCGTCAGACGAAAAGCAAGGCAGCGATGCCTTGACCGGTGAAAAAGATATCGGTGAGCCAATTCTTGATTCGCAGGTTGAGGCGGGTGACGGCGATCGGCACGAGATGTCACGGGGTTCTTCGCAGGCGGGCAATGAGGTAGGTGACTTGCTCGATGCGGTCGAGAAGAATCCGCCAGTAGATCAAAAGTCAGACGGTGATGACATATTGGAGGCACTCGAAGAAGCGCAAATCGATCCGTACATTTACTCGGATGGCCAGTGGCTGCCGAATCCGAAATTCGATGGTCCTAAGCATACGGTTACGCCGGTTTTGAATTCCGACGACACGTTTGATCTCGCGACGCCAGCTGCAAAATGGGCACGCATAGCCGGCGAGTCCTCCTATCGTATTTTGCAGATCCCTGCGGATGCACTGCGAAGTGGTGATCCTGAGGCGAATATCTATGTCCGTGCGGGCGATGTTCTTCGTATCGTGAGCGGCGAAATTGGCGTCTACTACGTTATGGGGCAAGTGGTTCGTGTTGGCGCATTCCCATTTAACTCGGAGAAAATTACACTGAAGAGTGCCATTGCTGTAGCGGGTGGATTGGCGCCTCTTGCTTGGCCGGATCGCTGTACTGTGTACCGCAAACTGGGTCAACGCGAGCAGATGCTTCAGGTTGACTTGGACCGTATTTTTGCTGGTAAAGAGCCTGATTTCCTGATCCGTCGGGGGGACATCATCAATGTTGGTACCCATCCGTTTGCTCCGTTCCTGCAGCGGATACGAGGTTTGACGCTGCCGAACATTACGTCGAATCTCGGCTATAGTTTTACCTATGCCCGTAATTTCGCCGACATCGATTCCTTTGATGTGCAGCGCAATCCTCGCAATGACGCGAATCAGTTTCCGAACCTGAATCTGTTGCCTTAGGATGTAGAATTGAAAACGGAAGGAATGACATCTGAGAGGCATTCAAGTGCTTTGGTTGTTGCGTCCGTGCCGATCGGCTCGTGGGTGCGTGCTGGCATTGCTGTCGCACTCTTGACGTTTGTTTATTGGACCCCGATTTGTCAGTCGCTTGTCGCGCGATGGTTAAACGATCCGAATTGGTCGCACGGCTGGTTGATTCCGGTCTTTAGTATGTATTTTGTATATGCGCGTTGGGACCAGCTTTCTAAAATCCAGTTGCGTGGAAATTATCTTGGAGCGCTGATTCTTGTTGCATCGCTTTCGATAGGTTTTTATAGCTCTTGGTGGGCCAGGATGGGGTACCCACAAGCGATATCGATCGTCGGGGCGGTGTTTGGATTAGTCTTGCTTCTTGGCGGTTGGTCTTTGATCCGGATCACTTGGTTTCCAATTTGTTATCTCCTGTTGGCGGTGCCATTGCCGAATCGAGTATATGTGGAGTTTACACGACCGCTGCGCAAAATAGCTTCCTGGGCGGCGGCAACGATCATGCCGATTTTTTCGCCAGGCCTGTATACGGAAGCCCAAGCGGTGGTGATCGATTACGCTTTGCCAGGCAGGAAGCCGGGGACGCTAAATGTAGAAGAAGCGTGTAGTGGGATGCGACTATTGATGGCGATTGTTGCGCTGGGAGTTGCACTGGCTTACCTGGGTGATCGTCCACTCTGGCAGCGAGTTGTCATGATCCTTCTTTGCCTGCCAATCGCGGTATTCTGCAACGTTATTCGTGTTTCGACGACCGGTTTGTTATACATTCACGGCTATGAAAGTTTAGCCAGTGGAACGCCCCATCAAGTACTTGGATTGATTGTCTTTGCCATGGCCTTGGGGATGTTCCTCTTGGTAGGATTTGTTCTGGCTAATTTGTTTGTTGTCGACGAAGGCGAAACAACGGACAACGGCTTGAGAGGAAAGGCTATCGAACGCTAGGCGTCCGTTCATTGTGAATGGGGCGCAGCACTGTCGAGAATCAAAATGTCTACATTGCCAACGACAGTACAAGAACAATTTGACCTGCCGGCGCAGCAGCAGGGGCCGAGCATTGGGGGCGGCGTCCTTTCAGCTGGGGACATTTTGGCTATGCTTCGCCGTCGAACCGTCCTGGTGGTGTTGTTGTTCATTTTGTTTTCGTCGCTGGTGGTAGGTGGGTTCGCCGCGTGGTGGAGCCAATGGCCCAGCTACCGAGCAGAGTGTTTGATCGAATGCAAGTCCGATGTGCCTGAGACTGAATTGACCTATGAGCATGAGCGATTGAAACAGGAAGAGCAGGAGCGGTTTGTACGCACGCAGGCAACACTGCTTACAGCTCCGCTGACATTGGGGGAGGCGCTGAAACTTACGGTCGTCCGCGAAACGGAATGGTACAATTCTGTTCGTAACAATGAGCATTTGTTGGAACTGTCGGACGAATTGTCGGCGTCTCCGGTGAGAGGTACAAACCTCTTGCGCGTGTCAATGGAGTGTCGCAAAATTGAAGACCCCGCGGTTATTGTCAATGCCGTAGTGAACCAATGGGTGGTGTCTGTCAAGCGACGTGCAGCCGAGGAATTTGCAGGAAAAGCCATCGAGGACGCCAGGCAGGAATTGAAAGACCTGGACGACCAGTTTGCTGAGAATCAGGGCAAGCTGCGGCGCATGTCGCTCCGACTGCCAGCTGGCGCATCGAGTAACCCTTCAAATAATATTACATCGCAACAGGTTGCGCAATTCGGCCAGCAGGTCGCTCAGCTTTCGATGGAACTTGCGGAAATCGAGAAGTATCGTCAAATCTACGCCGATCCGGATGCCGCGCCTGTGACGTCTGAGGATCGTGCGATTGTCGAACGTGACCCGCAGGTCGCACAATTGGCGCAGACGGTTTTTCTCCTCCAGCAACAAGCGGTAGCGGACAAGAATGTGTATGGCCCCGAGCACCAATCACGGAAAGAGCTTGACGGTCAACTGGTTGCGGCGGACCGTGATCTTGCGGCGCTTCGTTTGCAGAAGCTGGAAGAGCGACGTCAGGATAACCGAGAGCTGATGGAGACTGCCTATCTCAACAAGCAGCATGCACTGCTGCAGTCGCAGGAAAACCTTGAAAACGCCGAAGCGCAATTGGCGGATCAAGATCAGTTGTTGCTGGATTATCGTCATCTCGAAGACGAGATTAGTATCGTTGGCGAATACCGACAGGAATTGGCCACTTATATCAAGGGACGCGATCGTGTCATTCGTCAGCAACGGGCCGTTGATATCACCGTGGCCCAGCGTGCAGAGGTTCCGCTGGAGCGGAGTAGCCCTAGTTTTCTGGCTCTTCCTGTGGGTATTTTCGTGGCATTGCTCTTGTCTTTGGGCATTCCGTTGGGTTTGGAATTGATGGACAAATCACTGCGCACGCCCCAGGATGTCCTCAGGCATTTGAGTGTTGGTTTACTGGGTGTCGTGCCGGATTCCGATGACGACGAGGTGTCGATCGAACGTGTAGAGACGGCGGTTCTGGATTCGCCTCGATCCATGATTGCGGAAGCGTTCCGCCGAATTCGTACAAACCTGCAGTTTAGCGCACCAGCGGAGAGGCAGCGCACGGTGTTGGTCGTCGGGTGCAGGCCTGCTGACGGGGCAACAACGGTTGCCTGTAATTTGGCTATTGCTCTCGCGCAAAGCGGCAAGCGTGTGCTTTTGATAGACGCGAATTTCAGGCGTCCCGGCATGCATCGTATTTTTCCAAAAGCCGTTGGAGCGGGCTTTAGTAATTTGCTCGTCGGGGATGCGACGTTCGAGTCGAGCGTAACCAAAACAGACATTCCCATGCTAGACGTACTTGGGGCGGGGCAGGTGCCACCCAACCCGGCGGAACTGTTGGGAAGCCCTCAATGCCGTGCCGCATTACAAGAGGTTGTTTCGCGGTACGATCAGGTGTTCATTGCTTGCTCGCCTGTTCTTCTGGCAAGTGATGCTACGATTCTCGCGACCGAAGTGGATGGTGCCGTCTTGGTCGCTCGTGCGAATGCGAATCCTCGAGGGTTGGCTCGTCGAGCGTGCAGCCAGATCAGCGGCGTTGGCGCGCATTTGTTCGGTCTGGTCCTCAATGCCGCACAGGTGACTCGCGGTGGCTACTACCGCGAACAACTTCGAACTTACTATGATTACCAGGTCGATGCGGAGACCGGCGCAAAGCCAGCGTTGCCGGTAAGCCCGGCGAACCAACCGTCCGGCAAATCCTGACTACGTTTACCCAAGTGCAAAGATGAGCGAAAGGGCGATTGAATGCACAGTGAAAAGTGCATACAATCGAGCTTGTGGAACGAGTCCTGGAACGAGAATTCTTAGGCGAATACTGATGAAACCGATTTCCATGTTGGACCTTCGAGCGGAGTACACGCTTTTTGAGGCTGAGATTCGTCAGGCCATCGATGGCGTTCTTGAGAGTGCTTACTATGTTGGTGGTCCTGAGGTGGGCGAATTCGAGAGCGAACTTGCCAAGCGGGTGGGCGTCAAGCATGGCATCGCAGTCAGCAGCGGAACCGATGCGCTACTCTGTTCGCTGATGGCACTTGGGATTGGGCCTGGTGACGAAGTGATCCTGCCGACATTCACGTTCTTCGCGACAGCCGGTTCCGTGAGTCGATTAGGCGCTACGCCGGTTTTTGTCGACAGCGACGCACAAACATTCAATATGGACCCCGATGGCGTTCGATCAGCTGTAACGCCCAGTACCAAAGCCATTATCGTTGTGCATCTGTTTGGCCAGTGTGCAGACATGGGTGCGATTGCCGAGATCGGGCGAGAGAAGAAGATACCCGTTATTGAAGACGCGGCTCAGGCGATTGGTGCGTCACAGAACGGGACGCCCGCCTGTTCCTTCGGAGAACTCGCATGCCTTTCGTTTTACCCCACGAAGAACCTCGGCGGGTTTGGTGAAGGCGGTATGGTTCTTACGAATCGGGACGATCTGGCGACTCGTTCGAGACAGATGCGCAATCACGGCGAATCGCGTCGGTACTACCATGACTTCGTTGGCGGCAACTTCCGCATGGACAGCATGAAGGCGGCTATCTTGCTGGTCAAGCTGCGACATCTGGATGAATTCACGCGCCGCAGACAGACAAACGCGGAAATGCTGGGAGAGGTGTTAGCGCCCGCTCCGGTGACGACGCCGCACGTCGCGCAGGGTAATGTCCACGTTTATCATCAATATTCGATTTTGTGCGACGCGCGTGACGATTTGAAAACCTGGCTTCAGGATCACGGCGTGGGTAACGGCGTGTATTACCCTGTGCCGCTGCATCTGCAAACCTGTTTTGCAGGGCTGGGATACAGGGAAGGCGCATTTCCAGTTGCTGAGCGATTGGCTAAGGAAATCATTTCTTTGCCATGCCATCCGATGCTGGAAGGTGACGATATAAAAGCTATAGGCGATGAGGTCTGTGGGTTTTATGCGGGCAAGCCTGGATTTGAGGTTACGTCGTCGGACACTGGGGCGAGTGTCATATAGCGGGTGTCCGTAGGTCTTCTCGCAAGGGTTTTCGATTCGTTCGTTGGGAGTTTGTTCATGCGAGCGCTGGTCACTGGTGGTGCTGGTTTCCTTGGAAGTCATCTATGCGATCGTCTCTTGGCTGAAGGCCATGAGGTGATCGCAATGGACAATCTTTTTACCGGCTCCAAGAAGAACATCGTTCATCTGCTCGGGCGGTCTGACTTTGAATTCGTCCGCCATGATGTCGTCAATCCAATCATGCTTGAGGTGGATTGGATTTTCAACTTAGCCTGTCCCGCGTCGCCGATTCATTATCAATACAACCCGGTAAAGACCGTCAAGACTTCCGTTATGGGCACGTTGAATATGCTAGGGCTTGCGAAACGCGTTCGTGCCCGGATCATGCAAGCGTCGACGAGTGAAGTATACGGCGACCCTGAGATGCACCCGCAACGCGAGGCGTATTGGGGTAATGTCAATCCCATCGGGCCACGCAGCTGTTACGACGAGGGGAAGCGAGTCGCTGAGACGTTGATGATGGATTATCGTCGTCAGAACAAGGTCGACACCCGCATCGTCAGGATATTCAATACCTATGGACCTCGCATGGCCGTAGGTGACGGAAGAGTGGCGTCGAACTTCATCGTCCAGGCGCTTCAAGGCCAAAAACTAACCATGTATGGCGATGGCTCGCAGACCCGTTGTTTCTGTTATGTTGACGATCTGCTGGAAGGGATGCTCGCGCTGATGAAGTACGAAGGCGATGGCGCGGAAGAGCCTGTCAACATCGGCAATACAGAAGAGCGATCTATGAGCGATTTGGCGGCGTGCATCGGCAAGGTGTTGAGTAGGCAACCCGAAATCGAATACCTGCCATTGCCAGTCAATGACCCGGTTCGCAGGCGACCGGATATCTCTCGTGCGAAAGAACGTCTAGGCTGGGAGCCTCGGACATCATTGGAAGAGGGCTTGGGTCATACGATTGGCTACTTTCGCAAGGTCTTGAGCGAAGAAAATGCGGCGCTTTGACATCGACACAAAGCCGTAGGTTAAGCGGTTTTCATGTGCCTGTGTCGGGAAGATGAGGCCTCTGGCGCTTCGTCGCGAGCCGTCTTGGCGCTTTGCTTCTGGCAAAATAGGCGAATCGACCATTAGTTGTGTGCGGTGGCGTCAGGCCGATCTATAATTATTACCGTAACATGCAGGCAGAACGAGTCGCTGATGAATTGTGGGTGTAAATGTGGATAGCAAGCTCTTAGATGCCCTTCAAGATCGTGTTTTGGTATTTGACGGCGCGATGGGTACGTCCCTCCAGCAACGTGACTTGACGTTGTCGGACTACATGGGTCTTGAAAACTGTACGGATGTGATTACGGAATCTCGCCCCGATGTTCTGTTAGACGTTCACCGGTCTTTTTATTCCGTGGGGTGTGACGCGGTTCTGACAAACACATTCGGTGCCAATAAGCTTGTCTTCGATGAGTTTGGTATAATAGAAAAAACGTACTCGATCAATAAGCAGGCGGCGGAGATCGCTCGCGAAGCCAGCCGAGAATTCGCCAAGCCAACCCAGCCGAGGTTCGTTGTTGGTTCGATTGGACCTGGAACCAAGCTGCCGTCGCTCGGGCAGACGACATGGGACGTGCTGCTCGATAGTTATGCCGAGCAATCGCGAGGCCTGCTGGATGGTGGCGTCGATGCGATCCTGATCGAGACATGCCAGGATGTCCTGCAGGCTAAAGCTGCCGTTGTGGCGGCATCCGACGCGATGGCGGAGAAAGGTTGCTACGTTCCCCTTTTCTGCACGGTAACGATTGAGACAACGG
This sequence comes from Phycisphaerae bacterium, assembly GCA_029260035.1. Taxonomy (GTDB): domain Bacteria; phylum Planctomycetota; class Phycisphaerae; order UBA1845; family UBA1845; genus OFTM303. The sequence goes on from JAJDEA010000102.1 coordinate 12,481, forward strand.
GCACGATGCTCGTGGGGACGGAAATCGCTGCTGCGCTCACGACCCTTCAAGCATACGATCAAGTCGCTGGCATCGGGCTGAATTGTGCGACCGGCCCGCAGGAAATGAGCGAACATGTTCGACACCTTAGTCATGCGTGCGACCGTTTGCTGATTGTCCAGCCCAACGCTGGCTTGCCTCAACTTGTCGAGGGTAAACCTCACTACGCCCTTACGCCCAAAGAGTTGGCGCGATGGCTTGTTGAATTTGTAGACGTTGATGGCGTGAATATCGTGGGAGGCTGCTGTGGCACGACGCCGGCGCATTTGTCCGCCGTTGTCGATGCGATGGAAGGTCGTAAGCCGAAAAGTCGACAAGTTCAAAATGAGCCTTCGGTGAGCAGCGTTTATCAATCCGTTGCGATTCGTCAGGAAAATGCCGTGCTCGCGATTGGTGAGCGGACCAACGCAAACGGGTCGAAGAAGTTTCGGGAGCTATTGGCTTCGGAAGACCTGGACGGCATGGTCAAGATTGCGCGGGATCAGGTTCGTCAAGGTAGCCATTTACTCGATGTGTGTACAGCCTACGTCGGTCGCGACGAAACCGCGGATATGCGCAGGCTGGTGGAAAGGCTGCGAACGGATGTGACCGTCCCGCTCGTTATCGATAGCACGGAAATCGACGTCGTTGAAGCGACTTTGAAGCTTGCGGGTGGAAAGTGTGTAATCAACTCCATCAATCTTGAGGAAGGTGAAGAACGAACGAACAAGGTTTGTCAATTGGCCAAGCGGTATGGTGCCGCACTGATTGCACTGACGATCGACGAACAGGGAATGGCCAAAACCTGCGATCGCAAAGTCGAAGTTGCGAAACGGATATTCGACATTGCTGTCAATAGGCATGGCATTCGGCCGGGCGACTTGATATTCGACCCCCTCACGTTCACTGTTTGTACTGGAAATGAAGACGACCGAAAGCTGGCCGTTGAGACGATCGAAGCGATTCGCATTATCAAAAAAGAATTGCCGGAAACCCACGCTTTACTCGGTGTCAGCAACGTGAGCTTCGGCGTAAAGCCCCCCGCCAGGCGTGTTCTCAATAGCGTTTTCCTGCACCATTGTCGCGAGGTGGGCCTGGATTCTGCGATCCTGCATACGACTGGTATTCTGCCTTTGTACCGTATCGACGAAAAGCAGCGTCACTTGGCTGAGGATCTTTTGTTCGATCGTCGCCGTGAAGGGTATGACCCCTTACACGAGTTTCTGAAGGCGTTTGAAGATGTTGAAGCGGTGCGATCGGAAGAGCCTGAAAAGCCTCGCGCCGTGGAGGATCGTCTCAAACAGTGCATCATTAACGGCGACCGGTCCGATCTCGAATCCGACCTTGACGAAGCCATGCTTACTTATCCGCCGGTTTCGATTATTAACGACCTGCTTCTCGATGGCATGAAGACAGTCGGCGATTTGTTTGGGGCGGGGCAAATGCAACTGCCGTTCGTCCTGCAATCTGCGGAGACCATGAAGGCTGCCGTTGCTTATCTTCAGCCCTTTATGGAGAAGTTGGACACGACAAACAAAGGGTCAATTGTGCTCGCGACGGTTCGAGGCGATGTGCATGACATCGGCAAAAATCTGGTTGACATCATTTTGACGAACAACGGATACGCTGTTCACAATCTTGGCATCAAACAGCCTATCAATAACATCATCGATGCGTTGGACGAACACAAAGCTGATGTGATCGGCATGTCCGGGCTTCTCGTTAAGTCAACCGTTGTGATGCGCGAGAACCTGCAGGTGTTGAACGAGCGGAAGATTGATACGCCTGTCATCCTTGGCGGGGCGGCGCTGACAAGGAAATATGTCGAGCAGGATTTGCGCCCGGAATACGAAGGGCAACTTCATTATGCAAAAGATGCGTTCGCGGGTCTGCGACTAATGGAGCAAATCGGGGCTGGCGAAGCTGTGCCAAAGACGTCGCATGTTGCTGTGACGTCTTCCGGCGGCGATGGAGCGTCTTCTAACTTGCCACCGCAAAGCCGAATGCTGAATGAGCACGACGAGGCGTCGGAGCGTCACGGATTTGTCCCTCCTCAGTCAGACATTTCGAGAGATGAGCCGGTACCAGAGCCGCCTTTTTGGGGTTCCCGTGTGGTGGAACACATTGACCCTCGTGCGGCGCTGGCCTATCTCAATGAAAATATGTTGTTTCAGGTGCAATGGCAGTATCGCAAAGCGAAGCGATCGAGCGAGGAATTTAAGCGATACATCAACGATGAAGTCAGGCCGATTCTTCGCGATTTGTTGAGTTTGTGCGAACGGGAGGAGATTCTAAAACCAAGCGCGGTCTATGGTTATTGGCCCGTACAATCCGATGGCGATATTCTGATCGTATTTGATCCGGAGAATCGCAAGAAGAAGCTCGCTCGGTTCGAATTTCCTCGGATGGGGAAGCCTCCTTATTGGTGTATAAGCGATTTCTTCAAGCCCGTTGGGAGCCATCAATTCGATGTAGTTGCTTTTAGCATTGTGACCGCGGGAAGGCGTGTCACGGAGGTGGCGCGAGATTGGTTTGAAGCGAATCGTTACAAGGACTATTTGCATTTGCATGGATTAGGCGTCGAGCTTGCGGAGTCACTCGCCGAGTATATTCACAAACAGATTCGCGTGGAGTGGGATATCGCCAGCCAGGACGCCCGCGAGAGGCAGCAAATCTTCAAGCAGCGCTATCAAGGCTCGCGGTACAGTTTTGGCTACCCAGCATGTCCCCGATTAGAGGATCAGCTCAAGCTTTGGCCCCTGCTCAAGCCGGGACGCATCGATGTGACGCTCAGCGAGGAATTTCAACTCGAACCTGAGCAATCCACGACTGCTTTGATCGCACATCATCGCCAAGCCAAATACTTCAACGTGCGGTAAGATAATCGAATAGTCCGCGATGCTACGCTGAGCATTTCGATTTGCATTTGCCAAATAAGGTGGACCCGTACCATAATGACCACATGGCGAAGGCTGAAGAAAATCGAATTGCCAAACTGCGAGCCGAAATCCGCGAGCATGATCATCGGTACTATGTATTGGCTGAGCCTAGCATAACGGATCGGCAATATGACACGCTCCTTCGCGAGTTGCGCACGCTCGAAGACAATCACCCTGAGTTGATTACGCCCGATTCTCCAACCCAGCGTGTTGGGGGGCTGCCTATCGCCGGCTTTGTGCATGTAGCTCATGCGGTGCCGATGCTCTCCGTGGATAACACCTACGACGAACAACAGCTTCGTGATTTCGACAGCCGGGTCTGCAAAGGGCTTGATGATGATGCGTACCGATACGTTGTGGATCCGAAAGTTGATGGCGTTGCGGTTTCCCTTAAGTACGAAGCTGGTGAGTTGAAGCTTGCTGCAACACGGGGCGATGGCAGGACCGGCGATGACATTACGCATAACGCCAAGACGATCCGTTCCATTCCGCTGAAACTATTGGGTGACGACGTACCATCTCTTCTCGAGGTTCGCGGCGAGATTGCTTGGCCGACGGCCGATTTTGAGCGTTTCAACAAACAGCGGCAAGAGTCGGGCGAACCTGTCTTTGCTAATCCTAGAAATGCCACCGCTGGTTCATTAAAGCAGCTTGATCCGAAGAACATTGAGGGTAGAGGTTTGCAATTCGTCGCGCATGGCTTTGGTCGAATCGAACCGATGTCCGCAGCTACGGATGAAGAATTGTTCGAGATGCTGGCATGTTGGGGCGTCCCAATCAGCCCCTATCGCGTTGTTGTCAAGTCGATTGATGATGTGATTCGTAAGCTCGCCGAATGGGATGAACGACGGCACAGCTTGCCCTATGAGACGGACGGCTTGGTGATAAAGGTTGATTCCTTTGAACATCGCGAAGTCCTCGGCGCGACAAGTAAGTACCCGCGATGGTGCATTGCCTATAAGTTCGCCGCGGAACATGCGGAGAGCATTTTGTTGGGTGTCGATTTTCAAGTGGGAAAGCAAGGGACTATCACGCCTCGCGCGGTCATGGAGCCCGTTAGCCTGTCAGGGACCGTTGTCAGACACGCGTCACTTCACAATTTCGATCAGGTTGATCGATTGGACGTGCGCGTGGGAGATACGATTGTTGTTGAGAAGGCTGGCGAAATTATTCCGCAAGTTGTGGAAGTTGTCACAGAGAATCGCCCGGAGTCGGCAAAGCGAATTGTGCGACCGAAGAAATGTCCGGTGTGTCAAGGTGAAGTTGAGCAGGACGAAGGCGGCGTGTACATTCGATGCATCAATCCGTCGTGCCCAGCGCAGTTGAAGGAACGACTCATTCACTTTGTGGGCCGAAATCAAATGGACATCGAGGGAGCTGGCCAAGTCCTTATCGAAACACTCGTCGACGAGAATCTTGTTCATGATTATGCTGATCTCTATGGGCTTGAAGTTGATCGTGCCAAGATGGAAGCACTTGATGGAATGGGAGAAAAGAGCGTTCAAAAACTGCTCGACGGAGTCGAACAAAGCAAGAAACAACCGCTGTCCCACCTGATGGCCGCGATCAATATTCGTCATGTCGGCGCGAGTACTGCTGAAATCTTAGCGGATTATTTCGAGACGATGGAGGCATTGAGGGAGGCGACGAATGAGGATCTGATCGAAGTCGATGGAATTGGTCCGGAGATGGCGGCCAGCATTCGTAACTTCTTCGATAGCGACGCGGGGAAACGAACGATCGACCAGCTAACCAAGGCGGGCGTCAACATGGCTCAGCCCAAACGGCAACAGGCTGGCGATCTGTTGTTGGCGGGCCAATCCGTCGTCGTGACCGGGTCATTTGAAAACTTCAGCCGCAAAGAAGTCCAAGACCTAATCAAGAAATTGGGAGGAAAACCGACGGGTAGTGTCAGCAAGAAGACAGACCTTGTCGTCTATGGCGACAAGCCTGGTTCCAAGCTGGATAAAGCGCGCGATCTTGGCGTGGAGACGATCGACGAAGCAGCATTTCTCAAGTTGGTCGGACAAGACGTATGAGCAACATGCCATGATCTTGCGTTTCCCGCAGAAAATTGAATTACGCAATCTCGAGTAATAGCTATTCCGCGGCTAAGTTCTTGGTGTTACGGATGCCCAGTCCCAGCAAGGCTGGGAGCAGCCAAAGGGTCATCACGAGACAGCCAAATATGCTGAGGATTACCAGGCCTCCCAATCGGGCATTGGCGGGAACTTGTGACAATACAAGGACGCCGAAACCCAATCCGACGCCCAGAGCATCGACAATGATGGCTGGCGCTGTTCGTTGGATCGAGTCTGCAATGGCTGCGCTGGGTTCACGTCCTTCACGTATCGCTATTCGGTAGCGGGAAAGGAAGTGAATCGCATAATCCACGCCGATGCCAAGTGTCATGCATGCGAACATAGACGTCGCTACGCCGAGCGGCATCCCGATGGCCCCCATCACGCCGAAGTTGACAAGTACGGCGATTGCACAGGGGAGTACGGACAGGAGGCCCAGTTTTAGCGATGCGTATGAGATCGTCGTTACGAGCCAAATCCCAACAAGTGAGATAAGTAGAGAGCGGGTCTGTGTCGTAACAATGGCCTCGATGAGCGTCTGGCTAACCGCCACGTCTCCGCCCATGCGGATGGAAATGCCTGCGGGTGCGAAGTTTGTTTGCGCGTACTCTTTGATTTCCTGGATCAATTGGGCGGTGTCGGCGAAGTTGGCGTTTTTTAGAAAAACGGTTACCAGTGCCTGGCTGTAGTCAGCGCTGACAACCTGCTCCATTCGCTCACGCCCACGGATACGTTCATACTGCGTCCACAGCCAGGCTATCCGATCGACAGCATCAGGAATGCGGCGCTCGCTTTCCTGCAAGCCGTAACTCATCAGGTTTGTTGTTTTCAAAAAATCCGTAACCCCGACAACACCCCCGACCGCCAATGATTTCTTCGAACGAACGACGCTTTCAAAATCGTCTATCCGACGCAACATGTCAGGATTTTTCATCGGCTCGGAAAGAATCTCAAACTGAACAACGTCGTCGTCTGAGAGTCGCATCATCACTTTCGGCGTACTGTGATTCTTCATGCAGGTCAGCTGAATGGCTTCGCCCGAAAGGGTGGCAGCAGTGATCCAGCTTTCCCAATGGTAGCGACGGCGTTCTCTAGGCGGTAGGCGCTGCGGGTTCGCGCCTCGGGGGTGAAAAACACGAATACGACAACCCACAAGGCTTTGGGCATTGGCTACAACGGACGATGATAGTGTGATGGCACTTCTGTCGATCGAATCGCCGCGGAGCTTTCCCTGCCAGGTTTGGTTTCCGGCGTCGACTTCGATAAAAAGGGTATGCATGCCCAAAAACTGAGTGTTGAATTCTTCCATGGCCTGGCGGAGTGGGCTTTGCTCCGCGAAACCATCGATCCAACTGTCTTGTACGGCGATGCGTAGACTTCCCGCGATCGACAAAACCAAAATGGCTAGGGCGAGGCAAATGATGACGACGCGCTTCCTGGCAAGCGATATGATAATCGGAACCAATGAATGAATCGGGTTTCTTAACAGAGAGCTTTGCAGCATCCGGGACTCGCAAAACCAACTCTTTGGTGCGATAGATAGTGTCGCGGGTATGACGGTCAAGGACCAAGCCATACAAAATACTACGCCGATAGCTGTAAACGCCCCAAATGCTTGCACCGGGCGAATTGGCGAGAGTGCAAACGATAAAAATGCGATAGCCGTCGTTGCGGATGTTTTGAACACGGGAGATGCCAACTCGTGCATGGTGTTGCGAACGGTGATGGAGGCGTGCTGTGTTGGGTGGTCGCGCAGATGCTCCCGATATCGAGAGAAAATGTGAATTTCGTCGGCAACGCCGATGGCCGTGAGAATGACGGGCATAACGGCGATCGTTAGATAGACCGGTATGTCCAGGTAGCCCATCAGGCCAAAGACAAACACGAGACACGCGCCGACTTCCATCAAAGGTAGTGCCGCAGCTGTTAGGTTTTTGAAGCTGATGGCAAAGATGACGAACATGACGAAAATTGCAACGGGGACAAGGCCCACCTTCTCAGCGAGATACGTTGAGATTTTGTGCAAACTCGTTGGGGACTGCGTTGGTTCTCCCATATCTGTCAGATCAGCCGATTCGCCAAGAACCTGACTTGGTACGCCGAGGTCTTGAAGCAGGTGTGTGCCCAGCAAAGATTCCGCGACCGGCGCCCCGATGATTCGGATGTTGGTCGATTTGTCTTGTCTCGCGCGAGCGATCGAATGAATTTCGTTCAAAAACTCAGACCGTTCTCTCGAACGAGGAACGCCAACCATGACAGCGGTTGATCGTTCGTCGGTGGAAACAAGTGTTCCGCCATATAGTTTAATGGCGCGAAGATCGTCGCGCAGCCGTAATAGGTCCTCGCGCGACTGCGGAACGGGGTCCAGAAACCGCCGAAAGTTCAGCGTCCCCGGCTTGACACGATGGCCGTGTTCTGTTGCAAGACTGAATACGTCTTGCGGGCGAACTTCTCTCAGTTTGGCAAGATCGGCCGACAAGTCTTCCACGAGTTGGAGCGTTTCTGCATTGAACACGCCAAGCTCGTGGTTCGACGTCAGGAACAAGATGACCGGATCTTCCTGGTGGAATTTCTCTCGAAGTTGTTGATCCACTTCGATGGCCTGCGCATCGGGGGGGATCAGCGCATGGCCGTCTGTTCGAATCTTGAGACGCAAGAGGCCCGGCGCAGCTGCGCAGGTCAAGAGCACTCCAAGAGTAAGGACCACTGCCGGGTGGCGAATCGAAAATGCGCTTAAGCGATGCAAGGTTGATCCAAACCATTCAAAATGCGAAAGTGTGTCGGCGATACGCTACGTTTCAGGTCGAAATGCTATAGCATTCTCGTCTAATGTGTATTGCTGTTTTGAGCCATTCTTTCAAAAAAGCCGATTCGATCCCTAAAGAAAGAGTAGAGCATTTTCAGGGGTGAAGGCTGATAGTGTGGGCGACCGAAGGGCTTTGCGCGGCACGCCGAGTGGAAATCGTGTGCGGGTTGGCCATTTCAGGGCTGCTGCACGCGTGGGAATTGAGGCAATTCTTCCTTCCTGTGTCAAACCGGGCCGGTTTTTCTCTATAAATACCGGGACGCACACGATATAATGGTGTGTCACCACTTATGTCTGAATATGGGCGTGTAGAACCGATGCTTAATACGTCCATACCAGAGCATTTAACTCGTGCCGACTGCGCTAGCGACGTATGCTGTGGGCTGGAGCACAATTCTTGTTTTTGACGGCTTAATCGAATGACGTTCTTGTCATTATCTTTCGGAGTCTGGGCGGTTCTCCTCTGCGGTGGATTGCTCGCATTGTTGGTCGCAGTTGCCGGCTGGCGAAAGACTGCTTTCGGGCTGTTTGCGATTCGTCCATCAAGGATGACCGTCGGACGGCTTGGGTTGGAAGTCACGGAAACCGAAGATGTTGACCGGGTGAACAACGTACTCGGCGCTTTCGCGCGAGGCTTCAATGCCATGATTACGAAGTCGGACCTCTGTGGAGTCGAGGCTTCTTGCCGTCTGCAACCTTCGCTCTACCGTCCCTTTGCCGAAGAAGGCGTTGCGATGGGGTATACACTCAGGCAGTTGTTTCGGTTTGATTCTTCGTCGTTTGAAGAAACCGTAGTCAAAGCCAGGCCCGAGTTTCGATACTTGTATTATGTCGGTCTTGGGTTTTGGTCGGGAATGCAAAAGCATTCAACTGAACGACTTATGCGTCTGACGTATGGTCTTGACCCGCTTCATCGATACTTATGCTTCGACGGGTATGGGTTCAAGTTTGCCTTCTTCGATGCACCCAAAGACCGTGCCGCTTTGCATCGCCTTGATAAACTTCCAGGTTATGCGCGAAACGCCGCATACCAGGGGGTCGGAAGAGCATTGTATTTCCGGTATCTGGCGAATCCAAGTGAGTTGATTAAACAAGTGCGAAAGCTGGGGCCATATGCAAAGGACGCTGCCGCAGGTATTGGCCTTGCGTCTGTTTTTGTGAATCCAGATCGAATCAGCAAAGCGCAGGAGCTTGCGGAAGCAATGCCGGATGAATGGCGTAATGATTTTCATCTTGGTATGTGTTTTGCAATGAAGGCGCGATCGATAAACGATGTGGATCAGTTTCAACAGTATATGAGTGATGTTGATTCTGATGTTAGCTTAGCTGCATTTGCGTCAATTCGCGAATGCGATCGAGTTGAGCTTCAGGTTCGAGCCGATGGGCAGGAAGACAAGTATTTGCGCTGGCGTGAACAGGTTACGACATGGCTGGATCGGGAAATACAATATCCCATGGCAGGGGTAGTCAAGAAGATTGATGCTGCAAGTTTGTCACTGTCAGCGAGAACATCCTAAGGAAAGGGCCGGAGAATGGATAGATATCAATCAGCAAGAGCCGAGATTCTTGAATGGGTAGGGCAAACGATTGACGTGGAAGTGGATGACATTGATTTAACAAAGCCTTTCTCGGAGATCGGGCTTGATTCACTTGATGCGGTTCACATGATTGCGACCATCGAGTCGATTCTTCAGAAGGAATTGCCTGAAGATGTCATTCAGCGTGTAGGCAGCCTAAACGATATTCTCGAAATGATGCGAGAAAAAATGGCTGCTGCGTAGCGTGAATACTGCCTGAACAATGTCACTCTGAAGCGATGATTCTGCAAAAACTTCGGTTGCCCGTCTGGGGTTCATTTCAACACTGCATTAGGTTCATTTGTCATGAGCGAATCGGTGGTTATTACCGGCATGGGGGTTATGTCACCTGTAGGGTGTGACGAAGAATCGTTTTGGCGGTCCTTGTGCAACGGCGAATCAGGTGCTGCGCCGGTTCGGGGTTTCGATACGAATGACCTTTCCAGGCGCCTTGCGTGCCAGGTTAAAGAGCCCGTTGAAGACTTAGCCTCGATCGGCCGAGCTTCTGCATTGGCGCTTGCTGCCGCAAGACAGGCTCAACAGGACGCCCGATTGGTCCACGAGAATATCCGCGATGCGCGTGTGTCTGTCACTGTTGGAACGACCATGGGGGAGACGCAGTTCATCGAGGATTGCATAAGCGCTCCGGATTCTGACTGGCTGAACGACAAGCACATGCATCGAATTATGGTTGGCAAGCCGGGATCTATCGCAAGAAGAGTACGAGATGATCTCGGGTTCAATGGCTCAGCGTTAGACTTGTATGGCGCTTGTGCCGCAGGAAATCTTGCGATCGAACGTGCCAAACGACAACTGTTGGATGGCTCTTGCGATATCGCGATCGCAGGCGGGGCGGATGGGTTTAGTTGGCTTGCGTTTGTCGGGTTCATGCGGCTGCGAGTTATGGCTGAGGAAAAATGCATGCCTTTTGATACGCGGCGCGATGGCCTGTTCGTCGGAGAGGGCGCTGCGGTCTTCGTCATGGAGAGAGAGTCAGATGCCCGTGCGCGCGGTGTGCGCATCAGAGCACGCATTGCGGGTGCGTCGGTTGCGTGTGAGTGTTACCATCCAACCCGCCCTCATCCCGACGGCGACGGATTGACGCGCGCGGCGAAAGGCGCAATCGATGACGCGGGTTTGACTCCGAGCGAAATCGAATACGTTTGCGCTCACGGGACGGGAACCCCACAAAATGACGCCATCGAAGTAAAGGTGATGGAACAATGTTTTCCCGAGGGTGTTGCGTTTAGTTCTGTTAAGGCGCTGACGGGTCATACCATGGGGGCCGCCGCTGCGATCGAAGCTGCCTGTTGTATTCTCTCCATTGAACACAAGATGATCGTACCCACTTGGAATCTAGAGCAAATCCTTCAACCTTGCGCGCTTGATCCGGTCATGGGAAAGCCTCGCTCTAAGCCTATCCAATTTGCCATGAACAATTCCGCTGGCTTTGGTGGCTACAATAGTAGTGTCATTTTCGCCGCTGCCTGATGCACTGGATCCGCACGCCGATTTTGCCACGTCCATGAAGTACGCGTCAACTGCCCCTTTGGTTGCCAATCTGAACTTGAGCGAGTAGCTTGCTGGCTTCTAACCGTATGTTTTCAGGAAAGATGTCTGCATGTCGTCACGAGAGGTAGTCATTACGGGGCTGGGGCCTGTGACATCGATTGGTGTCGGTGCAAATGAGCTTTGGTCGGCGTTGCAGGCTGGTCGATCTAACGTCCGCGGCCGGGAAGTGGTTGTGGACGTGCAGGAGTCGTGTGAATTAGCGATTGCGTCGATGCCGCCCGTTGAAGATGTGGCTGGGTTAGGCGAGCACTTGGCGTTCTTGGAAACTCAACAGGCGGCGCAATACCGCGACTTGGCGTATACGATGCTTGCGATTGAGTTGGCGCTTGCGGATGCTTCGCTGGAATATGACGCGAGTGAGAACAACATCGGTGTGATTCAGGCTTTTGAGGCGCCGGGTGTTGAAACGGCAGTAGCTCGAGTTTTTCAAATGGCTGGCTCGCCGCCGCCGACAGCTGGCCCGCCGAAGCTCTTTGATTTACTTGCTCCCGCCTTTTACAGCATGCAGCCTTTCGTCTTTGTTCACCTGATTGGTAAGCGATTTCAATTGCACGGCAATTCAACAAGCCTGCACAACGCGTGTACGTCGGGAGCATTTGCTGTCGAAGCTGCGGCACAGCAGATTCGATCCGGAGCGGCCGATGCAATGATCGTCGCCGGTGGCGAAGCTTTTGAGACAGGCGTTAGACTTCAATGGTTCCGTAACCTCGATTTGTATAGCAAGACGGGCGAAATGATGCCTTTCGATCCGCAGTCGCCCGGCTTTTTCGTCGGGGAAGGAGCAGCTGCGATTGTCCTGGAATCTGCCGAGTCAGCTGAATCGCGTGGCGCCGAGATTTATGGAAGATACCTGGGCGGGTGCATGGCTCATCAAGGTTGGAAGCAAACGATTCCGGATGTTCGCTCCGGTCGGCTGGGGAAGTGTGTTCAGAACGTGATGGGTCGCGCGAACGTATCCCCTTCGCAGATTGACTTGGTTATCCCTCACGGCGCTGCGACACCGCTTTCGGATGGATATGAGGCCAATTGTCTGGAGAGCGCATTAGAAGGCCAAGCCAAGCGAGCCGTTGCGACGGCGTTCAAGCCGAACTTCGGTCACCTGCTGGCCACTAGTGGTATTGCAGAACTGATCGCCATGTTCTTGTGCATGAAACATCAGGAAGTACCGGCTACGTTGCACAGCGATCCTACCCGCGTAAGAATTCCTGTTCCGCTCGTGACCGAGCGTACCGAACGGCCGGTCAATGTCGCTTTGAAGCTGTCCACTGGATTCACCGGCCATGACGCCGCTGCGATATTCGCCCGCGTCTAATCATCGCAAATACCCCAACGATCAGCTTCTTGGTGAAAAATCTAGCGAGTACGTGTTGCCTTGACGAGTGGAATGGGATCGTGAATCGTCAATGATGCCGCGCGATTTGCTATCATGTCAAAGCGGATTCGCACCGCATGTGCACCGACTGGAGCAAAGGCGTGTGGCTCGACTCTGTGAAGTGCCCGCGAGGTGCCTTCCCCGCGCCGGATTGCGAGCATTCCGCGACGATTCTGCAGTACTTCAAATGTATCGTCTGGACCTGGACCGAAAACGTAACGACCGACGTAGGCTTTTTTCTCCGCATCCGATGTCTTTAGGTTTTCCGCACCGAGATCGGCGTTACCGAGGGACTCTAGGAATTCCTCAACCGTCTGTGCTTTCTTTCGGTGTTCATCAGAGTTGCGTTCGTTTCGACTCCCATTGCGCGCGTTTTGGAGTAGTGTAATTCCGTGCGGGCCATGTATTCGTTGAACACCCGGCATGGCCTTGACGCAATGCTCTACGACTTCCAATTCTCCAAGCATGGCGAAAGTGAAAAGGTCTGGCCTGGCGCCGTGTTCGATCAGCAGTCTTGCGATTTTGCCCTGCCCCGTGTGTGACGCGGCGCCGAGCGCGGTTTCCCAATCACCGAAACCCCAATCCCAAGCTGCTTTCGCCAAGGCAGGACGCGCCGTTACAAGTTCTTTCACGCGCTCGTATCGTCCATGTGAGGCGATGACTATTTCCCTAACCGCCTCTCGATCCTGTGCAGGAAACTCCGGCTTGACCGTCGATTCACCAGTTGTTGTTGCTTCTTCTGGATCGTCGGCTCCGCGTCCGATGGATGGAAACGTACCGAACATCGCGAGCGCACCACACGTCATTTTAGTCGATGCGAGAAAATCGCGACGCGATGGAGGCAACAATCCGGTCATGGGCCATAGTCCTATTTTTTGGCGAGTGCCTTCTCGACCAAGGACGTCACTTTGGCATCAGTAGGCAGTGTGCGCGGCCCAAACTTGGCGATAATCTTGCCCGTACGGTCAACCAGGTATTTTTGAAAGTTCCATTCGACTTTGCCCGCGATGCTTGTGTCGGCGTGCTTGGTTAGATATTGATAGAGCGGTGTCTGGTCATCGCCCGCTACGGAAATTTTTGCGAACAAGTCAAATTCAGCCTTCATCTTTTTTCGGCAGAACGTCTTGATGTCCGAATTGGAGCCAGGCTCCTGGTTGGCAAAATTGTTAGCCGGAAAGCCCAGCACTTCAAAACCTTGTTCTTTGTATTTCTTGTGTAATGACTCCAGACCGGAGTACTGTGGGCCGGTGAGTCCTCACTGGCTGGCAAGGTTGACGATCATCAAGACCTTGCCGGAGTAATCGGTGAGTTTGACGTCTTTCCCGTCGATGTTCTTTACCGTGAAGTCGTAGATCGATTTCGGAGAGTCGGCGCCTCCCGCACGAGCCGGGCTGGCCAGCAAGACACTCAATGAAATGAGTGCGATGGTGAAAACTGGAATCAGTGATGTCATTCAAAACCTCCATTCGGAACGATTACGTTAAGGAATCTACAGGTTTCTTATCATGGGTTCTTGCCGTACATTGTCAACCGCTGTTCGATGTTGTGACATGGGCCGGAGTCTTTTCGATTGAACGGGTTCTTGAAAAAGCGATCCGCTCTGTAGATGAAAAAAGGGTTAAGCGGGTTCATCGTTCGACTAAAATTAGATGGAGACGTCATCTTGATCGTGAAACGAATTGTCTGCGATGTACTCGCCGACAAGAAAACACAATTCTCGCAAGGACAGCAGGAGTGGCGTGCGCTGGCGGGGCAGCCGGGATTCGCCGGGCAGGTCGGCGGCTGGTTGGACGGTGACGCCGATAAGGCAGTCATTCTTGGCTGCTGGCAAGACGTTGGTAGTTACGACAGGTTCATGAGTGAGGTGCATGATTCGGTATTCGACGTGAACGGGCAGAAGGGAACCTACAGTAGTGGTCATGTGGATCGTTGGCAGATGGTTCTTCCCATGCCGGGAGAGCGAGGGAGCCTATCCGAGTCAATCGAAGACGCCGGTCTCATACGGATCGCGCATTGTCGGGTAAAGCCCAGTCGTTTTGATCATTTTATTGAGGTGCAACAGAGCATATGGAACCCGGGCATGGCATCATCAGGGGGGATGCTGGCCGGGGCGTTCAATCGACATCTCGAAGACGAAACGCAGTTTCTCGTTTGCACGCTCTGGCGAAGCGAAGCCGATCACCGGCACTATTGCAGCGTGAACTTTCCTGATCTTCACAGACGAGCGGAAGTAGGGCAGGATTGTGACGACGTGTTCGGCATGATTGTGCATATAGAAAATGCCTGGGATGTGGCACCCTAGTGGATCGCCATACTCCAGTTTTCGGATAACGGTCAACACCAAACCGTGTGCCACTGCTTTTGAGCAGTGTCGATGTGGGGAACGTCTCGGACGCGAATGAGGGTGACAACAGCATGGAATCCTACATCGGACCACTCGCCGGGCTTGCGACCTCAGCACTTTGGACCGCTACGTCGCTTTTCTTCTCAGCGGCTGCCCGTCGGCTGGGTGTGACGGTACTCAACGCGCTTCGCATTTCGATGGCCATCTTGCTTCTTGCCACGACGCACAGGCTTTTCAACGGATTCTGGATACCCAGTGCAAGCGCTACGCAGGTATTCTACCTCGCATTTTCAGGCCTGGTTGGATTGACGATTGGCGATCAGGCACTCTTCACCGCATTCGTTCATATCGGGCCGAGACGTGCGATGCTCATTATGACGACATCTCCTCTGTGGGCGGCGCTATTCGGTTGGCTGGCCATGGATGAGACGTTGGGGATTGGATCGTCCCTGGGGATTGCCATGACAGTGTTGGGCGTCGCGTGGGTCGTGAGGGAAAGACAGAGCAATGACACGAAAAACCAGAAGAACGTGCATATGCGAGGTTATGTGCTTGCATTGCTCGCTGCGGCGTGTCAGGCGGGCGGATTGATGCTCAGCAAGAAGGGCATGGGGCATGGTCTGCTTCCTGCTGACGAAATAATGGCCCCGCAAACCGCTACGTTGATCAGAATGGTCTTTGCAGGGTGCGGTATGGCTCCGCTTGTCTTATTGCGAAGCTATCGAAAACGTGGCGATCAAGGTTGTACTCAAGCCGACCGGCCCAGTTCTTTCTACGCAGGCGTAGCGTTTGCTTTCGGCGGCGCTGTTGTAGGCCCGTTTCTCGGCGTTTGGATGTCACTTGTCGCGGCTGACCGAGCGCCGGTTGGTGTCGCGCAGTCGCTTTGTTCGCTCGCACCCATTTTCATCCTTCCTTTTGCGGTATGGATCCACAAGGAGCGAATCTCCGCCCGGGCGGTCATGGGGGCGGTCATTGCCGTGTCAGGTACGTTTGTGCTCTTTCTATTATCCGGTTCGTGACGATTCATCTTCGCAACTCGTTCTTGCACAAGCACTTATGAACTGTTCCCTCCATTTTCGCAATAGCGACAGATTCAGCTATTACCGGCCATAATTCTCGTGACCTGGTGCCTCTGTCTTGGTATGATAGTAAAGTGTCAATTTGGCCGCACCGTGATCGTGAATAGGTGCTGACTTGATGATTGTTGAATCTGCGTGAGGAGGAAGGGGCGTAATGATGAATAGTGAAACAACTCCCAGTCGGTTTATCAGGCTTTTCTTGACGGCGGTTTTTGTCGGCTTGTTCACGCCGCAGCTGTTCGCGACGGGTAGCTATAGTAACGTCATCGCGCCGACGCGCGGCACGACGAATGCTGGTGGGCCTGGATATGTCGCACCAGGGCCGATCAGCTCAACGCTCAATCCCAACGACACCATTACGCTGACAGGCGGTGGTGTGCTCGTTGAGGTTGAGACCCATATGGTGTGGGATACGAACGACCCAGGTCGTCAGCTTGGTACCGCCCAATGGAAAATCAACGGTCTGACGACTCCTGGGTGTCCGGCATGTGGACTCGCGGGGTTGGGTTTTGACAATGGCATTGGTGCACAGCTCGAGCCTCTTGGCTTTACGGCTGGCACGTTTAACAATGGCGGCTATATCAACGCATCGCGTTGCCTGTTCAGCGATCGTGAAGGTGGCGCGGCCAATGGCATTGATCCGCCCTGCGGTGGGCCGAATCCGGCAGACGGCCCGGCTGTAGAGGTCCCAGAATTTGCCATGAGTGGCCAGGTTCCGGCTCCTACGGCGCAGGTCGCTTTCCCGGACATCAACTACGAATACCTGTTGGTGTCGAACGCGGGTGGTGGCAACAGTAACAACGGCGCCCGTTTCTACGGCGGTACGTTGCGTCTGGACATCCCGGCTGGTGCAGCGGGGACCTACGAAATCGGTTTCCTGCAGGATCCGTTGGTCACCTTCCTTAGTGATAAGGATGTTGTCACGATTGCTGATGGTTCGGCTACGTTCCCGTTCGACGCGCTCAATCCTGCGTTCATCGTGATTGAGACCGGTCGCTGCTGCTTCGGTATTGGGTCTCCCGGAGGCGAAGGATGTGTAGAAAACCAGACGGCTGAAACCTGTATAGATGCGAACTTCCCGGGGTTCGTTCTATTCGACATCAATCAACTTTGCCCGCCGGCTGGGCCGCCATGTGTTGGGTGTCTCGACAATACCACCTGCGATGATGGCGACGCATGTACGCAGGACAACTGTGTGGCTGGTGTTTGCTTCAATGACGAAGCACCGATCTTCAACTCGAACACGACGTGCTGTGATCCGGCAACGGGTGCCCAGAGCACGCCTTCGACGTTGAATGATTGCGAACTGGCTACCTGCACGATTACGG
>JAJDEA010000103.1 GCA_029260035.1 Phycisphaerae bacterium
CGGTTCGAGTCCGCTCGGGCACCCCTGGCAGGTGCGATCCCGTTCGCGTCGATGGACGCACGCATTGCTGGAATCCGTTTGTCTCCGACCTGCCGTTCTTTCGCTCCGCACGCCTTCGCGAGAGTCGCCCACTTCGACGAAGTTTGGCCCGGTCGAAACCTGCGACGGACGCCAAATGGGCTCGGCAGGATTCTCGAACACGTCGGGCCGCCGCCACGTCAACCGAGTGTGTCATTTCCACCGTCCGTCCGCGCCTGCCGCTAACCGCAGGTGCGAATTCTCAGTGCAAACGCCGGCGCGGTTTGACCGATTGGGATCCCTGGTTTGCAGCGCCCACGCTCAATCCGCGCGGACGGCTACCGGTGGGGGCGATGGCATTCCCGCCGGCGAACACCTGCGTCGATCGCATGTGAAAGACTCTTTTGCCGTTTAGACATTGCGAAACTCCCTCAGTAAGGCATATGAAATAACCGTTCTTTCCTTGGGCTTGGTTGATGACACTCAACCAGAATTGCCCTCGACACAGCAAATAGCCCGGCGCGAAGATGATTTGGACGCTCTTGATAATTTTTTTTGAACAGGGAGCGGAAAAAGTTGAATTGCAGACACCGCGTGGCGGTCGACAACCGTTCATGCCGGAGCAATCAAACGGAAAACTCGCGCATGCCAAGGCCAACCAAGCCGAAATTCACTAAGAACGGGCATAAGAAACGACTATTGCCAGATCACATTTTGAAAAGGATTTAGCCAGAGAGGATTACGGTTTGGTGGCATCACGTTTGGCCCGCCACGCCGCAGCTTTTTCCGGCACGTTGTCGCCAGGAGCTGCGTTGGCCCATGCTTCGTAGAGCTTGGTGATGTTCTGACAGGTCATGGTTGCCCGTGGATGATCGCGTCCGAATGAAGCCGTCATCGTATCACAGGCTTCCAAGAGGGGTTTTTCTGCTTCGCTATATTTCGCTTGATCATACCGGCACATTCCCAGTCCGTTTTGAAAGGCAGCAACAAGCCAGTGGCCTTCTGGCAGCGCTGCTTTTCCGCGTAGTACAATACCCGCATAGAGCGCCTCTGCCTCTGCTGATTTCCCTTGGGTTCGTAGCAGGCCGGCGAGGTTGCTCGTTGCACCGAGCGTATTGGGATGATCGTCACCCAAGACACGCCTGGCGACATCAATGTTTTGCCGGTACAACGGCTCAGCCTGTTCGAGCTTTCCTTCGAGTTTGAAAACGTGGGCGAGATTGTTTGTTGCAGCTACGGATTGTGGATGATCGCCCCCCAGCACCTCTCGATTGATCTTGTATGCCTGCCGAAAAAGCGGCTCCGCTTCACTAAACCGACGTTGTTCACGCAGCAGGGTAGCGAGGTTGTTTAGACTTTCGATCGTGTTGGGATGCGTTGCGCCGAGCGCCCCTTTTCGACCCTCGAAGGCTTCGCGAAGAATAGGTTCCGCTTCTTTCAGTCGATTCAAATCGCAAAGCAAGTCACCCAGGTTATTGAGTGCATCCAAGAGCTCCGGATGGTTTGGTTGAAGCAACGCGCGCTGTGCGTCGACGACCTGACGCAACATTGGCTCTGCCTCTACGGGCCTACCTGCAGCACGAACGAGAGAGGCCAAACCGTTGAGCCATTGCAATGCAACGGGGTTGTCCGTCCCATTCTGTCTTGAGTACGATTCGAGTCCGTCACGGTACAGTTTTTCAGCTTCTTCGAAATCGCCCTTTTGCTGCAGCAGCGATGCCAGACTGTTCATTGTCGACAGCGTGCCATACGCGTCATCCCCAAGTGTTCGTTTGGACATGCTCAGGCAATCACGATAGATGCGCTCTGCTTCGTTCCATTCTCCCATGTCTGCAAGCACGCCGCCAAAACTTTGCATCATCCCCAAAGTATCTACATGCTCGTTTCCCCGAGTCTCCCTTGCGATCTTCAACGCTTTCGTCAGATGGATAGACGCATCGTCGAAAAGCCCCAAACTACGATAGGTGTTCCCGAGCGTTTCGAGAATTTGAGCTTGGACTGCGGGCTGGTTAGCGAAAGACGAGTCGACTTTTCGCGCGGCATCCGATAGCAGATCGACAACGAGAACATCCTTTCCCTCTCGCCGAGGATCAGCCGAACCAACCATGCGTACCAGGAAATCGTTGATGGCATTGGCTTTCCTCACTTCGTCACGAGCGATATCACGCTCTCTCGCAATTCGAGACGCCTGGTATGTCGAGGTGATGGCAAAAGCGGCCACAACAACAAAAACGATGGCTGTCAACAGGAATGGCAGACGATTTCTTTTGACCGTCTTGCGTAGCTGATAGAGTGTACTAGGTGGATGGGCGAGCACCGGCTCCCCGGCGAGGTATCGACCAATATCCTGAGCCAATTCTGCGGCAGATTGGTAGCGACGATCGGGATCCTTGTCAAGCGCTTTGAGCACGATAACGTCAACGTCGCGATCGACATGCTCGCAATTCGACGATGGTTTTTGGGGTTCCACTTGTTCGATGTTGTGCAGAATGTCGGAAAGGCTGCCCATTGTTTCATAGGGCATTTTCCCTGTAAGTGATTGGTAAAAAATGACGCCCAGCGAATAGACATCCGTCCGGACATCAAGATTGGCCGCCCCATCTCGGACCTGCTCGGGCGAGGCGAAAGCCGGCGTACCGACGAACTGCTGAGTCATCGTCACGGCAGTGGCCCCGACTTGTTCCCCACCTACCGACCGGGCAAGTCCAAAATCGAGGATGCGCGGTCTTCCTTCAGCGTCGACTAAGATATTTGAGGGCTTGAGGTCACGATGAATAATGCCACGCTGGTGGGCGTGGTGAACCGCTCCAGACACGGATCGCATAATCCCGGCAACTTCCCGACAGGAACGCCTTTGGTCATCCACCCCTTTCGCCCACTCATCCAGCGAAACGCCGTCGATCCATTCCATGGCGAGAAGGGGTTGTGCGTCAACGATCTCGATGCCGAAGACTGTTACAATGTTGGGATGGTTTAACCCCGCAGCCAATTCCACTTCGCGGGCGAACCGAGCTTTCGCAGCAGCAGTGGCGAAAGAACCCGCGAGCATTCGCTTGACGGCGATTTCGCGTTTGGTCCCCGGCTGGCGCGCTCGATAGACAATACCTTGACCGCCTCGACTGATTTCTTCGATCAGCTCATAGGCGCCGATGCTTCCCAAAACCGCTGGCGTTTCCGCCTCACGAACACGGTCTATCCACTCGCCAGCTGCGCTGTCCAAACCAAATGAATCCGGAACGGCGTTTTCGGTACCGTTTGGGTTATGTACTTGGCTGTCGCCCATCCGGGTTGTCCTCTTCGCGAATCTGCCGGGCAATGATTTCTTTCAACCGATCGCGGACACGCTGTTTTATCTTGTGTACCGCCTGCGTCGACAGGCCAATCGCTTCAGCGACTTGAGAAACTGACTCAGCTGCCAAGAGGCGGTCAAAAGCATCAACGCTTCGCGGGTCGAAAGTTGCCCGCACCTGTTGCATGGCCAGCCTGTAATGATGCCGAATCCACTCCTGCTCCCAAACGGGATCCTCAACGTCCGAAGGTGACGCCTCGATCGTGGCAAGCACTACACTATCTAGCGCTCTTGCTTTGACTTGTGGACGCGAAGAATGTTTGGAAATGGCGCTTCGTACGACTTGCCCCAGATAGGAACGAAATCGGCCGCGGGCTGGGTTGTATTCAAAGGACCGTAGGCTCTTGGCCAGGTTTGTCATGGCAATCTGCCGAACATCTTCCGCATCTGAAGCCTGCAGACTCTTGGCCCGGCAGTAACGTAAGATCAACTCGCGGTACTTGCCATCAAACTCCCGCCAAGCAGCTTGGTTCGACGGGTCGCGGACACGCGACAATAAAGAAGGTTGTGTCGTCTCGAAATCCATAGCACCGTCTGGAAATCCTCCGGACTCGACTGGTTTTCCGCGCTGATTGACCCAAATCCTTGGTTACACGGATTGCAAGCTACATGCCAAACGGCGGGCAAAGAGGAGCCAGTGGCTGGCAACGATGACGTGAATAGGCGGTAGAGGGGGTTACGCGCCAAGAACAATGCCTATGTATCCATGCAGTGCCATAGGGAGTCTTCGAAAAGCAGTTACAATACGGTCTAATAATTGGACACTGCAGGAGGATGATCTCCCGTAAGTCTCTGACCTGTAGGGGGATATGAACTACCGACGCTTGGATTCGAACCAAGGACTTCCTGCTCCACAGGCAGGCGCAGCAATCCTGTAAACCACTTATATACAAGCACTTATACCGGCGCCACTATCATTGGTTCGCGAAATGAGTGTTCAAAGCCAATTATCTGCGAATTCTGTGGCGCGTTCGGGTCGTTTCCAATGGAGATTTTGAGACGATTGCGTAAGTGCGCCATGTGAATTTTTGGGTCGTCAAGCGATCGAGAATACTCAGCTATGTGAATCGTTCTGTCAGATTTTCAAGGTACTTCTGGCGAAAGAGACATCGGCGGGTAGGGCGTGGCGGGTCTTAGATACTTTTTCGTTTTTTGAAAACTCGGAACGTGCAACATGGTAGATTCCGAAAAACCCAAGACGAAGCTGGTCAATACTCAGGTGGCACTTGCTGAGGCTCTGCATCTTTCTCGATCGAGGATCACGGCTTATCGCAAGCATCCGATGTGGAAATTCGTTCCGCCCTTCGATGTCGAGACGGTTCGTCTATGGATTGCCGCGTACATTAAAGTTGAACACGGCTCGAATTTTGCGCGGTACGCTCGTGTCGCAGGCACGTCTCTCGCTGACGGCGTAACTGATTTTGAGTTGGGTGACCAAAGTGCGCTTCCGATCAGGCTTGAGAACTTTTTTGACAACACGTCCTGGAGCATGCGCTTATCCAGGCTCAGACCCGAGACGGAGTAAAGGGCCCTGCAAGCTCCAGAACTGAGGCATTGCGCCCCCCCAGGTCATACGAACATTTACCCAGCAAGCAAACTCTACCGGTGGATCAAGATGCGGGGTGAAGGTCATCTGTGCCATACCTTTTTGGCATCCAGTATCCGATTGCCCAATTGGGCAACGGCGCTCACCAAAAAAAAACGAGCTGCGCGAAAGGTTTCGGCAGTGTCCGGCCAAGTCTCTTCTGTGAACGAACTCGGGACCGAACGAAGAGAGTCTCCTGAGTCGTAAGGACTGGGTCGAATCTGTAATCAAAAGGAGCTTTGTCATGCCAGCCTGTGGATTGATCATCGTTGTATGCATCGTCTGTTTTTCACTTACGCTCGTCGCCGTACTTAAGGGCGATTAGCGTATTTTGCACTTGCCGAGTCCATCACCATAATAAGAAGCGAGACAGTCAATCTTGACTTCATCTATGACGACACAGATGCGGCCTGATCGACGGTGTGGTGACGTTGGATCGTAGCAATGACTAAGAATGCCTCTATATTGTCGCTTTCAATATACTAAGTGAAACGGTTGAGAAACAACTCATGAATTCCTTGTGCTAGTATCATATCGTCGATTACATATTTTGGCGGACCAATAAGACCATTTGCGAGTTCTTAGGGGAGATTCGAACATGAATCAGGCAAAGGGGATTTTGGTTGACATAGGGTCCAACGATTTGCTAGCCTTAAATTATAAGGTAGGTCGTATCGAAGGAATCAAGTGTGCAGGCGGAGTTTGTAGACTCAGAATGCGGAGTTTTCTTCGTAGTGTAGAAACGAGCTGAGATTTCCCGGAGTCAGATTATCATGGTTCGATTTGGAAATAGTTTTGCGTCAGCTGTTTGGGGGTATGGTCTTGTTCTGATCTTGCTGGTCAACGTTTGTGTCGCGGAGATCGGCGGCGACTCTCAGGCTGTCAAGCGAACTCAAGTGGCGGTGGTGCTGGAGAATCCTCACATAGTTAGTGTGCAGCGAGGCAAGGCACAGCCCCACACCATGGCGACCATTCTTCAGCTTGATGCTGGCAAGCTTCGCCAGGCCCATGCCCTTGAGTCAACGGTTCGCATCCGTCAGTTTCCAATAGACGCGACGGAAACTGTCGAGCTTGAGCTTCAACCGTTTACGGTTACCGGTCGCAACAGTCGATTTGTCATTGGTCGTCTGAACAGGCCAGACGTTTCCGTTTCCTACGATTCTTCGCGGATATCGTTTTTCCATGGCCGCGTGGTCGACAGGCCAGGCTCACATGTTTATCTGTCACTCAGTGACAACTCTTCCACTGGGTATATTGATTTTGGGACCAGCGCGCCGCGTTTTCGCATTTCCTCGATTGGTGGACAGGGTCGGCAGTTGGGCCCTGGACTATTGTCTATATTCAAAGCGAACGGACTTTTTGCAGCTCCAGCCAATGTACCACTGTGTGGTGTCGAAGGCGGCAAGGTCAAGCTCCGCGGAGAATGGGTCGAGAGTCCGATCTCTAAGGAAAGCAAATCGGTACAGCAGCTATCGACGGTAGGCTTGAAGCATATGGAGCTTGCAATTGAGACGGACTACGAGTTGTTCACTCTCTTCAATGACACTACTGCGGCCATCGACTATGTAGTCCAAATGTATGGCGAGGTGAGTTCGATTTTCATGCGCGACGTCGATATGCGCATTCAAATTGTCTTTGTACGTGTTTGGGACAATCCAAATGACTTGTTCAACGGCCCTGACCCCTTGAGTCAGTTTTACCCATGGTGGCTTGCAAACATGGGAGCCGTTGCTCGAGACTCTGCACAATTCTTCTCTGGGCGGCGCGATTTTCCGTTTGGTGGCCAAGCCTTTCTAAGTAGACTTTGTGACACTTTCGGCTTCGGAGTTGTGGGTTATGCCGTCGGGTCGTTTCCCGACCCGACCAAGCCACATCCGTTCAGCTGGGATGTGTCTGTAACAGCTCATGAGCTCGGTCATTCTAGCGGGACGGCGCACACGCACGACAATCTCATCGACACATGCGATGACCCCAACACAACACCCCAGCGGGGTCCTATTATGAGCTACTGCGGGCAGACCTGGAGTGGAATGAATGCAAATAGAGATAACTATTTTCATACTGTGAGCCAGGCGAGCATGGATGCGCACATTGCCACATCGACTTGCGTTGTGGCCGATTGCAACATGAATGACGTTGCAGATTCAATTGACATTTCCGGAGGTGCGAGCCTAGATTTAAATTCTAATGGGGTCCCAGATGAGTGCGAGGACTGTAATACCAACGGTACGCTCGACCCGGCTGATATCGCAGGTCCATCATTTGATCTGAATCTCAACGGCATTCCGGATGAGTGCGAACAGGATTGCAACAATAACGGGATCCCGGACGATCACGATATTACCTTGGGCAATAGCCCGGATGCTTTTGGCAATGGAATTCCCGACGAATGTGAAACTGATTGCAACACCAACGGTGTCTCCGATTATACCGAAATTCAGGCAGACATAACACTGGACAAAGACCGTAACGCCGTCTTGGATTCTTGCCAGGATTGTGACATCGATGGAACAGATGATCTCGTTGAGCTTAGCGATGCTCATCATCTTTGGGTGGCCAGCGGCTCTACGAACGAAGTTGTGCGACAGTTCTTGAGCAGCACAGGCGTATTGACTGATGCGTCGGTCGGTGGAGGCTCGGCCGTCAATGAGGGGCAGGATTTAATCGTGTCTCAGGACGGAAGAATACTTGTTACGAGTGGTCCCGATAACCGCGTGATGGAATTCGATGCCGATGGGAATTTTGTTGGCAACTTTGTCGCACCAGGTTCGGGCGACCTTATGTATCCGACCGGTCTGATTCTATCGCCAACCGGTCGGCTTCTGGTGTCAAGCCGTGACACAAACAGTGTGCTGGCCTACAACGGCGCTACGGGCGCATCACAAGGAGTGTTTGTCGCAGCGGGGGCCGGTGGGTTGGTTCGACCATTTGGACTTACCTATGGCCCTAATGGCAACTTGTATGTAACCAGCGATTCGAACGAAGTTGTAGAATATGACGGTTCGACAGGTGCATTTATCCAAGTGTTTGTGATAGCTTCGGATAACGGTGGTCTGGATCAACCGCGAGGCTTGGCCTTTAAGTCCGATGGCAACCTTCTTGTGGCAAGCTACGGAACGGACGAAGTACTCGAATATGCTCATGATACAGGCAGTGCTCGTGGCAAGTGGGCCCAGGTCGGAACCGCGACGCGTATAACCCAAGACAGTCCGTGGGGCATTCGCATTGGGCCAAACGGACACGTTTATGTGAGCCGAACTGGTGAGGCTAACAGCTCCAGTCCGAGCAGCGCGCAAGTGGCCGCCTCACATCTGACCGACGCACGGATGTTTGAGTATGATGTCTGCACCGGCGATTTTCGGAAAACGCAAATCGGCGGCAACGACCACGGGCTGGAGTTCGCAACTGGATTTGATTTTGTGCCGGGTTTCACAACTGACTGTAATGTGAACGAACTTCCCGACAGTTGCGATATCGCCTCTGGGGTGAGTCAGGATAGTGACTCTAACGGCATCCCCGACGAATGCCAAGTTGACTGCAATACTAATGGCACTTACGATCGGCTTGACATCTATCCATTCGGTGCCAGCTTGGACTGCAACTGCAATTTCATCCCGGACGAATGCGATCTCGCTGGCGGCAATTCAGACTGTAATGGCAACGGCATGCTTGACGAATGCGAGATCGACTTCGATTGTAACAGCAATGGTACGCAGGACATCTGCGATATCGCTGTTGGCTCATCAGATGACTGCAACAACAATGATCTCATCGACACCTGCGAATCCTCCAGCGACGGTGTCTTGCTCGACGAGGATTTCGAGAATGGAATGCCGGCCGACTGGACGGCTACTGGAATCTTCGGCGTCGCTACGACCTGCCCCGGTGGGGGATCATGCAACACTAATGGCACGTCCTGGGCCTACGCGGGTAACGCAGGGAGTTGCAGCTACGGAGACGGAGAGCAAGGCGGGCTTGTTTCCCCTTTAATTGAACTCCCACCAGGAAGCGCAGAGCTGAGATATTGCTCAGCATTGTCAACAGAGGCCAACTTCGATTTCGCTGATGTAGTCGTCAACAATGTGCGACTCGAACGTCTAAGCGGGGGCACAGGTTTGTGGGAATCGCGCGTCGTGGATCTCTCTCAGTTTTCGGGCAGGACGATTCAAATTATTTTCAGGCTTGAAAGCGATGCGTTTGTGAGTGGAACACTCGGGTGGTTGGTCGACAACGTGCAAGTAGTCGCCAACGGCGTGACTCAGGACTGTAATGCCAATGGCCTGCCCGACAATTGCGAGATTGACCAAAATAGCCCAGCCCAAGGTGGACCCTATTTCTGTGATCCGCTCAATCCGCCCGCTCCGCTCGCCGAATGCAACTCGGACTGCGATGGTGATGGCATTCTCAATGAATGTGATCTGCCGATGTGGGTCCCTTCGCCACCGACTGCTGCGACAGCCTACCCGCAT
>JAJDEA010000104.1 GCA_029260035.1 Phycisphaerae bacterium
GCGAAACTTTGAAAATTGTGATCCCGGGTGGATCCGGTCAAGTTGGCTCAATTCTGGCACACGCATTTCGCGCTGATGGCCATGAGGTTGTCATCGTCGGTCGTAACTCGCACACGTCCGATTCAACGTGGGATGGCAAGACAATTGGATCGTGGGCGAGCGAGATGGATGGAGCCGATGTTGTCATCAATCTTGCGGGGCACACCGTCAATTGCCGCTACCACAAGAAAAACCGTGACCAAATAATGAACTCGCGTACGGAATCCACGAAGCTGATTGCTAAGGCAATTCGCGGTGCTCGTCGTCCACCACGTGTTTGGCTGCAAGCAAGTACTGCCACGATCTACGCGGATTCTTATGACGCACCGAACGATGAATCGACTGGCGTCATTGGAGGATGCGAGCCGAACGTACCCGCCAAATGGAGATTTAGCATAAGAGTCGCGACTGCATGGGAGCGTGCCCTGGACGAAGCCATCGTACCATACACACGAAAAATCAAGCTTCGTTCAGCTATGACCATGAGCCCCGATCCCGGTGGCATATTCGATGTGTTGTTGGGCCTTGTCCGCCATGGCCTTGGTGGAAAATCTGGTGATGGACGCCAATATGTATCGTGGGTGCATCACAAAGACTTTGTCCGAGCCATCTACTGGCTAATTGATCGCAACGAAGTCGCCGGCGTTGTCAATATCGCGGCACCTAACCCGCTGCCGAATTCTGATTTCATGCGGACTATACGGGAAGCCTGGGGAATTCGGTTGGGATTACCTGCCACAAAATGGCTGTTGGAAATCGGCGCAATCTTCCTCCGAACTGAAACAGAACTAATTCTCAAGAGCCGTCGCGTCGTACCACATCTGTTAACACAAGGCGGGTTTGTTTTTCGTCATCCGACCTGGCCCGAGGCTGCACGAAGCCTTTGCTGCGAATGGCGAGTCCGGCGCAACCATGCTTCAAAGCGTGTTTTTTTGGGATGAGATTTCTCTTGTGACAGAACACACGAAACTAACAGAATTCCAGGATCGCAAGAGCTGGCTGCTGTACGACGGCAACTGTCCCATTTGCAGAAGGCTGGCGGAACGCTTTGCGACCACCCTGCGTCGCCGTGGCTTCGATCTTGCCCCCTTGCAATCGCAGTGGGTTCACTCACGCCTTGGCTCACTGACGTGTGAGCCGCCGGACGAGATGCTCATACTTTCGTCAACAGGGAACATTCTCGGTGGAGCGGACGCCGTTGTCTTTCTTGCACGACGCATCTGGTGGGCATATCCACTCTACGCGATCGCAAGATTACCCGGTGTCATGTGGTTGCTTGGACATTTGTACCGCTGGGTGGCGAAAAACCGCGACTGTTTCGGTGGTGTTTGCGTTCGGTCGCAAGAGCAGAAAATCGGAGATCGGAAGGAGTCGAAGCCGTGACACATTACTTATTACCGGTTCTTACAGGGACTAGCGCCTAAAAATGCCAAAGAGTTAACGCAGAAGCAAGCAAAGTTGCTAATACTTGAATCATTGAAAGGAAGCGAATGTATACAGAATGGACCTATTTAGTTTACCTTGCCGTTAGCGTGTCATTGACCATTTGGGTCGCTCGAACACTGTTCAAGAATGGTCGCGTGTTCCTGGTCGACGCATTCTCAGGCAACGAAACATTGGCAGACTCCGTTAATCATCTCCTGGTGGTAGGTTTCTATCTCATTAACGTCGGCTTCGTTACGGTAGCACTCAAATATGGTGACAAGCCTGGGAACCTCGTCGGGGCAATCGAATTCGCAAGCATGAAGATCGGTCTTGTTCTCTTGGCGGTCGGGGCTATGCATTTCTTTAACCTGTACTTACTCGCGCAAGCGCGCAAACGGGGATTGGGAACGAGGCCAAGAAAGAGTGATCCGCCTCACGATGACGAGGCATCAGTTTCCTCAACGCATGGTCCGGTGCACGGATCAGGCGATGATGCGTTCGCCCCGGCGAGAAATCCAAGGCCCTTCCAGAGGCCGTCTGATGACTAGCGAGAGTGCCGCTGTTGTAACAGGTGCCTTCGGGTATTCCGGTCGTTACATTACCCGCCGACTCCTCGACGCAGGCGTAGAAGTTCGTACCTTAACGAACGCCCCGGCTTCGCAAAACCCGTTCGGGTCGCGAGTCAAGGCTATCCCGTTCGCGTTTGACGATCACGCTCGACTCGTCGAAGGGTTGAGGGGAGCCGCGGTCCTCTATAACACCTATTGGGTCAGGTTCAACCACCCCAAGTTCAAACAGGTGGATGCGGTAAGGAACACGCTAGCGTTGTTTCGAGCGGCCCGTGAAGCAGGCGTGCAGCGGGTCGTACATCTCAGCATCACGAACCCATCGGAGGATTCGCCGCTGGAGTATTTCCGCAGCAAGGCGACGCTCGAAAGAGCATTGATGGATTCCGGTTTGTCGTACGCGATCCTTCGACCAACAGTCTTGTTCGGCAGCGAAGATGTCCTCGTCAACAATATCGCCTGGCTGTTACGAAGATTTCCGTTCTTCGGTGTCTTTGGCGACGGCTCCTACCGCCTTCAACCCATGTATGTGGACGACTTGGCCAAACTCGCGGTCGAGGAAGGCTTGCGAACCGAAAACCGCATCGTTGATGCCATCGGTCCGGAGACATTCACCTACCGAGAACTTGTCGCGCAGATAGGGCGGATCATCCAGCAGCCGAGGCCAACCCTGCCCGTCCCGCCTTGGGTAGGCCATCTCGTTGGCACAGCGGTTGGTAAGGTAGTCGGCGACGTCGTTATCACGCGCGAAGAGATAGCAGGGCTCATGGCCGGGCTTCTATGTACGAATTCCAAGCCGACAGGCGAAACCAGCCTGACCGAGTGGGCAACTGCCAACCGTGAGACGCTTGGTGTGCGCTACGCGAGTGAACTCGGCAGGCGGAAAGGTCGAACAACGCGAACATAGCCCCGCAACGCCCGCCACATAGAAGTCACGACTGCCAACTGCCAAAGAGACGCTGCCATAGTGACCGACTCTCGTAGCCACAACAAAACACACTCTCATAACTCTTTATTTTTCAACCACTTACAGCTCATTGAGATTGTCGCCTGCGGTGGCACGCATGGTGCATTGGTGATTAGCGATCGACGTCGCATTCGATTGCGAACGACCGACAGTCGGTCTGAATAGATGAAGCTGGTAAACATTTATCGAAAGGAGGCCTCGAAATGGTCCTAATTCAACGAATGGAAAACTTGATGCCGCTCAACAAACTGTGTGATGAGATGGACAGCTTCCTGGACGCGATTGTAAGCAAGTCGCCGTTCGACTTGTCACTGCCTTCGGTCTGCAAACGCGCCTTCCCCGCTGTCAACGTATGGCAGGATGATAATCGCCTGATTATCGAAACCGAAGTTCCAGGCTTCGCGATGAGCGATATCGAAGTGCAGCTGATTGACAATACCTTGACAATCCAAGGCTGCCGAAGCGAATCGCAATCCGAAAACATCGACTACGTCCGTCGCGAGCGCGCCGTAGGAGGATTCAGTCGAGAACTTCGCCTTCCGGTAGAAGTAGATACCGAGAAAGTCGAGGCGTCGCTGAGCAACGGCGTATTGACGATTACACTGCCAAAGGCTCCAAGCGTGATGCCGAAGAAAATCGAAATCAAGCGTTCATGACAAATTCAAGTCATTACGCATTATGCAAATTCCGTCGCACAAATGTTTAGGAGACAAGAAAATGACAACACAAGTAATCGAAGAATCAAGAAATAATCGAGCCGCACCTGTGGTGTGCGACGAGAACCGGTCTGTTTTCACACCCTCTGTTGATGTAATGGAATCGGAAAATGAGTATATCGCTCATATAGACGTTCCCGGCGCTTCGGAGTGCGATATCAACGTCGAGTTTGACCAAGGAGTGCTGACTGTACACGCAGGAGCCCAGGACCGCTCGTTTGCAGGCGCGAACCAATTGGTAAGCGAATACGAAATCGGCGATTTTCATCGCACGTTTCGGGTAGATGAGCAAATCGACGCCGGGAAAATCACCGCCAAATACACCGACGGTGTGTTGACGCTTCATTTGCCCAAGGTCGCCGCTACCGTTGCGCATAAGATTCCTGTGACGTCCAACTAAAAAGAATAATGATCTCGCTGCTGGTGATCGCCAAGGGTCTTTGAGCGGTTACCAGCAGCCAGGTTTAATCAGAATGGGCCCCTGATATTGCGATTTCCCGTATGCTCCCTCTTGTGGACTCCCCACGAAGCTGGCCGCATTGCCAGTGGAATGGCGTCTACCCTGTATTTCACGTTTACGCTCTGAGGCCCCCCCCTTCTCAACATATTCCGACATTTCAAATAGGCTCACCCGCCCTGTGAGCACTTCCCTTCCTACGACTTAATACAACTTAGCCCTTCGGCTGACTGGCAGAACTGATAGAATGTTTCGTTAGTGAGACACCGTCGGCACGCACGACAACTCGCGAAAATGGGGAACAGGTGGTTATAGCAGAGGTTTGACATTGGCCATGGTTGGTACGTTGACAATCATCAACGAATCTTTCCGACGAAGAGGTCGGATTCCAGGAGCCAAAAAGCAAACCGTAGTTTGGATGATGCTTTTGATCGGCACGACGTTAACTGCGATTCCTGCCTCTTCAGCGCTAAGTCATTTGTTCTTCGATTCACCAGAGTCCGTCAGCGCCGACCGAAGACAAGCGATCATCGAATATGCCACATCAATTCAGTTTGCATTGATTGAAATCTACGACTCGCCGCTTGATCCCGATCGACTTCGTCAGGCTCAGTACCTGCTGAACAAACAGTTGGTTTTGTTCGAAGATGCCTACTCCGATTCTCGACCTATCGATGCAGTAGAAGCCGACGCACGCATGCTGCATGCGGAACTTCTTGAGCTGGCTGATGGTCTGAACCTGAGCCTGCCCGCCTTTCCCAAACACACCGCTAGCCAATAACCTCAACACACCTTCTGGTTGTAACGCATGGGCGCAAAGGTTAATCCGCCGATTCAGCCGATATCTATAGCAGCGCACAGTCAAGCGCGGCGGCGAATCGCGCCTTTGAAATATAAGCAACGTTCTTTCTGATACAACAACTGAGTAGAGCTTGCTGTAAACAGAATTATGTGAAACAAAGGGAGCCTGATCGTGCGGATGAGCAAGAAACTAAACACCAACTGCTTAACTATATTCTTCCTCACGCCAATCGTTGCCTTGGTGGGGTGCGCACCGCCAAGCCTGCTCATCACTCCCGTTAGCAGTCAACGTGCATTGCAGGAGACGCTGCTCAGCCGAGATTCGTTTTTTGCCCACGACAAGATTGCCGTCATCGACGTTAGCGGCGTGATTCAAAACTCACCTCGCGCGCAATTGTTCGGATCGGGCGAACACCCGGTGAGCCTATTGCTCGAACAACTCCAGAAAGCGCGCAAAGACAGTGCGGTAAAGGCGGTCATTCTCCGAATCAACTCGCCAGGTGGCACGGTTGTCGCCAGTGAACTCATGCACGACGAAATCATGCATTTTCGAAAGAGCGGAAAGCCCATTGTCGCGGTGATGATGGATGTAGCTGCAAGTGGGGGCTATTACATCGCGTGCGCGTGCGATGAAATCGTCGCTCAGCGATCCACAGTAACGGGAAGCATCGGCGTAGTCATGCAATTGTTCAATGTCTCGGGAACGATGGAGTTGATCGGCATCACGAGCGACGCCATCACGTCAGGAATAAACAAAGACACCGGCTCACCTTTTCGGAAAATGAAGCCCGAAGAACGCCAGATTTTCAAACAGATCGTGATGGACATGTACGAGCGATTCGTTGCAGTCGTCGTCGCTGGCAGAAAGAACATTGACGAACAAACGATTCGCAGGCTGGCAGATGGCCGGGTTTATTCTGCGGGGCAAGCGCTGGAAAATGGCTTGATCGATCGGATTGCAACAATGCGTGAGGTTATCGCGAGCACGAAAAAGCAAGTCGGCTCCGAAAAAATTCGCCTCGTCACTTATCAACGCTCCGCCGAATACAAACCAAACTACTATGCTACCACGCCGTCACGACCGACAGGCGACGTCAATTTGTTTAATGTCAACCTACCCAGTGATTTAACGTTCCCGCGAACACAGTTCATGTACCTTTGGTCGCCAGGTAAGTGATAACACGCTGTTCTTGTCGCGTCGGTTTGCCCGTTTGGCTATGTGAGAAAAACCCCCTCGAAAACGAAGAAGGCATAAAAAGCTCGACCTACTCCTGGTACTGGTCGTGACACGCCGTGCAAACATCCTTGATCTGGCCAACCAAAGCGGTCAGCTTGCTTTCATCTGCTTTTGACTTCTTATGAGCTTCATTGGCAAGCTGCATCGCGATGTCGCGAACCTGCGTCGCCCATTGCCGATAGTCATCTTTCTCGGTGTTGAAACGATTCACGTTTGAGAGTTCCGCAAGCAACTCGGCTCGGAAATGAACACGCTTCATCCGCTTGTTCGTTTCCTTATCTTTGAGAAGCTCGTTGATTTTCTTAAACTGCTCACCCATCCCATGCATAAGGGAATCAACGGAAGCGGTTGGCTTAAAACCACTGGCTCCCGACGAGCCCGCGTCGGCTTGCGCAATCATCGTGACACAACAAAAACCAGCGACCAATAAGAATGCTGTCAGCATCGTCCTACGAACCATAATTGCAATCCTCTCGTTCTCAGAGCAAGCTCTATTCAACAGCGTCGCTCGATACCATATCTATCATCTGCGCGCCCACGATTCCGCGCGCTACATCCGGCCGATCGGGCATTGACAGGTACCCTTCAAAGCAAGCACCTTCAAATCTCAAACCCAACAAAACACAGCTCGAATTATTGTATCGAATCGTGGCGCTGTCAAGGAGGAGGAGGTGTCATTCTCCAAGTGGCTATTCGGGGCCACTGGTATGCGTAAGCACTCGGCTGCTGACACCTTGTGCATCACAATAATCAGCGAGCAATCGAACATATGACTTCTGGACCAGTTCTGATTGGTCCAACGCGAGCTTACGCTGCGCATCGCGAATGCAGCCTTCGCTGGGCCCCTCAATTTCAACAAAGAAACCAATATGTGGCGGTTCGTCAAGTTCTATCCGACAATCATCCAACAGCCAACTCTCACGGTTTTTTTCGTACTGCAAAATCGGAACAAAACCCATGGCTTTCACCATAGAAGTCAACGTCGCAAAATCATCAACGGAAACCTCCAATTCCTCGCGGGACTTCACGACTCCCGGATCGCGAGGCCCTTTGTATGTAAACGTACATGCCACGGTTCCGTCATCCAGCGAAACAGACTCTCGCACACGAAGGCCGCAACCTTTCTTGCGCAATGAGCCGTCGATATGATCGAAAATCACATTGGTCTCTCGAAACCGCCCGAGACATTTCGCACCCAAGGCGCTAAGCCGCTCCCTCGTCGGCTCGTGTCTATCCACTCGAAGTTTGATTTCAATCTCACGAGCCACGCTAAAACACACCTACACAAGGGAAGAAATTTTCGTCTCTATTGCTTCTTGATGACCAGCACTTCAAGAAATCTACTGCCACAGAACCGTCAAGTTGCTACGACATTTACAAGCCTACCTTTAACCACGATGACTTTCCGAATCGTCTTTCCTTGCAGTGCTTCTTTCACATGATCATCCGCAAGAGCAGCTAACTCAATCGCCTTTTCGTCCGCATCAGCCGCGACCGTAACGCGCGACTTGATCTTACCCAAAACCTGCACGGCAATCTCGATTTCATCATCACATGCCAAAGACTCGTCGTAACCTGGCCAAGGCTCAAACGCAAGTGTTTTCTCGTGACCAAGCCTGGACCACAACTCCTCCGCCAAGTGAGGGGCGAATGGCGCCAACACCAACAAGAATGGCTCCATAACCGACCGCGGGCGTTCTTTCTTCGGCGTCATCGCATTAACGAAGTCAAAAATCGCTGCAATAGCGGTGTTGAACTTCATTTGTTCAAGATCAGTCGTCACGCGCTTGACCATTTTGTGTAGCACACGTTGCGTCGGCGTGTCCGGCTCTTGATCCGTCAACGAAGCCGACAACTCATTCGTGGTTTCATCGACAATCAATCTCCAAATGCGTTGGCAAAGCTTGGACAACCCCGGCACATCCCGCGTATTCCAAGGCTTGGCAGCGTCCAAAGGCCCCATGTACATCTCATACAAACGGAATGTATCCGCGCCGTATTCGCCAATGATCTCATCCGGGTTGACAACATTCTTAAGCGCCTTGCTCATTTTGGCGACAATGCGTGCCACAGGCTCGCCGGTTGACTTCATCACAAACTGATCGTCGCCACATTCCTTCACATGATCCGGACCAACAACCAAGCCCCGCTTATCACGGTAAGCGAAACTTTGAATCATACCCTGATTGAATAGCTTCGCAAAAGGCTCACGCGTCGAAACAAATCCCAAATCGAACAACACTTTGTGCCAGAACCTTGCATAGAGAAGGTGAAGCACCGCGTGCTCAGCGCCGCCGACATACAAGTCAATCGGCATCCAATATTTTTCCGCTTCCGCATCGCAGAATCGTTCGTCATTGTGCGGGTCAATGAAACGCAGGTAATACCAACACGAACCCGCCCACTGAGGCATCGTGTTCAGGTCACGACGGTACGACTTACCATCTTGCTCGACCCTCACCCATTCCTTCGCCCTTCCGAGCGGAGGCTCGGGCGGCGCAGCTGAGTCATCCGCAACCGGGGTTGGCTTGAAATTCTCCATAGGAGGAAGCACGACTGGCAAATCCTCGTCACAAACCGCAATCGTATCGCCGTCTTCATCATGCAATACGGGGAAAGGCTCGCCCCAATACTTCTGCCGGCTGAACACCCAATCTCGCAGTTTATAGTTGACAGCAGCACGCCCAACGCCGACTTGCTCCAACCAATCCGCCATTTTGGTCTTGGCGGCGGATGTCTCCAGGCCATTTAGCTCGCAGATTCCCCCCGGCACTTGTTCATTTTCCTCCTCGCTGGGAGAATTCACTGCCACACCTTCGCCGACAAACGCTTCTCCCCACGTCTTCGGATGCTTGATGAAATGCTCGCTCAACCGTTCAATTCCCACCCTATCCGTCAGCACATTGAGTGTCTGTTTACCTAATTCGGCTGCGCTTTCGCGACGTGCATTTATTGTTTCTTTCAGTTCAGGAAACTCTTGCCCAAGCCCCTCCAAACCATCTGACGCCCTACCGTCAATCCCATCGAGCAACGCGTTCAGACGTTGCTCGATCCACTCTGTAGACGGCTTGACCACGGGTACAATTGGCAGGTCGAACTTGCAAGCAAATTCATAATCACGCGTGTCACCGCTAGGCACTGCCATAATTGCACCCGTGCCATATCCCGCCAGCACATAATCTGCCACCCAAATCGGAATCCGACAACCATTGACTGGATTGATCGCATACGCCCCGGTGAATACGCCCGTTTTTTCTTTGGACTCTGATGTTCTTTCGAGGTCCGAACGGTTCCTGGCCGCAGACACATAATCCGCCACTTTTTCCTGATGTTCCGGCGTCGTAATTCTGTCAACCAGATCATGCTCCGGCGCGAGCACCATATACGTCGCCCCGAAAAGCGTATCATGCCTTGTCGTATAAATTCGAATCGCATTCGGAAAATTATCATAAGTGAACGAAGCGGGGCATGAGGCGCCATCATCCAGGCACTTCCACCGGCCATCTTCCAAGGCCCACTCTTTCGCCAAAGGAAATGCCACCAACGCCCCTTGGCTTTTGCCGACCCAGTTTCGCTGCATCAACTTGATCGGCTCTGGCCAATCAAGCTCATCCAAATCGCCAATCAAACGCTCTGCATATTTCGTGATACGCATCATCCACTGTTTGAGCGGTCTGCGATAGACCGGATGTCCACCTCGCTCACTTCGTCCCTGGTTGTCCACTTCTTCATTGGAGAGGACGGTGCCTAGCTCCGGGCACCAATTAACGGGAACTTCATCAAGGTATGCAAGGCGTTGATTGTTGATAACCTGCCTCTTGTCGAGCTTGGAAAGCTCGGACCATTCGACCCGATCCACATCATCTCGGTCGCGCACAATCTGCAAGGTAGCATTCACGCCCCACCGCCCGGCCTGAAGCTCTTCTAGAAGTTCGCCAATGGGTCGAGCCTTGCCAACGACTTCCGTTCCGTTTGCGTCGATACCACGGCACTGATCGTCGAACCAACTCTCGAACATGCGAGAGAAAGACCACTGCGTAAATTTGTAGTACGACGGGTCTGACGTCGCCAGCTCTCGACTCCAGTCATAACTAAAGCCGAACATCTTGAGCTGCTTGCGGTACATGTCGAGGTTTTTCTTTGTGGTCACCTCAGGATGCACGCCTGTCTCGATCGCGTATTGCTCTGCCGGGAGGCCGAATGAATCAAACCCCATCGGATGAAGTACGTTAAAACCCCTCATCCGTTTGAAGCGAGCAATAATATCCGTCGCGCAATAACCGAGAGGATGGCCGACATGAAGCCCCGAACCACTAGGATAAGGAAACATGTCGAGAATATAAAATTTGGGCTGACTCGGGTCCGCACCTGGCTCACCCGGATTCAGCGTCCGAAAAACTTCATGATCCTGCCAGTATTTCTGCCATCGCTTCTCAATCACAGAAAAGTCGTATTTGCCCGGCTTATAGTCGCGATCCGTATCTACCAACGTCTGCTCCAAACTTAGTTTCTGACCTTAATTGCCGCCACGCATCGTCGCGCAGGGCTGTATCGAGACGTTTTCCAGCAAGACGGCCACAACGGAGAATCGGAGCTTGCTCCAGCCTCGGAAAACGGACCCTCGTTATCGGGAGTGAGTCTAGCCTCGGGGAGAGGTCGAATCAATCAGGGGCGCGATAGTCCCTTAATCGATGAATAAAGTCATTTACTGCTGTCGCCGGCATTTGTCCCGACTTCTAGTGCTGGCTAGAATCATCAGACAATAGGGAGCTAAAAGAACAGTGGAAGACACTCAACCCAAAACGGTACCGCCGCAACCTGACGCCAACCAGGACGATCTCCCGCAGGGGGACCATCCGATCGAAATTGCCGCACGCGCCGGATTCGGCCCAATGAGTCCGATTGGCAGCAAGACCTGGCACGGCGAGGCGATCCCCTGCGTGACTTGCGGCCAATTGGCCCGGCGCGATGCAGACGTCTGCCCTCAGTGCGAGCAAATCATCAGCCCGACAATGATTGAAAAAATGACCGCGAGCGCTGGCCCGTGGTATGTGCTCGAACACGTCAGACCATTTCCGGGCATTTCGCTCGCACGACTGGCGAGGCAAATACGTCGCGGACTGATTACGG
Source organism: Phycisphaerae bacterium (assembly GCA_029260035.1). Classification (GTDB taxonomy): domain Bacteria; phylum Planctomycetota; class Phycisphaerae; order UBA1845; family UBA1845; genus OFTM303. Next base: position 11,339 of record JAJDEA010000104.1, read on the forward strand.
AAACATCCATCATCCGAGGACCAGCAACAAACCACCAATGGCGATTCGCAGTTGAGACGCCGGGGATCTGCCGATACTTCAATCGATGCTGGCAGTGCCACAATTCGGTCTCTCCTTCCGATCTGCATTGTCGGGCGTGTCGAGCGTTTCTTCTTTTCGATCAGACACACCTGGACCCAATTCCTCAGGCCGACTCACCTTCGTCTTCGACGTCTTCCGTTTTGGTCCATCAGCAGAGCCTGCATGAACTTAGTGAAGCTATCCATGAGGCCAATCGGTCCCCTGCCCCTGCTCTCTGGGACGCGCCACCGCGCGTAGGCGGCATTTCCGCATCGTGGATCGTCGCGGGACTCCTTGCTATCGCGTTGATTGTGCTTCTTATTGTAACAAGTGCAAGAAGTGACACGATCAGGACATTGCCGGTCGAAATTCAGACATCCACAGACTCCACACCGGAGCAGGTGGCGCCAACACCTGACGTCATCCCGCCTGCCAAGCAGGGCGTGCCATCGAGTTCGCCTTAACAAAGCGAGCAAAACGCATCACGTATTGCCGCATCGGTAACGTCCTGACGAATCACTAGATTGCCGATACCCTCAAGTAGTACGAACTGCGAGGCCCCGCCGACCGCCTTCTTGTCCTGTCGAATCACCTCGACAATTTGATCGGCATCTATCCGGAGTTCGAGCTTCGTGGGCAATCCAATTAATTGAAGGATCTGAACAACCCGATCCGTCACACGCCCATCAAGAATGTCCATCTTGTTCGACAACCTGCAGGCTGCGATCAGGCCCAGTGCCACACATTCTCCGTGCCGCAGCTCGTAGCTACAAAGGTTTTCAATCGCGTGTCCAATCGTATGGCCCAGGTTGAGTATAATACGCTCGCCCGTTCGCTCTCTCGCGTCGCGCGAGACGATCTCAGCCTTGATCTTCATGTTGCGGATAATAAGTTCTTCAATCGCCCCCTCTTGAAGTTCCATCACAGCTTGCACGTTGGCTTCGTGCCAGTTGAAAAACTCCTCGGACGTGATAAGCGCATGCTTCACCGACTCCGCAAGCCCCGCCCGGATATCACGCATATCGAGCGAATGCAGGCAGTGCGGATCAATACCGACATGAACAGGCTGATGAAACACGCCGACGAGGTTTTTTCCTGATGGTAGATTGACCCCTGTCTTGCCGCCGATGGATGCATCGATCGCCGCCTCAAGCGTTGTCGCACAAATCGCAAAGCGAACGCCCCGCTTCCACGTCGCCGCGACAAAGCCCGCCACATCACTCACCACGCCGCCACCCAGCGCAACGACCAAGCCAGCGCGATCAAATCTTCGTGAAGCAAGCTCATCATAGAGGCGTTCAACAACGCGCAAGCTTTTGGATTTTTCGCCGGGAGGAAACACTAGGCTCGACGAACGGAAGCCAGCGTCGGAGAGTGATTGCAGAATCTTGCCGCCGTAAAGTCCCGAGACCGTTTCGTCGGAAATGACAACGACTTCGGAAATGGGCGGTTTCAGCCCCAAGGATTGGACACCTTTCCCGAACACGCCGATCGGCTCAACCGCCACCGTCGTCCGCTCGTTGCCGAAGTCTATCGCGAATCGTTCCATATCGAGGATTCTAGAGCAAGCTCTGTTATTCTGTAGCAGTCTGATCTCGGTTTTATCCGAAAAACTGTCCCACCATAGCAATTGAACGAGGATGGCTTAAGGCCCCAACCGATCAAGCGTAGCAGTGAATCTCAAGCTTCCGCGATTGCAGCATTCGTTTTCGCATCCACGAACGAGGTTGGTTCTTTATTGAACAAAAATTGCTTACGCGCACCACTACCCGCCGCACTCGAATGACATGCAAGACGTAGAATACTTCAGGTGCAACAAACATGTGTGTCAAACTTGAAACAGAATGACCGCATCTAACTAGCTCCAGATTGCCGTGTAGGGTATAACTTGTTTGTTTACAGAAACTTATGACTCCGTCAGCGTCGCATCACAATGCTATCCAACTGCCGCCACGAAACCAGACGCGTTGACGAAGTCCGATTTTACCGTTAGAATCATGCCGAATGACAAAAGCCACCGCAGATAGAAAAAAACGCGTTATCCAAAGTCCGAAAACCAAACCTGCCGTTCGGCAGGTGCGCACGTTTCGTTCTTCAGTGAAATATTTGAATTCTCTCACGAACCACGAGCGGTCGATTCGTACGCCTTATGATACGAACAACTTCGGGCTTGCCAGGACGACTCGGCTGTTGGCGGCGCTCGGCAACCCGCACAAGTCGTTCAAGAGCATTCACGTTGCCGGAACAAAGGGCAAAGGCAGCACCGTTGCAATGTTGGGTGCTATGCTCCAAGCATGTGGCTTGAAAACCGGGCTGTACACGTCCCCTCATGTCATGGACGTCCGTGAGCGCGCAACGGTAAATGGCGAGCTGATTTCGGAATCAGATTTCGCCAAAGCCATCAACGCCGTAATTGGCGTCACTCAAAAAGCGCGCGTCCCGAGACCCACTTATTTTGAGGTTCTGACCGTAGCAGCTTTCCACTACTTTGCTGAGCAGGGCGTTGAGATAGCCGTCGTCGAAACCGGACTCGGTGGCAGGCTGGACGCAACCAATGTCATCTCGCCCGAGGCGGTCGCAATCACCAGCATCAGCTATGACCATATGTCGCAACTAGGAACCGACCTCGGTGCAATCGCCTCTGAAAAGGCTGGCATCATCAAAGAAGGTGTCCCGGTCATCAGCGCCCCGCAAAAACCGCAAGCTCGAAAGGCGATCGAAGCGGCTGCCGAATCGGCGAATTCATCGATTCGGTTTTCGAATGAGGGCGTAGGCTTCAGCTATCGGTTTGAGTTTTCAAGGACACATGGCCGACACGCGCGTATTTGCCTGACAACCGAGAATAGCCGATTTGAGCATCTGCTTGTTCCGCTTCACGGCGAACATCAGGCGATCAATTGCGGCGTTGCGCTCGGCATTCTCGACGTATTGAAAACAAGAGGTATTCAAGTCGACGATCAAGCAGCAACAGAAGGGTTGGCGAATGTCCGCCTCGATGGCAGGATGCAGGTCATCTCGGAATCACCGCGCATTCTCGTTGACGGAGCACACAACGCAGCCAGCATTGACGTCCTTATTCGGGCGATTGGGCAACACATTGCCTATGACTCGATGGTGGTCATTTTCGGCTGTAGCAAGGATAAAGACATTTCCGGAATGGTTCGTCAGATTCAATACGGAGCTGACAAGATAATTTTTACGGGCATCAATTCGCCGCGATCCGCAGATCCGTCGGAGCTTGCAGCCGAGTATTCTGAGCACACGGGCAAAATGGCGCAGGTAGCCGACACGTTGGAAGATGCTATGCAGATTGCAATGGGAGCCGTTACGCGTGATGACCTGATCTGCGTAACGGGATCGTTCTATCTGATTGCAGAAGCGATTCGAAAGTACTCTTCAGAAACCACCGTTGCCGTCTAGTTTGCTACCCCCGCACATCCATTGAATCGGGTCATTGCAGGGGTTTGGGGAAGCGCCAATCTGATCCTCGCATGGTCATTATCTTCCTTTGGGATACCCAGTGAAGACTAAGCTGAACCATTCTTTTGACGCGGTGTACCGTGACGGGCAAGTCACACTGCGCGATGCCGTTGATTGGCCTGACGGCACACCGGTCACGGTGACACCGACCCCCATGGCGCAATCTCCAATCTCCATCGAAGGCCATGTGATTATTGTCGGGTTTGGTTTAGCTGGTCGGTGCATCGCGGACCTCCTCGGAGGGGCAGGCATCCCCTATTCCATCGTCGAAAGGAATCCTGTCACCGTCGAGACACAACGCGCACTAGGTAGACGCATCATTCAAGGCTGCACGGCCAATGCAGAGACCTTGATCGAGGCAGGGCTAAACAGCGCTGCGATTCTCGCATTAACCATACCGGATGAAGACGCTGTTCTGGAAGCAACATCCCTCGCCAGGAGGCTTAGGCCTGACTTATTCATCATTGCGAGGACCAACTATTCGTCAAAAGGGATGCGAGCCACGCAACTGGGAGCAAATGAAGTCATCAAGGCAGAGCAGGCCGTGGCATTGCAGTTTTACGATAAACTCAGCGCACATATTACGAAACATTCCCAATCAAATTCGCAGTAAGTGTTGCGACGTCAGTCGCAGACGACAGCCGTGCATCGTCCTTTCGGGCTATCCGCCCATCAACAATAGCGCCATGCCGCCGACATAAACTACGCCGATCAACACGGAATCAAAGCCGAACCGTCGCAGCAGCTTGCGCTTGCTCTTGTAGGCCAGCCCCCCAACTGCGATGCCTGTTAGCAAAATCGCCAACAAACCGGTAAAGAGGTTCTGCGTCATGTCGAACTGGCCATCGCGAAACAGGATTGATTCTCCGCTGCAAAGTGAAATGACTTTAAGTATGGGCAATGCGAAAATATTGAACATGTTAGAGCCGAAGATATTCCCGAGCGCCATATCCAGCTTGCCAAGTTTTATCGCAGACAAGCTCGTGACAATCTCCGGAAGCGACGTGGAGAATGCCAGGAAAACCGCACCAACAAACGTCGCACCGAGAGAACGGCCGATCATCTTGATTTCGTGAGCACTGAGCACATCGCCGATCTTCGCAAGCCACCATGCCGACGCAACGAGCACCAGCCCCAACGCAGCCAAAGAAACATAAGGTGGTTTTTCTTTTAGTTGGCTTTCAACGGGCAAGATCGGCACCGTATTCCCGGCATTTTCAAATCGGTACACTAGCCGCATGCAACCGATGTATCCCACAAAAATCATAACAGCCCAGGTCGCTTCCGAAACCTGCGCCGCAAGCTCACTCGTGGCAAATTTGTTCGCCATCACCAGCCAAAGCAAAGCGAGAATCATCAAAATCAACCCAAACGAACTCGTAAGCGTGTGGGACGAACTGACACTTCGGAGAATCGACCCTCCGCCAAGTGCGGCATTGAGAATAACAATGATCGTTATATTGAAACAACAGCTTCCGAGTATGCCTCCCAAAGCAAGATCGACGTTGCCCAACCGAATCGCCGTCCCTGCGGAGACTAGCTCCGGAAGACTTGTCGCTGTAGCTAGTAGAATCATACCAACCCAACCGCCGCCCAGGTTGAGACGCTCCGCAAGTTCATCGGCGCGACGGGTGAAACGCGAGCCAGCTAGAATCACCACACAACCCGCCGCGATCATTTCGACGACCAACGCCCATGTAGGGAGTTGGTCTGCGAATAGCCATATGCTAATCAAGGTCAGTTCTTTCGATAAAGCGAATTCTTTGGAGACCCAAGCGAATCCGGCAAGCCATTCCACTAGCGCAAGCTCTATTCTACTGCAGCGTTCATAATTACTTTTACTCTCAAGATAGAGCCATTCGCCGTCACACTTGACTGTTCGGTGCTATAATTTGCAGGGATTGTATCGAGCTTTGGGCGGCGCTTTCCATTAGAAGAAATGAGCCAAAATCTAATCGCACCGCGCCCGACAATCGATCATTGCACGGAAAAGAATCTCGAATCCGTACCGCCTGTCCCTACACGAAGCATAACCGTCCGAAGACACTTCGGGCAACGGCCATGGTAGGCTGTTCCGTCTGCGTTTCGATACACGCGCGTATACACCCGACAGCAATCGAACCGCAAGCCGATCCAAGGCTTGCCCTGCTTTGGTTCCGTTGACGGATTCCCTCCCGATAGCTTCTCTTTTTGGGGGCCTTCCGGCTTCAGTTCATCAAATGAATCGTTCACGTTCTATTATCGGAAAAAATGCGCGTCGCACTGCGCGAGAATCGCGTAAACTTTGGTTCTACGCCAGCTTGTTGCTCAGGCTCGCTTCTATGGAATCCCGCAGGCGCTGTGCATGTAGGGAAATCTGAGCAATCTCCTGCTCAACGGTCTCTCGTCTCGATTCGTCCGCAAGTTCTGAAATGTTGACACGAACGCTGTATGCAGCCGCCCTAACCGTCGCCTCCGCAAGAACAGCAGCAACGCCTAGATCGCTTAGCAAATACTCGTTAGCCACGGATTTGAAGTCGTCCATCGCTTTCAGTGCATCGGTCGCAAGCGCCGCAATTTGCATGGGCACACCTATCGCACATACAATGGAATCCTGGTAGGCGTTTGAATTCGAGTTGTCCTCCCTTGCTCGCTTTCGCGCAGCCACCATCGCCTGATACGCTTCTCCGTCAGCCTTGACAAGTTCTCTCATCATCAGGTCAGCTGATCGAAGCCGATGGGCTGTGTCGGTAACTTGTTGGTGGATAGTCTCGTCAGTCTTGCTGCTTATGGAATATACAGCGACCATTTGCGCCATTGCAGAAGCGAGCGACCCTGAGAATGCCGCGACAGCGCCACCGCCCGGCGCCGGCCTACGCGCCGCCACTTCATCCAAGAATGCGCTCAATGTTGTTGAATCGATCATTTGTCAACTTCGACGAGTAGGTTTTCAACAAAGCGAATCAACTCTGCCATCATCGGCTTTACTTTCGCTCGCAAACGATCGCGCGCGACCACCCTGGCAAAACGCCGGAGATCGTCTACACGGTCCAGATCATACCAAGGTTCAAGTTCTGTCCAACTCAGGCCAAGCGTTTCTGCGCGCTGCCTCGTCTGTTCCGCCACCTGATCGCCACCCCAATCGATCTGATCAAACAACTCGGCCACATCTTTGCGAAGCCCTAACAAATAGTACCCTCCGTCATCGCAAGGTCCCAAGACCATATCAAATAGGCTGGTCTGCCGGATTGCATTGGCAAGAATCTCTGTCGGCAGATCAGGGCTATCCGCTCCGAGGAGAATAACGGCCTCAGTACCACAGCCAATCTCACGAGAGACGGATCGAGCAAGACGTTGTCCAAGGTTCCCAGGCCCTTGCGACTCAACCGTTCGCACACAGGAACCAGCCAAGTCGCGCATCTCATCGACTGAATCGTCTGGCGTCACAACCAGCGTCGTCGCGGCACCGGTCAAAGCGACCCTTTCACAAACCGCCAGAAGAGAATGCTCGTGCAAATCGGCCGCTTGGGCAAACGTCAACGGCGGCACCATGCGCGTCTTTACCGTGCCCGGCTTAGGATGTTTGGCAAAAATGAGAACGGTAGGAAGCGCCACGGGGCAACGGTAGAAACTAGCGACGTGGTGTCAAGTGCGTCGGTTGGACAAGTCTCTGAAGGAATAAGCCCGCCCAGTCGAATCAAGTGCATCCTAAAGCCAAGTCAAAGGAGCTTACTACGGCGGGAATCCAATCGGCCGTCAACAATTCCGATCATCTCAATACCCTGAAAATCGCTGTGCAATAGGAAAGCCGCTATATGATTGCGCGTATACAGAGTCAAACACCGTTCTCCGGCATAGAGAATATGCTGTGATTTCCAACTACCACACATTCTCATCCACATGTTGCCGTGCAGTCATACGTCAAATCGTGCGAAAACACCTGCTTCACAACAACCATGCTACGGACAAGGCATGCCGCAACTGGCTGCAGCATGATCAGAATAGGTCGCACCATTAAACGTATTGACCAATCGTAATACGTCAACGCCGTTTACCGAGAACTCCGGATCGCAGAATGTGTTAACCGGGCCACCTGCTACGTCGGCTGAAATCTTGGTTGAGCTTGGATCCGACCCAGGCGGGAGGTGAAATTCCAGCCGAAACGCCTGCACAACAAGCGCGATATCAATACCATTAAAGAAATCGTTCGGCTGAACATCACCCCACCTGCGCATCTGAATAGTAGCCGGTAGAGATAGCGCAGCGCACTCCGCTTGCACGTCATAGCGCGACGGGATCAATGCACCGTTCACAATCGCTGAAGTACTTGGTGCGATAGCCTCTCCCGACACATACACCTTGCCAAGTACGCACGTCTCTCCAGCAGCACAATCCAATGTGTCCGTGCAAGCAGTGAGGGAATTTGTGCATCGCTTAATAGGAACGCAAAACTCACCGAGTGGACAGTCAATGTCGTCGGTGCACGCAGGTGACAGGTTGTTGCAGGCCTTGCCGCCCCATTGGACCGGCGTGAGTGCCCCCTTAAGCATTGGATCGTCTACAACGGTTGCAATCTGACCATCAATGGTACCATTCGCATCTAGATCAACCGCAGCGAAAGGCATGCCCACATACTTTCCGCCTTCCGGATTGGCTGACAGACAAGGCCAATCCAGCGGCGAACTTATCAGCAACCCCATCGGGCCTGTGAAATCTTCAGGCTGGGGCGAAATTCCGATGTACTTGGTTCCGCTGGCCTCGATAACAGGAATTTGACAATCCGATCCACACCCAGTCCCTGAAATACAAACATCGGGCGGTGTACAAAGGTTATTGTTGGGAATCCCATCACACCTTTTTAGTGTTTCATTGCAGAAATCATTCTCCGTGCATGCAATGCCATCGCTGGTGCAATCCGGGTCTGGCGCATCGACACAACCCAGCATTGTATCGCACTGCTCCACACCATCACAGAACAGTGTGTTGTCGCATGAGACATGATCGGGAATATTACTGCACACGTCTGACGCTTCGTCACAGGAATCAACGGTACAGGGAATACTATCGGTACACGAATTCTGCTGCCCACCAGCACAAACGCCAGCTTGACAAGTCTCATTGATATTGCAGAACAGACCATCAACGCACCCAGTCCCGTTTGGCATAGGGTTGGCATCGCACACGCCCGCCAGGCACGCATCCGCCTGATCGCATTGGTCGGTCGGCGTCCCGTTGCCACAGGGAGTTCCATTGACCACGCCTGAATAAACGCAAAACCTCGCCTGCGGGTTCGGGTTCGTGGGGCATGTACCCGTCGTACAGGGGTTTCCATCGTCGCAATGAATGTCAGCTGAACAGTTAATGAAAACCGTGGCATCAAACAGTTCGTCGGTCAAATCGCTCGATCCACCAGGTCCAATCGGACCTGCGAATACACGCGAGCGCGTTCCCAGAGTTCCTACGCAGGCAGGCATCGTGACCTGCGTACCAGCCGAAGTCGTAGCCTTGAACGCTGTCAGATTGATCGTGGTCACATGGAGGCTATTATTGGCCGTACTAAGAACGGCGACGCCGTTGCCTCCCGGCTGATTATCACCAGGAAGAATTCGGGCTTCGTAATGGGCATCGCCGTCAGCGAAGTTCAAGTTCAAGCCATCCGGATCGAAACTGCTCAAAAATCCCGATGCCGGCCAGTCGTAATTGAAAGTACAAAGGGGTGGATCCCCACCCAAGTCGCTCATATTGGGACAAGTCGTAGCACCAAATCCACATCCAAACGAGCCCACGCCGTTGTCGCAGGGATCGACAGCTGTGATGGGCAATCCAAAAATGATCGGATCCCAAATCAGCGTCGATTCGACACTGATAATCTCCACCGACGAGGCGCCGGGATTCAACGTCAAGAATATTTCAACCGGGACAGTCTGCCCCGGCAAAAACGGAGTTGCCGTAGCTTCGAGCGAAAGATCGATCGTTCCGCCGGTAATGGGCGGGTCGCCGACGCAAACACCGGTCGACATCTCACACGCATCGTTACTCGTGCAGCCCGTCCCATCGCTACACGGACCCGCAACGAAACAAGTGTTGGTGACCTGGTCTTCGCAAAGAAACTGACAATCCAGCCCCAACGGATCGTCATCGCACGGGCATGGCGTTTGGCTGTCACAGGCAACCGTCTGAGGCAGAACAAACTCGCACTGACCATTAGCAGGATTGCAGGTATTGATTCGACAAGGCTCGTTCACTATATCCTGCGCGCAGAACACGGGCGTCCCAGCTATGCACTGCCCCGCAAAGCATACCTCTGGATTGCAGGGATCAGATTGATCACAATCCGGATCGGTAAAACAAGCAACGCAGGTATCCGTCGCTTCACTGCACGTCAGCATCTGCGCGGCGCACGGGTCGCCAGCCCCGGGCAAACAACCTCCCGTTGCGGGGTCACAACTTTCGACACCATTGCAGAAAAAAGTGTCATCGCACGACGCACTGTCTTGAATCTCCGTGCATAAATGGCTAATGATGCTGCAACTACGGTCCAGACAGCCAATATCAGGAGGGCAATTGTTGTCGTCGATGCAATTGCCGCAGACAAACCCCTGCCCATCCTCAAAGCAGAACGGAATGTTTCCGTCTGTACAGGGGTTGGCCCCGCCACAAACTCCAGCGGTGCAAGTATCATTTTGTGTGCAGTTCAGACCGTCGTTGCAGAGTGTGCCGTTAGGTTCGGGGGTTCCCCCCGTGCATACACCGGTGGCACACATTCCGCCAAGCGTACACAAACCCGGGAAGTTGCAAAACGATCCATCGCCGCCATGGTTATCCTGGCAAACTCCCATCCCATCACAAGTATCCGGATTTGTACAATCCGTTTGAGCCGGATCACCGCATGGAACTGTCGCAGGAGTGTTTATGTGGGTTACCTGCCCATTTGAAGAATTGCAAAAATCATCGGTACATTCGATACCATCAGAAAGCGGCAGTGTGGCCCCGGTAGCCGGATCACAACAATGCGTTGAAAGGCTATAGTTAATCGGGTTTGAGCAAACACCGCTGGTACAAACGTCATCGGTGCACATGGTTCCGTCAACGCAGTCCGTCATTCCGGAAGTGCAAGGATTGATTGTAACTGAGGCGGTCGAAGTGACCGTTCCATTTACAAGAACGCCGCCGCAATCCAAAGACAACAGGTCGTCGTAAACCTCAGTATTTGAACCGCCTAAGGTAGCCAAGATGCTGACTTGAGGCGTACCAAGCATACCAGTAGACTGAAACTGCAGTGTTGTCAGTAACAAACCGGAAGGCGTCGCAGACGGTGGCGACGTGAGGCAAGGATTGGTACCTAACAGGCCAATGTTGGCTGTGTAAAAAGCATCGCCGTCAGACAGACTTGCATTGAGCCCACCACCGAAAAAGCCCGACGACCCCCACGTTGGGCTACCGGTATCGTCATTTCCAATAAGAGTGAGTCCACTCGTATCCCATTGCAAGACAACCGCCACAAAACCAACCGGCTCAGCAGGGTTTGCCACCGCATATAACTCCAGGTTGATAACTCCTTGGCCTGCGAACGCATTTTGCGTGGAGGGCCTTAACTCCAGGTTAACCATAGCCATCGAACGTGAGCTCGATGCCAACAAGAGTCCTAGCGCGAATAAGTATACAGCGTATGTAGACTTGCGCATCCGTTCCCCTCCAATGTACACCTCAGAAATCCTTGACTTGTACTACAGCAACTTGGGCGTGATTGGCTCCTGTTCCCCTAATGCCACCAAACCCACTCCGGCGCTCGCCAAAACCCGCGCTTTGACGCGACACGAATCTGGCGAAACAAACTCCGGCATTTATTGTTACGCACGCCAAACCGACCCTGTCAACCGCAACATGGGATTGGCCGATAACAAATTCAGTCTATCAACACCAACGCCAAAAAACAACTTAGTTATTACTAATTTGCATCGCCGCAAACCTATATGCATCAAAGAGATAGCAAGAAACAGCCATGAAGTACTCGCGGTTACAACGAACAGTTTCATATGCAAATACACTGTAAAAAAAGTACTCACGTCCGATAGTCCGATGCACCGAAGAGCGTTCCAAGCTTCGCAGCGATTAGATTTCGCTAGACTTCTCCACCGTACGCTTGAATTCTACATAAGGTTTGTGTAATGTGGGATCTCGATATCCGTTGCCTCGCGTCATGACAAACGCAGCGAAATGCAGCCCTGTCAGTCGAGAGTCAGCCAAACTACTTGGCCATTTTCCATACCGTCGAGAAAACGGTGATGGCAGTGGGTATGATAGGGTAGCCGATTCGGGGGGATCGCAGTAATTCGCCCCCGGGCGGAGCCTGCGTGCAGGTTTGCAGGAGGGGGAAACATGCTAAAGACAATAAAGCTGGCAGCGATTGCTGCGGTTCTCGCTCTTTGCTTGACGTCCCGGTCTGACGGTGCGACCGTGGACTTCGAGTCAGTAAGCTCGGGGGCAATGTACGGGCAATCAGTTCCCCATTCGCCCAATCAAGTCGTTCTAATTCAAGACGGAATTGAAATGTCGGTCGTAGAATTTGTTTTCGGGACGTTTACAGGTTTCTTTGATGCAGAAGTCGGGGGAATCTATGCAGACCAGTTCGCGACACAAGCGCTGCAGTTCAACAACCTTGGCGTTTCGTTTGACTTCAGCAATGTCGGGTTCTCGCCAGTCGATTTTGTTTCTTTTGAATTCAAGGAATTCGGCGGGGTCAACAATTTTTCTGTCAATGGCGCGACACTCTTCGAGTTGGATTCTCTCAACGACATCCCGACCAACGTCGCGCCAAACGTAACAGCTGCAGTCACGCCCGGCCTGGTAACCCTTACCGGCGATATTCAGAGTTTTCGAGTTGGGGGCCAGGAACTTGCCATCGACAACGTAACCGTGCTGCCTGAGCCATCAACTATGCTATTCATTGGGCTGGGTGCGGCGATTTGTCTGCGGCGAACAAGGCGAATTAAGCAAGCATGAGGCAACAGCCAGGAACCCACTTCCCGTGAACTCTTCGCATGAACTTACGCTCTTGTCAGCGCGACATACTCGATGACACGACAACACTCGTCGTAAACACCTTTGATCCTTGGTTGATTACACCAATTTCTGCTCGACTTCCTTCAAGTCCTGGCAAACATCAAACCAACGGTCGAGTTTTGTGATTTGCAGCACTTCCGCAACAAACGGTGATGGCGACACCAAGACGACCTGCCCGCCAGCAAGTCGTGAACGAGTCACCAGATTCATCAACGATGAAAGCCCCGTGGAATCGACCATCCCAACCTTGGATAAGTCGATGGCTAATCGAGCCCCATCACCCGACGACACATCTTCGAGCTGCTCGGCAAACGGTTCAACCTCCGCGCCGCTCAATTCGCCCGTCACCTTGGCCACGGTAAACAACGAGTTTTTTTCGATTTGAATATCCATCATTGCTGCTCCAGTCAGCCATCGTCCTTCTTGTTTTCGACAACGCCGCCACGCAATCGTCCATGGTTACTTTGTCAGATTCCCCGTGTCGATTCGGCGCATAACCGAGCGGACAAGAATGTAGTTCTCGCCGTAAAAAGCCGACACTTCGCCGGAAACAATGAACACCAACCCGCCCGTCACGCCCTCAGCCGCTTCTACCATGAGTTCCAGGTTGCGACACGGGAATAGCTTCATAGGCAACTCAGGTTTTTCTTCATTGTCGGACTCGAATGCAAACGTCCACCAGTCGCGATCGCGCACAAGCCTACCAGGTCTGCGAACAATGGCTGCGCCGTCGGGAAGGAGCGGACCACCCGTCCTCAGATTGTCATCAACACGTTGGTCCGGCGCAGCTCCCGCAACAATTTTTCGATCCGGCGCCTGCTGCTGTAATACTCCAAGAACATCTTCCATCGGTGCGTCTGCTGCAACAGCGTTTTGCGTAGGCGTCACAATTGAACTCTTCAACACACGCGCCGTCGATCTTGTCGCAAAGCGAGGAACAAGATAGTTCTCATTCAGAAACACAGTGTATTCACCGGAGAGCAAAAACTCGATCGGCTTCGTCGAACCCTGACTCGATCTTGACATACCCTCAAGAACGGCGTTAGGCAACAATTTGGTCAACCCCGAAACACCTGCCTCATTGAATTGAAATACCCACCAGGCACCTCGACGAACGAGACTTCCTGCCACACTCACTGTCCGCGTACCCTCGGCAATAAGCAACACATCTTCCGTAGCGCCTCCCGAAGACAACTGGTTGGCAGACGGAACCAACTCGCTGATAGGCCTGGCCTTGCGAAGCGCATCCAAAATGTCCTCAGCGGTGGCCTGCGCGGGAACATCATCCTGGCCATTCTCAGTCGACACAGTAGAGCCTGGATTATCCTGGGCAGCGGAAGGAGACACTTGAAGCAACACAGCAGCCGCAAGCACCATTGAATTTCCAAATAGTTGAAGTGCTTTTAACATCGAAGGTGCCATTCCATTGCAAGACATATGTTTCGACATCCGATCAAGTCAATCTAAAGCAGTATCGGCCGTCTGCCTTGTCGCGTCCAGCCTGCATGCTCAATCGACTTGTTCAAGCCATTACAAGCCTTTTTGCACGTCGATCAGATGAACCTTTTCTCTTTTGCGTTAACATGAGCCGATCCTGATTCGATCCAGCCATTAAGCACAGGCCTTGGTCGCATAGTTTCAGCGTGCAACAACATCTGCAAGCTGTTTCGCAAGCGCTTCCGGCTCGGTAACCGGAGATTTGCACCGATAGTTCTCACAAACATAGGCCGTTGACTTGCCGTCTCGCTTTGTCTTCCCTTTGAGCAGTGGATACGTCGTGCCAGGCTCAACATCCGGCGCATGAACCACGACCTTGTTCGGCAAGTATTGGTCATACACTGCCTGCAAGAGAGCCTGAGTCTGAGGCGACTTCAGATCGCCGATGATGGCAATTTCCTTCACCCCATCCCGAAAGAAATCCGCAGCACAGAGAAGTCGCTCAAACGCCCCGGGGGACCGTCCCGCTATGCCCGTATATGTACGAAGGATTCCCTCTGCCTTTTCGCGCAAATCCTTCCTATCGTAGATAACCGCAAGCCGAAGCAGGTTGAGCGCGTGAACGGAATTTCCCGCCGGAATCGCCCCATCGTAAGGATGTTTCGACCGTGCCAAGAGCTTCTCACTGTCATCGGCAGTGTAGAAAAAGGCGCCTCCCTGGCTGTCGTGGTAGTGCGTGATCGAGGTCTCGGCCAATTCCAGCGCCGCCTTCAGCCATTTCCTATCAAACGTCGCTTCGTAGAGATTCAAAAGGCCTTCGATCAGGAACGCGTAATCGCTAAGATACGAAGTCAATCTGGCGTCGCCTTTGCGATAGGTTCGCAACAGCCGACCATCTTTTCGCATTTTCGTAAGAATGAACTCAGCCGATCGACCCGCTGCCTCAGCAAAACGTGGCTCATTCAGCACACGAGCGGCTTTTGCCAAGCTCGCGATCATCAGCCCGTTCCATCCTGTCAAAATCTTGTCATCCAACGCAGGATGGATCCTTTTTGCGCGAACTGAGAGCAGTTTCGCACGCCACTCGGAGAGCTTCTTTCGCAATTCAGCCATGTCAATCGACTTCATCTTCGCAAAAGTAGCAACAGGTTTTGTAATGTGAAGGATATTCTTCGCGCCGGGCGGCGCATGGCCTCGGTTTTCAAACCAGTTTCCTGTCGCCGTAACGTCATAGTACTCACAGAACAACTGGCCGTCAGCTTCTCCCAATAGCTCTTTGATTTGCTCGACCGTCCAGATATAGAACTTTCCTTCCATTCCATCACTGTCAGCGTCGCGACTGGAGTAGAACCCACCCTCGGGAGAGGTCAAATCGCTCAAGACATAGTTCAGAATGTCCGCAGCGGTTGCGGCATACAGCGGATCTTTGCCAGCCTGGTACGCATCGAGATAAACCGAACTGACCATCGCCTGGTCGTACAACATCTTCTCGAAGTGAGGCACAAGCCACTGTGGATCGGTACTGTATCGACAAATGCCCCCACCGAGATGGTCGTAAATCCCTCCTCTTGCCATGTTGTCCAGCGTCACTTTGACGGCATCAAAGAGCTGGCTTCGATTCGTTCGTCGATACACGCGAAGCAGAAGATCCATCGCCATACTCGGTGGAAATTTATTGCGACTGCTGTTCATGCCGCCAAGCGCTGTGTCGAAATACCCTGCAATTTGTGAGGCAGCCGAATCAATCGTTTGTCGCGCCAGGATGTCCGGCGCAGGCTGCGGACTCCGAGCCCAGCGTTCAAAATAGGCAGCCGCTTTGTCGGCGCCAGCTTGCAGGTTCTCGCGATCGCTTTCCCATGCATTCGAGATTCTGTTAAGCAACTGCATGAACTGGTTCTTGGGGAAATAGGTTCCCGCGAAAAAGGGCCTGCCATCAGGGAAAAGCCATACGCTCATAGGCCAGCCCCCATGACCGGTCGAGTGTTGCGTGAAGGCCATATAAATCTCGTCAATATCCGGTCTTTCCTCGCGGTCCACCTTTATGCAGACAAAATTCTCGTTCAGCAAAGCCGCAACGTCTTCCTTCTCAAAACTCTCGTGCTCCATGACGTGACACCAGTGACAAGCCGCATAGCCAATGCTGAGAAAAATCGGCTTGTCCTCCTCACGGGCCTTTCGCAATGCCTCTTCGCCCCACTCGCTCCAATCGACGGGGTTGTGTGCGTGTTGGAGTAGGTACGGACTGGTCGCGTGAATCAGTCGGTTTGTATGCTTTGGCTTGCCTTCGCTGTTCACTGGCGCAGTCTCCGTTCGATTCCGGTTTGGTTCAAAAGCGTTAAGCGTCGCAGGGACACAGCCAATCAAGGCTAGCCCCAGAATCAGGACAATGCGACGGTGTGCGAAGTATCTGCTTACCATTCATCCTTCCCCAGGCCAGTTTTGATCTCACAGTCTTTTCACAGAGAAGCCAATAAAACTGAATTGTAGTTTCCGTCACGAATAGCGTCAAAAACGTTGCGTAGACCTTTCCGGTTTCTCATGACGCGACTCCCTGCCCGCCAATGTAGTGATGATTAAGTGTTCGCATCCATAGATTCGAAAAAGTCGCCCCGCCACTCTCTGTCGAAATCGCAGTCATAGGCTACTTCTAAATGCGCCAAGCTTTCGATCGACGCTTGCCTGAGCTTGCTGCCCCGTTTAATCTACAGCCTTGCAGGCGTGAGGCGCCTCATCGGTCAAACTTTTTCTCGTCGGAGCAATTCATGGAGCGCCGGTCCATCTCTGATCTTCATGCGGGTGATCGGCTGGAAGACAATGTCTTCTTGGTGCGGGCCAAAGACCTGCGGACCACAACGCAGGGAGGTCTTTACATACACGCAGTTCTCGTCGACAAGACGGGCCAATTGGTCGCGCGGCAATGGCAGGCAACCGAGGAAGCCTATCAGTCCATTCCCGACGGTGGCTTCATGCGGTTCAAAGGGCGCGTTGAAAGCTACAAAGGAAACCTTCAGTTCATCATCGACGGGATGCGTCCAGCCGAAGACGACTCGTTCGACCTGGCAGACTTCCTGGCTGTCACCAAGGGAAATCGGGAGGAGATGTGGACCCGCGTTCAGGATGTCCTGAAGAAAATTGAAAACGCGGATTTGCAGGCGTTGATGCAGAAGTTTCTCGATGACGAAGGCCTCATGGAACGATTTCGACGCGCCCCGGCTGCGGCAGTAATGCATCACGCGTATATCGGAGGCCTGTTGGAACACACGTTAAGCCTGCTCGAATTGGCCTTGGTGACTATTCCCCGGTATCCGGACCTGAGCCTGGACCTTGTCATAGCGGGGTTGTTCTTGCACGATATCGGCAAGGCAGACGAACTCAATTTTGAAACGGCGATCGGCTACACCGACGAAGGGCAGCTCGTTGGGCACATCGTTTTGGCAGCAACATGGATTCGACAGAAGGCTGATGCGTTGTCTGCAGAACGGGGCAGTCCTTTCCCGGAACCGATCATTTGGGCGCTGCAGCACATTGTTCTCAGTCATCACGGTCGATACGAATTTGGAAGCCCAAAGCTCCCTGCCATTCCCGAGGCTGTCGTGATTCACTATTTGGATAACCTCGATGCGAAGGTCAATATGTTCGCGACGCTGATCGAAAAAGATCAAAATGCGTCGAGCCATTGGACCAATTACAATCATGCTTTGGAAACTAAGATATTTAAATCGGATATTATGGGCACGAGATCACAAGCCTGACGTAACGACGCTGACAGCCGGTCACCAGGCACTAAAACTGACTTAACCCGCCCTCACAATCAAGCAGGGTTGCTCGGAACCGCGAGCCATCAAGACGAATCGGAAAAGCAGGATCGGAAAAAGAAAGTAGCTTCATCGATGCGATACACACAGTTCACCAATCCGCAAGTTCAACAAATGCTCGATGTCATCGGCGTCGATTCGATCGACGATCTCTTTTCGACAATTCCGCCTGCACTCCGATTTACGAAGCCTTTGGATATACCTGAAGGCATCAGCGAGCTGGAACTCCTTCGCGACGTAGGGTCACTTGCAGAAAAAAACACTTCCTGCGACAAGCTGACCTGCTTCCTGGGCGCTGGCGCGTATGATCATTTCATCCCAACGGTCGTCGATGGGTTGGCTTCTCAGACGGAATTCCTCACTGCCTATACGCCCTACCAGGCCGAGGCATCTCAAGGCATCCTGCAGCTGTTCTTTGAATTTCAGTCCATGGTGTGCCTGCTCACCGGCATGGAAGCAGCCAACGCGTCGCTGTATGAAGGTGCGAGCGCAGCAGCAGAAGCCATGTACATGGCAGCCGGGATCACGAGGCGAAATCGAATCGTTATTGCTGAATCGGCTCACCCGGATATTCGCCAAGTCATTCAGACCTATGCGAGAGAGCGAGGCGTGGAGATCGCCACCGTTCCGGCGCCAAACGGCACTGTCGATGAGACGGCCCTCGCCAAGGTAATCGACAAACAGACGGCGGCCGTTCTGATTCAATCGCCGAACTTATATGGATGCTTAGAACGATTGGATCGAATCATACCAGTCATTCACGAAGCTGGCGCACTGGCGATAGTCTCCACGGACCCACTCGCAGCCGGCATTCTCAAGCCTGTCGGCAACTTCGGTGCAGACATTGTTGTCGGCGAAGGCCAGGCTCTCGGCATCCCCATGCAATACGGCGGGCCATACCTCGGATTGCTGGCCGGCCGAAAGAAATACCTACGAAAAATGCCCGGTCGAGTCGTCGGCATGACCAAAGATGCAGACGGGCGACGTGGCTTCTGCCTATCCCTGCAAACACGCGAGCAGCACATTAAACGCGAACGAGCGACCAGCAACGTTTGCACGAATCAAGGGCTGCTCGCGATTCGCGCATCAATTTACATGGCTTCGATGGGCAGGAATGGGATCCAACAAGTCGCCGGGCAATGCTTTGATAAAGCACATTACGCCGCCCAACAGATCACCCAATTAAAAAACTACGAGCTGCGGTTTGACGCTCCGTTCTTCAAGGAGTTTACAGTCCGTACGACACATAACGTGCAGGACGTCATTCAATCGTGCCGCGATAACGACATCTTGGCTGGTGTACCGCTTGCCCGGCTGGACGAGCGGTTTACCGATTCGATTCTCATTGCGGTCACGGAAAAACGTACAAGGGAGGAAATTGACCAGCTTGTCGCGGCGCTCGGAGCTGTCTAATGATCGATCCAATCGACGTCGGCATCTGGCTTCTCGTCGTCCTCGTTGTTGGCTTGACGATGCTTGTCGTCCATTTGATCTGGCGAAACGGATATGTCCGGGGATGGCGAGCTTCTAGAAATCAGCCACCGATTTGCCCCGAGTGTGGCTACAATCTTTCGGGTCTTACACATTGCCGTTGCCCCGAATGCGGAACGGAGTACACATTGGACCAGCTGTGGCAGATGCCTGTCGCTCGATTTGAGACAGAAACTACTGGCGTCGGCCGGTTGAATCAGGAAAAACACAAAGCGGAGGCGACGCGAGAGAATTGATGCCGAGAAAACCCAAGCGCAAGAACAATTACGATTGCGAGCCGAAATACATAAATAACGACGGATTCATTGCATAATGCCGAACACCCCGAAACTTCAACAACAAGACTTTCCCATCCTCTTCGAGTTGGGATCGCCCGGTCTCTGCGCCGTTTCGCTACCAAAGAGCGACGTTCCTCAGACCAATCTATCAGACTCCGTTCCCGGCGATTTAATTGCAGCGGAACCACCCAGCCTGCCGGAAATCGGCGAACTGGATGTCGTTCGACATTACAAAAAGTTGTCGAGGCGATGCTTCAGCGTCGACGGCAATTTTTATCCGCTTGGCAGTTGCACGATGAAATACAACCCTCGCATCAACGAGCGTGTCGCAGCGATGCCAGCGCTTGCAAATCTCCATCCATACCAAGACGAGCGAGACGTCCAGGGCCTACTGGAGATGATGCATCGACTCAAGCAATACCTTGCTCAAATCGCAGGGCTTGCCGACGTTTCTCTGCAGCCCGCTGCCGGGGCGCACGGCGAAATGACCGGCTTGATGATGATTAACGCCTACCATCGCAGCAACGGCGAGGAACGAAAAATCGTACTCACCCCCGATAGCGCTCATGGCACGAACCCGGCATCATGCACCATTTGCGGCCGCGAGGCGGCGTCTGTGCGATCCAAAGCAGATGGACGCGTCGATCTCGACGACCTGCGCAGCAAAGTTGATGACAATACGGCGGCGTTGATGATTACCAATCCGAACACCGTAGGCGTTTTCGACGAACAAATAGCTGAGATCGCAGACATCCTTCACGCTCGTGGTGCTCAATTATATCTTGACGGCGCCAACATGAACGCCATTCTCGGAAAAACCCGCCCCGGCGACTTCGGCGTTGATGTCATGCATTACAACACACACAAGACTTTCAGCACGCCTCACGGAGGCGGGGGCCCTGGCGCAGGACCTGTGGCCGTTGCAAAGCACCTTACGCCATTCCTTCCGATTCCACGCGTAATCCTAAAGGATGATGGCACGTTCGGCTGGGAATCAAACGAACCCCAAAGCATCGGAAAAATCCGGTCGTTCTTTGGGCAAACCGGCGTACTCGTGCGAGCTTATGCCTATATTCGGGCACTGGGCCACGACGGCCTGCGCGACGTAGCGGAGTGCGCCGTCTTGTCAGCAAACTACCTCGCAGCCCGTTTGAAAGAACTTTACGACCTGCCTTTCCCGTCTCCTTACGCACACGAGTTCATTCTGGTGCCACGGGCTGCAAACCACGGTGCAACGGAGCTTGATATCGCAAAGCGTCTCATCGACCATGAAATCCACCCGCCAACGATGAGTTGGCCGGTTGCTCATTGTCTGATGATCGAGCCTACGGAAACAGAATCACTGGACACGCTCGACCATTTTGTAGCCGCCATGACGGAAATTGCCGACGAGCTGGAGAATGATCCGGACGTCGTTCGATCGGCCCCGCATACGATGCCGGTTCGCCGGCTCGACGAGGTCGAGGCGAGCAGAAAGCCGATTGTTCGCTGGCCTGCTGACTAGAAAAGCGAAGCAGCGAAATCACGCTTTTATACCGGGTAAGTCTTGACGTGGCCGGGATCATCTTCTCGCTTCGAGCCCTGAGGGCTTACACTGACGGAATCATAGCTTGGCATCAACACGAACCATTCGAACCATCATCGACCCCGCACTCTCCGGCGCAGCAAATATGGCACGAGATGAATCGCTGCTCTCAGGCGTGTCAGAGGGAGAATCACCGCCAACCCTTCGACTCTATCAGTGGGAATGCCCCACGATTTCGCTAGGCTATTTCCAACGGTTCGCCGATTACCTGGCACTTGCCAAACCTGCGGGAGAGCTGCCCGTCGTACGTCGATTAACAGGTGGCGGTGCGATCCTGCACGACCTGGAACTGACCTACTCGCTCGCCATCCCAAATGAACACGAACTGCTCAGCAGTGGAGCCAATCGACTCTATGAATTGGCGCATGACGCCATCATCGCATGTCTGAATCAAATGAACATTGAATCGAACCGGTGCGGAACAACCGATGACTCCACGCCGACACGCGGTCCTTTCTTTTGCTTTGAACGCAGGCATTGCTATGACGTGGTTACGGGCTTACAGAAAATCGCTGGCAGCGCGCAACGTCGAACACGTCAAGCGATGCTTCAGCATGGGTCAATTGTATTCGGCAATCGATTCGACCAGCACAAAGTAGCCGAGGTGGACAGGCCTTTTCTCGAAACGATTGAGCAAATCAGCCGGGAGTTTCCCAGCCAACTCGCAAACGTAACGGGCGAGACGCTGGAAATCGGTAACTGGCTGGAAGCTGAGCTGGACGCCGCCGCGCAGCTCATCTCAAAATATGCGGGCGACGAATGGACCAAACGGACGTAGACGCGCCCGCAATATCGCAAGACTCCCACTTCATGGGCTGACACATGGCGTGACCGTACCCACACTACCCCATATGACGAATGATGGCATCGCCGAATTCGCTGCATTTCAACAGCTTCACGTCCATGCCTTCCGCACGCATCAGCCTTTCAAAGTCGTAGGTCACTTCCCGCCCGCCAATCGCACCTTCTATCCCCTTGATAATCAGGTCGGCAGCCTCAGTCCATCCCATGTGGCGGAGCATCAACTCACCCGAGAGGATTTCGCTTCCCGGATTGACTTTGTCCTGATCGGCATATTTCGGTGCGGTGCCGTGCGTTGCCTCGAAAATCGCATGACCTGTGGCATAGTTGATGTTGCCACCCGGGGCGATACCGATTCCGCCAACCTGGGCGGCAAGCGCATCGGAAAGATAGTCGCCGTTGAGATTGAGTGTCGCGATCACGTCAAATTCCTTCGGACGCGTCAGGACTTGTTGCAGTGCGATGTCGGCGATGGCATCTTTGACCAAAATCTTACCCGCCGCAAGTTGCGATTCCTGCTCGGCATTGGCAGCTTCCTCGCCTTTTTCTTTTTTGGTGGCTTCCCAACGAGTCCAGGAATAAGTCTCGTTGGCGAATTCCTGGTCGGCTAGTTCATAGCCCCAATCACGGAAGGCGCCCTCCGTGAACTTCATGATGTTTCCCTTGTGTACAAGCGTAACACTCTTTCGCTTGTTCGCGATGGCGTACTGTATCGCTGCGCGGATGAGCCTTTGGCTGCCCTCGCTGCTCACGGGCTTAACCCCTAAGCCGCTCGTTTCCGGAAAACGAATGTTCTGCACACCCATCGCGTCCTGCAGGAATGCGATGACTTTCTTAACCTCGGGCGAGCCGGACTGCCATTCAATACCCGCATAGATATCCTCTGTGTTCTCACGGAAGATAGCCATGTCGACAAGTTCTGGTCGTTTGACTGGCGAAGGCACGCCATCGAAGTGTCGAACGGGCCTTAGACAAGTATAGAGATCGAGCTTCTGCCTAAGCGCGACGTTGAGCGAGCGAATACCGCCGCCGATGGGAGTCGTCAAAGGCCCTTTGATACCAATCAAGTACGCCTTGAATGCCTCAATTGTGTCATCTGGAAGCCAGCTGCCGTATTTGTCGTAGGACTTTTGGCCCGCGAACACTTCAAACCACGCAAGCTTGCGCTTGCCTCCGTAAGCCTTCTCAACCGCTGCATCAAACACGCGAGAAGCTGATCGCCAGATATCCCTGCCTATGCCGTCACCTTCGATAAAAGGAATGATCGGTTCATCGGGCACGTTCAAGCCCTGGGCGGTCATCGTAATGGGAGCACCCTTTTCGGGTGGAGTCAGGTTTTGAAACATCGCTTGCACCTCGCCTTTGCTAGCCGTATGGATTGCTCATGCCGTAGGAGGGTCTCGACGAATAGCCGCCCTCACGAATCACGGCATCATCTTCGCGGGATGCTAGCCAATTTGTGCGAATGCGTCAATCCGAACGCCCCATCGATCGAAAACGCTAATCAGCGTGGCTGTGTTGCGTGAGTACCGCCATGCACATTTTCACGGCCTGTACGGTTTCCGCGACGTCGTGAACTCGGAGGATGGAAGCTCCGTTCAAGGTAGCGACCACGGCGCAGGCGAGCGAGCCTGAGATTCGCGCAAGCGGGTCTTCCGCACCTGCCGGGTTGATCTTGGCCAGTGATTTTCCAATGAACGATTTGCGCGAAGCGCCAATGAGGATCGGACATTCCTGTGCCGCAAATCTGGCAGATTCTCGCAGGATCATCAGATTGTGCTCAACACGTTTACCGAACCCGATGCCCGGATCGAGGATGATCTTCGCGGTGGATATCCCGCAACTCGTGGCGAGTTGAATTTGTTGTTTGAAGAAACTTGCGATTTCGCCAATGACGTCATCGTATCGAGGCCCGCCATCTCGCTGCATCGTTTCAGACGTGCCTCGCCGATGCATGAGGACAACACTTACGCCTGACTCCGCGATCACGCCGGACATAGCGGGATCATCGCGTAATGCGGAGACATCGTTCACCATGCAGGCCCCCTCTCGGATGGCTGCTTTCGCAACGGATGCCAACCTCGTGTCAATAGAAACAGGGATAGCCGGGTTTGCGCGTTTGATCCCTCGGATTATGGGGATCGCTCGCTCGATTTGTTGATCCGCTGGAACCTCGTTGGAACCGGGCCTGGTCGATTCCGGGCCAACATCGATGATGTCCGCCCCGCTATCGAACATCGAAATAGCTTGTTCTACGGCTTCGTCAATGTGGATATACCTACCCGGATCGCTGAAGGAATCAGGGGTCACGTTCAGAATACCCATAACAAGCGGGCATCTGCGTGGGTCTTCGTAGCGATTGACGATTTCGAGAGCCATCTCAATCGGTGATGGTATAAGGACACGATGCAGGAGTGCAAGAGATGAACGTCGAGCTGAGAGCTATTGGTCTTTCAGAACCGCCATCGAAAGAATCAACCACTGGCGTGCAAAGCTATCTTGTACGGGGTTTTTTGTTGCCGCGATAGGTGATGCGACCTCTGCCTACGTCGTAGGGTGATATTTCGACGGTAACGACATCGCCGGGAAGAATGCGGATATAGTACTTTCTCATTTTGCCGGAGATGGTAGCGAGAATCGTATGCTTCTCACCCTCCATGTCTATCTCGACACGAAACATCGCGTTCGGCAGAGCCGCGGTGACCGTTCCTTCCGTTTCTATTGCTTCAACTTTTGCCATCTATGGTCACCACGTCCAAGCTTATGCTTTGCCCGTTTGTACAAGCGCGCCACCTTCAACATGAGGCGGGGCGGAGGTCAACGCGGAAGCGATCGACCGCCATAAAGCACATAAGAGGACTAGTATAGCTTGTTTCTGTTATGCCACAAGGCCCAACGGCCACGATATTCGATTGATTTCGCCCTTCGCTTGAACCATGGTCGGCTTATTGTCGCCGTCTCGACGCTCGTTCGAGAATCTGCGAGAATACGCTGGGACAAACTTGATACCGAATCGCGAGTACCATGAGAAGGATCGAGTGCCTTCAATGGCAAGAGCAGGCATTATTTTCGGAATTATGCAATTGCGTGCCTCAGTTTGCGTAGAGATTGCTCAATGAACCGAATCAATGGAGGCTGTATTGTGCAAAAAGTTCGGCTTGCGGTCATTCACCGCACTATCTTGACACGTTGCTTTGTTCTTCTGGCACTTGCGTATCCACTGTTGCAGGGTTGCGCAGTCAATGCTCCAAGACTTTCCATGCACGCCGACCGTTATGAGATCGAAGTAAAACTAGACCCCACAACCCACGAACTGATTGGGCGAACCAGCATAGACCTCACCCGCAGTCGTGACAGTCTTCCCCCCGCGGAAGGCCCGGTCGCCATCGAGGTCCTCCTTCACCCAGAACTCAAAATTCGCGACGCTTCGGCAAGTGGCGCCCAACTGAAACGAGTCGTTTCCCTGAAAAAACCGAAAAAGGAGGATGCCCCATCCAAAGCGAGGCGTCACGTTCTCCTGCTCGACAAGCCCGTTGATACGCTCACGGTCCAACTGAGCTATAAGGGCCGAGTTTTTCAGGATATTTCCGCGGGCGAAAAAGTCGGCCAGATTCATAATTTCGCGATGAACGCCCATGTCGGGGAAGACGGTATCTATCTTGGCGGAGGGAACTGGTATCCGACCCTGTCTTCGGAAAACGACAAGAGATCGACACTTTCCGACTATTCTCTATTAGCGCATCCCGTACCCGGCATGGTCATTCAAGCTGGCGCAGGTCGAGACAAGATTATGGAAGACCGCACGGGACTGCTCGCTTGGCGCAGCGCTTTTCCACTGGACTCGATGGTCTTGGTAGGCGGGAAACATGAGGTACATGAAGGAAAACAAAGCCATGTGAAAATCAGCGTTCACCTTCGACCCGATCAAGTGCAGCATGCCGACATGCTCATTGAAGCGGCGAGTCAAAACATTGCGCGTTACGAGCCGCTCATTGGCCCCTATCCAACAAGCGAATTTGCCATTGTCGATAACTTTTTTAGCAGCGGCTTCGCGTTCCCAACATTCACTTTGCTGAGTTCGGCTGTCATCAATATGGGCGACCGACTGAAAAATTCTCACGGGTATCTGGATCACGAAATGTTGCATGGCTGGTGGGGAAACGGAATCCATGTCGACCAAACCGACGGCAACTGGTGCGAAGCGCTCGCCAGCTATGGCGCGAATTACTACGGCTATGTTCTCGACGGAAGACCCGATGAAGCAAGACGTAAGCGGCGCAATTACTGCCATTTTCTAAGCCGGATCAAACCGAAAAATGACAAGCCATTGGGCACCTACGGGCAGGAAGGCGGATGCGGCCGAGGCATCGCATATCAAAAAGGCGCAGCCGTCTTTCATATGCTTGCGCGAAAAATTGGGCAAGATCAGTTCTGGGAAGCGATGCGCCAGTTCACAAAGGAATATGTGGGTCGCTATGCATCCTGGAATGATATTCGTCGCTTGTGCGAAGAGGTCCATGGTCAACCATTGGAAGTGTTTTTTCGACAATGGGTGAGAAGCGGCGGAGCACCGTCATTGCGTATCGGCGAGGCAAGTTTTGACTCAGGAGAACAGAAACTTGTTTTCACTTTGGAACAAGGCGAACCGGCGTTTGAACTGGACGTGCCCATCCGTATAACCCACGCTTCGGGCACGCTGGACGTAACCGTACCTTTGTCGGCACCCTCCGAAACGATCTCGTTACCTGTAGACGTCATACCGATGTCAGTTGAAGCTGACCCGGATTTTCACATCTTCCGGAGAATTCCGAAGGACGAAATCATTCCGACGACAGCCAAGACTCGATCCGGCGATGCGTTCGTCGCAGTCCTCCCCTCAGGTGAAGCTCCTGACGAATATAAGTCACTAGCCTCGATTTTCGCTTCGAGTTTTGAAAAAGACGAAGCAACGGAGCTTTCCGTCGGCGAACTCGCCCAGGGATCGCTGGCGGACAAATGCGTTCTGGCGATGGGCAACTCCGTACGCGACGAATATGTGGCAGGCTTCTTGAGCGCTATCGATTTCCCCATCAAGTGGATTGAAGGAGGCTTCGAATTTGAAGGAGAGAAATACGTTGAATCGGATGACTCCGTGCTATGCACCGTGCGTCACCCAGGCGTCGAAGCTGGCGGCGTGACAGTGTTGTTCGCAAACTCGGAGGCGGGCATCCCCCGGGCTGGCGTGCTGCCGTTCTACGACCATAGCCTTGTCATCTTTAAGAACAAGAAACCCGTCGTCAGACGAGACTTTGAGCTTCGGAAAGCGGTACGGGTCGATCAATCGTAGGATCATGGATACAAGTTGCAAACCCGCCTACATTAGTCGAGAGTGCCACCATCGTGGATGATTCCGTGATACCCGTGACCCAGCAGGAACCAGGCATGACGCAGTGCATTACAAGACTACCTTTGGCGATCCTCGCAACAATGGGATTCACCTTGGTTCTGCTGTTGACCGGCTGTACAGGCATATCCGTTCAGCCATCCTGCCCGACAGAATTGGACGTGAGTGAGTCAGGCGCCGTTTCTGCCAATGAACAGAACCCCGGCGCGATCGCCCGATACCAATGGGAAGCCATCCCCTCAAACATGGGCGCGTTCGACGACCCAACCGCACCCACAACAATATTTCGGCCCGACGCCACAGGCGATGTCGAGCTGAAGCTGACCGCCAGCGATGGAATTTATCAGGTCATCTCTTCTTGCGTAACCAAAATCATAGGGCCGCCTAACGTGTCGGTTTCTTTATCGGCTTCACCGCAAACGGCAGGCATTGACGAAGTCGTGACATTAACATGCCTCAGCACAGGCGACGTCGCAGCCACAATTCTGTCGGTCACGCAGGTTTCAGGGCCTGCCATTCGGATCAGCGACATCTCTCCGGGAGTGGTTACGATCCGCCCACTTGTGGAAGGAACAACGCGATTCCAATGCATTGGAGAAAGTGGCGCTGGCGAATCGAGCAATCCTGTTGAAGTCACGATCACGGTATCCGCCGAACCGGATCCCGTCCCGCCGCCGCCTGGTGGTGGTCGTCGCTAGGGGGCAATCCAGGTCCGTCCCGGCTGCGCCGCTAAACGCTGCGCCTTTCTATTGATCTGAATCCAGCCGATTTTTCAAGCACGAATTTGATAGACTAAGCCTCCTTGACTGCCTTACGCGCGGTCGCTAGTTTTGCATCGTAGTTAGAGATGTTGCTGGCAATTTAGGGGTTGCTTCACGGCTAATAGATGTGGTTGTGGCCCGCGACGCAGCGCGTGCTCCGATCGCCAAAGGCAATTTCGGTTTACACGGAAGCGAAAGACGAAATCCAAGAACATATATCAGGAGGAATAACTCATGGCTCACGAACTACAACCGCTACCCTACGCGTTCGATGCACTGGAACCTCACATTGACGCCAAAACGATGGAGATTCATCACGATAAGCACCACGCCACATACGTTAACAAACTCAATGCAGCGCTCGCCGATCACGCTGACCTCCAATCAAAAACGCTGGACGAGCTGTTGACCGGTATCGGCTCGTTGCCCGATAGCGTTCGAGGAGCCGTCAACAATCATGGCGGTGGTCATTCAAACCACTCGATTTTCTGGAATAACATGAGCCCCAACGGCGGAGGAACTCCGTCTGGAGAATTGGCTGAGGCAATCAACGCGACTTTCAGTAGCTTCGATTCATTCAAAGAGAAATTTGCTGCAGCCGCCGCTGGACAATTTGGTAGTGGATGGGCTTGGCTTTGCGCCGACAAAGGCGGCAAGCTTCACATCAAAGCACTTCCAAATCAGAACAGTCCGATGACTGAGGGCTTCTCGCCGCTTCTCGGTATTGATGTTTGGGAACACGCCTACTATCTCAACTATCAAAACCGTCGGCCTGATTACGTCTCGGCTTGGTGGAATGTTGTTAATTGGAGCGACGTTGCGGAGCGGTATGGCAAGGCCAAGTAGGCAGGCAGTCGCGTTTTCCTTACAATTGCGGGCGGAAGTGGGTCTTTTGATCTGCTCCGCCCTTTGGTTTGGAATAACAGTGAAGACTCCGAAACTTTGCCACAGCCAGAGCGATGTCATCAATGTCCAAGAGCGATAAAGTTTGGGACGCAGATTTACTCGGCGCACCTCACAAGGCAAGTGACAAGGCGCACAGGGTGCGAAGCATGTTCAACGCCATCGCCCCGCGGTATGAACTCGTAAATTCGGTATTCAGCGCAGGCCGAGATGGGTATTGGCGGCAAAAAGCGGTTGCGCTCGCCAAGGTACGAAAGGACGACGATGTTCTGGACGTCGCCTGCGGGACGGGCGATTTTTCGCGTGTGTTCGCCGCTGCTAAGCCTCGTTCCGTAATTGGCTGTGATTTCGCTCATGAGATGCTGGTTCGGGCGGTTTCACGGGAGGGCCCGCGCATCGAATGGTGCGAGGCCGACGCGCTTCGGCTGCCTTTCGATAACGGATCGTTCTCGATCGTTTCTTGCGCATTTGGCATTCGCAATCTGCAGAAACTTGAAGCAGGCCTTCGAGAATTCCATCGTATCCTTCGGCCCGGAGGCCGGGCTGTAGTCTTGGAGTTCAGCAGGCCTCGCAGAGGTATTATGCGAACGCTTTATGAATTCTACGCCAATCGACTGATGCCGTTCGGTGCGACAATGCTGAGCGGCGATCGAACGGGCGCCTATCGATACCTTCCCCGTTCTGTGGTATCTTTCCCGGACACGAGCCGACTCGTTGAAATGTTTCTCGAATCTGGTTTTTCGACGTGTAACGCCACGGTGCTGACAACAGGCGTCGTGACGGTTTATGTCGCCACGCGTGAATTATGACTCAAGCCGCCTTGCATTCAGCCGTTTCGTCAAAGACGCCGCAAACCAGCAGTCCGCAAGGCGCTGCTGAGCCAGCGATGCCTTTCAAGGACGTCTGGTCCAGATCGGGTTCCAAGTACCGGGTGCGTGCGGTGGTTCTCTTGGCTATCAACGTACTGCTCTTCGCTGGCGTTGGAATGTTCGCATTTTGGATCCGAAGCGGTGTGATCGCACCGTCCACGGATAGCTATTGGGATTTCCTGGCGGCATCTTTTCGATTCGGCCAGCAATCCAGCGTCTCGCTCGGCTCGCTTCTCCTATCCCCCATCAATGTCCAAGAGGTTGGGATGCAGATATGGGTTCTGGGGCTCCTGATGGCGGCGCTGATTTCGATTCCAATATTGACATCCATTTTGTATCGGTTTTGGTCGGCGATTCCGTTTCTAGCCATCATCGCATTTCTCGCCGTCATGCCTTGGCTGGCCATTACGCTTCTGACATCCTGCATCATCGCCTCTGTTCCTCCGTTTCGATCCAAATTCCGATTTATGTCTGCGCTCTTTGGCCTGGTTCCGGCTGTCATTTATTTGACATTGGCCTGGGGCGGAACCACCGACGTTGTGGCTGGCGTGGTCGACCCGGTTGATCGGATCAAGTTCATTGCCCCCTGGGTCCTGGCGATCGTCGCCGCGGCAGTCGTCTTTGCCATCGTGTTGATTATCGCGAGATTCGTGGACTATAGGCCTGGCGCCGTAACCCCACTCCTGGCGGTCATGTTCGCGTTGCCGGTTGGCTTGTTTGAGTACCATGTCGGTCGAGACGAGCTTTATTATCAATTGCTAAGCTCGCTCAATCAAACATATTTCACAGACATAGACGCGTCGGTTCCATTTCAACAGGCAGTGGAAGAGGCCTGGCAACAACACCCGCTTCCGCGTCCCAGCCTTGACACTATCCGCGCACGCAAGAGTATGGAATGGCATCTCGGGCTGATATCCGACATACCGTTTCACACATCACTCGCCAAGCATCAGGCGGAACTCGTCGATCAATGCGATTGGTTCTTAAAATACCTGCCCGACAGCAAGTATTCCATCAATGCGTTGTACATTCGTGCGCGTGCCCTGGATATGCGCGTCGATTCGAGCAGCTTCCGACAAAGCAAGTGGATTCGATTCTACGACGATTTTCCTAACGAAGCCTCGCGATACTCCTGGCGAAAAGTGGCTGAAAATGACAAGACGTCGGACATGGCGTTCATTGCGTCACTTCGGCTTGCACAGCTTGATGCACGAGGTGGGCAGGTTCGTCGATCCATCGATCGCCTAAATGAACTGCTCGGGCGAGATAGCCATGAAATCAGAGCTATGAACCCACAAATTCCGGGCAACCCCCAATCGAACCAGCCCGAAACGAATACCCCCGATTCGCGTAGCCTGAACATCACCATCAACACCGCCATCCTGGAAGCAACCCGACTACGAGATTTTCTAATCAACAACGAGGACCCCATTTATGACTACGATCCGATTTGCCACAATCAAGCGCGCCCCGGCCCGCTTTGGTATGGCCTCTTAGACCTCGAGCCAAGGCACGAGCAATATGGCCAAAACCTCCGCTCGCTCAAAGAGGCGTACCCCAACTGCCAGATCGAAGACAACATCGATCTCGAAATCGCCAAGACGACGAAACAACCCCAACTCAAAATCGAAGGGTTGGAAAGCTGTTTGCGAAAATTTCCACGGCGTGACTCCGCACCTGAAGCTTTGTATCGCCTTGCAGCTGCTCTGCGTGAAGTGGGCAGGGTTTCGGAGAGTGACGCCAGGCTAGCTTCTCTCGCTACCGAATACCCCAATTCGATTTGGGCGGAACGGGCGTCTCGCTTCCCGGGGACTAGAAATCAAGCTCATCCAGTGAGGTCACGCTGATGACACCTTCCAGCCGTCGAAAACAGATTATTGTTGGCGTTACAGGCGCTAGCGGCGCCGCCTATGCGCATAGACTCGTTGAATGTCTTTGTCAGAGCGATGTAGACGTACATCTCATTATCACGCCCTTCGGAAGCCGACTGCTTCGAGACGAGCTAGGAATCTCAAAACCAACTGCGGAGAACCTTCTGAAAAATCCCAGCGCTCGATTAACCATTTACGCATACCGGGATGTAGGATCGAAGCTCGGCAGCGGCAGTTTTTTAACTGATGGCATGATTATTTGCCCGTGCAGCAGCAATTCCCTGGCATCTGTCGCGACAGGACTGGCGGGCAACCTGCTTGATCGTGCCGCCGCCGTGACCCTCAAGGAGAATCGTCGGCTCGTGATAGTTCCGCGTGAGATGCCTATGAGCCGAATCGATCTGCAGAACTCGCTCAGACTAAGCGAAGCCGGGGCAATCATCTGTCCGGCTTCCCCCGGTTTCTATTTGCTTCCCCAATCCATTTCAGACCTGGTTGATTTCGTCGTCGGCAAGCTGTTAGACCTCGTCGGCGTGCCCCACGAACTCAACACCCGATGGGAAGGATTCCTGGACGATGCGAAGCAACCCAAAAACGAAAGTCTTGAACGATGAGCAAGGCAATCCAGAGCTTTCGTATTTGGGCTGACATGGTCAAGCTCGCGCATTCGGTCTTTGCACTTCCTTTCGCATTGATCGCAGCATTCCTGGCTGGCCAAAACATCGAAAATCGAGGCTATCCTTATTGGGGTCAACTGGGACTCGTCGTACTTTGTATGGTCGCAGGGCGAAGCGTAGCCATGACCTTCAACCGAATTGTCGATGCCCAGATTGATGCCCGAAATCCGCGAACTGCGATGCGTCCCATACCCGCTGGCGCGCTGTCCATTCCGACTGCCTGGATGATGTTGGCACTGGCAGGCATTACCTTTGCGATGGGGTGCTTCAGTTTTTACATGTTCTATGACAACCCATGGCCGATGTTTCTCGGCGGACCCACCCTACTTTATCTTTGCGGCTACTCGTTAACGAAACGGTTTACAAAATGGAGCCACTACTACCTCGGCTCTGCCATTGCCTTGTCTCCAGTTGCCGCCTGGCTGGCCATTCACCCTGCCTCGCTTGGATGGGCGTCATTGATTCTCATGCTTGCAGTCACATTTTGGATCGCAGGGTTTGACGTCATTTATGCGTGCCAGGACATCGAATGTGACACGCAAGAAGGGCTGCATAGTTTGCCTTCTCGACTTGGCCCCCAGAAAGCACTATGGGTCGCGCGCGCGTCGCACGGAATCACAATTGCAGCCTTGGTGGCATTGGGCGTAATAGCCGACTTCGGCCTCATCTATGCCGTCGGCGTCGGAATCGTCCTGGTCTTACTCGTTGTTGAAAACGCAATCGTCAAACCCGGAGACTACAGCAAAGTTAATCTTGCATTCTTTACGATTAACGGCATCGTGAGCATCGTCCTCGCGCTGGCCGCCATTGCAGACCTAATGTCAACTAGCGGAGGTCATTCCTAGCTGAACCCGCAAAACCCGTCACAACCGGTGTTCTTGACTTTTGAATTCCCTCGTCGCTATGCTTGTACGCAGTAAGACGCGAAAACGCTGTCGTTTTCCAATTGGAGCCTCTTGTTGAATGCGACGCGAAAACAGCCGACGAATTCTCTGAACTATGGGCACATTCCAGGAACACGCATTATGCGGTTAACGAAATGGAGCAGGTGGACAGCAGTTCTGGCCGCGCTTGCAATCATTAGCGGCTGTCAGCCGATCGTCTGGCAACGCGAGTCAGCCAAGAAGCCGAAGCGCATTTCGAGCAACGAGTCGGCTCCCAGTGCAAGTGAAATTGCGTTCCGCAATTCAATCGGCGCGCAGTCCTACTACGAAGGGATGCAACCGCTGGTTGTTCGAGGCTATGGGCTGGTTGTTGGGCTTGGCAAGAACGGTAGCCGAGAATGCCCCAAGCCGGTTTTCGAGAAGCTCGTTCGGAACATGTATCGCCACCGCCGTCCTCAAGGCAAGATGATCAACAATGATCAAACATCGCCGGAAAAGATGATTACGGATTTGGATACAGCGGTCGTAGTCGTACAAGGGCAGATTCCCGCCGCCGCAGTCACGGGAACCCATTTCGATGTCACTGTTTCGGCATTTCCCGGAACACGCACAAAATCGCTTCGCGGCGGCACGCTTCTCGTTTCGGAATTGGAAGTCTATCAACGAAACGCAGAAGGCAAAGCGCTTTCGAGCCGACCTTTGGCACGCGCCTTCGGGCCAGTATTTCTGAACCCTTTTTCATCCGAGGGAAGCGCGACAACCGCAAGCGAGCTGCGCGGTGCAATCCTGGGCGGAGGCATCGCCAAAGAAGACCGCAAAGTGCGACTGGTCCTTACGCGCCCATCATACAAGGCCGCTCGGTCCATTCAGGAACGCATCAACAACTTCTTTCCCGGAGTTCGCAAAATAGCAGACGCCAAGTCCCCGTCATTTATACAATTGCATATCCCAAGCGAATATGCCCATGAAACGTCGCATTTTCTGGGCCTCGTCAGATCGATCTATATGTCACAAGATCCGACGTTTGCCGGCGCCAAAGCTCGACAGCTTGGCAAGGCTATGCTCGCACCGACTGCACCCCACCCCCAAATATCGCTTGCACTTGAGGGGCTGGGTCGAGACGCCCTGCCCGTGTTGGCGGAACTGTACAGTCACAATCAGGAATACGTCAGCTTCCACGCCGCCGTGGCAGGCCTCAGACTGAATGACTACATTGCAGGCGATACAATGGCCATGATCGCAACAAGGTCGGAAAGTCTGTTTCGCTACCAGGCCATCCGCGCCTTAGGCCAAGCAAGTGGCATGGCTAATACGGCGATCGCGCTGCGACAATTGGTTTTCGATTCGGACCCGCGCATTCGGATTGCGGCATATGAAGCGCTTGCAAGCCGTAATGACCGATCCATCGTCCGAAGCAAACTCGCCGGCAACGCTTTTCAGATCGACCGTGTCGAGAGCGGCGAACCGAGTTTCGTATATGCAAAACGTACCGGACACCGCCGAATTGTCCTGTTCGGAAAAAACCTGCAGTGCGCACCGCCCGTCTTCTATCGATCAACTGATGGTTCGCTTACGATGACAGCCGAAAAGAATGCAGACTCGCTGACGCTGTTACGGCGCGTCAATGAAACAGGCTCGGTATCACCTCCCGTTGAAGCGCCTTTCGATCTTCAGCCCTTGATTGAATTGCTCGGCAATAACGCCGACCTTGACCTTCAGGGACGCGTGACGGGTCTTGGCTTGGATTATGGAGCCGTAGTGCAAGCCATTTACGAATTGTGTAAATCGAACGGCAATCAGCTACAGTTCATTCTTGAACAACCAAACGCCTCGGAATTATTCGGCCCGACCAGACCGACTGGGCGTCCCGAGTCGGAGCTATAGCGAGCAATATCTCAGAAGGAACCGCTATGACATTCTCTCTTCACTCAGCCTTATGTATTATTTTTTCGCTGGCTTTTTCAGCCGATACACTCGCGCAGCAGCTTATCGCCGACGAAACCGCAGCCAAATCTCGGGAAGACTTTTTGTGCAATCTGCCGGACTGGGAAGATGGCTTGGCGGAAATGTCAACCTATCGCGCGATGGACCAGCTTTACGGCAAGAAGCGCAGCTACACGCGCGTTCAGATTGTCAATCGGCAGTGGATGGACCCAAAGACCAAGGTCAAAGCGGAAAAAGAATCCGCAGGTGCCGTTCCTGTGTTCAAACTCAACATCGTGGAAGAAATCCCAACGGAGAATTACAACTACCGATACCAAACAACAGCTTTCCTCCATCGTCCGGACCTCACTCCGATGAAGATGGTCCTGTCCAGTCAGGAATGGTGCGGCACGACTTTCAAATACATGGATTGGAATTCCGAGGCACTGAATTATCAAAGTTTTTCGTATTTCCCAAATGAGGGCAACCGTGATTGGCAGGTCGAGCCCGCCGCAGTGCCATATGAAGCTTTATACTTGATTGCCAGAGATGTGGCAGCCAGGATGCAGCCCAGGCAGTTGCGAGTTCTTCGCACCGTTCGATCGAACCATCAAGTCAAACCAGACGTTCACTCCGCAAGACTGGTGCCCCAATCGACAGCTGCCATCACGACGAAAATGGGCACATTCCCTACGACGCGCGTGGACCTTGTTTGGGATGGCCCTTTGACCAGTTTTGTCGTGGAATCAAACGCTCCGTACAGACTCCTTCGATACAAGACAGGCCCGCTTCAAGGTGAGCTGATCCATATCGAAAAACGCGCTTACTGGAACCGCGATTGGCCGAGTTCTTTCTACAAGCCAAACGAAGCGCCGTAGGGGAGTTGCCGGAGTCGATCTGCCGTACATTTATCGTTGGTTCGGGGGATTTTCGTGTTACAAACGTGCATACAAGATGACACTTTGTGCATGCGCTGCCGCTACATCCTTCGAAGCTTGTCAGCCAACGGCCGCTGCCCGGAGTGCGGCGCGTGGAAATTGCCGCTTGGAGTTGAGTACGAATCATGAGCGATGGATGCCCGAAACGACTGTCCTTTCTCGACCGCTTCCTGACGCTGTGGATTTTTCTGGCGATGGCGGTTGGCGTCGGGGGTGGGTACTTATTCTCCGACGTGGAACGGTTCATCAATCGCTTTCAGGTCGGCACGACGAACATTCCCATCGCCGTCGGGCTGATTCTGATGATGTACCCGCCGCTGGCCAAGGTGAAGTACGAAGAACTCGGCGATGTGTTTCGCAACTTCAGGGTTTTAACACTGTCGTTAGTTCAGAATTGGGTCATCGGGCCGGTTTTGATGTTCGCTCTGGCAGTCCTCTTCCTCGGCAGCTACCCCGAATACATGGTCGGCCTCATCATGATCGGGCTGGCACGCTGCATTGCGATGGTGATCGTCTGGAACGATCTGGCCGAGGGCGACGCGGAGTACGCCGCCGGACTGGTCGCGTTCAACTCCGTGTTCCAGGTGCTGTTTTTCTCGGTATACGCATGGCTGTTCATCACGGTGCTGCCGCCGATGCTCGGCCTCAAGGGCGCAGTTGTGGCGATCACAATCGGCGAGATCGCCAAAAGCGTGTTCATTTACCTCGGTATTCCCTTTTTGGCCGGAATGTTTACGCGATTCACGCTGCTCAAGCTCAAGGGCCGTCATTGGTACGAGGAGAAGTTCATCCCGAAGGTTTCTCCCATCACGCTCGTCGCGCTCTTGTTTACGATTTTGGTGATGTTCTCGCTCAAAGGCGAGCATATCGTGCAGCTTCCGATGGATGTTGTTCGCATTGCGATTCCGCTCTGCATCTACTTCGTCGTCATGTTTCTCGTCTCGTTTTGGATGGGGAAGAGAATCGGCGCGGGCTACGCCAAGACTACAACCATCGCCTTCACGGCAGCGAGCAACAACTTCGAGTTGGCCATTGCGGTGGCGGTGGCCGTGTTCGGCATCAACTCCGCCGTGGCCTTCGCAGCGGTCATCGGGCCGCTGGTCGAAGTACCCGTATTGATCGGCCTCGTCCATGTAGCGTTCTGGTTTCGACGTCGGTACTTCGCTACGGAATCCCAAGATCCGCTGGCCACCGCAGAGGAACAGTGAGACAGGTGTGACACAAACGTGCATTCAAGATGACACTCTCTGTATGCGCTGCTGCTACAACCTTCGAGGCTTGTCAGCAAACGGCAGATGCCCGGAGTGCGGCGCACCAATTAACGTATCCCTCCACGGCGATAACCTCGCTTACGCCAACCCGGATTGGATCAAGCGCGTGCGCAAGGGATGCGCGGGAATTGGTTCGTCCATTTTTGCCTATTTTGGTGCGGGCGGGATCTCCAGTTTCTTGGCCGATTACATCGGCTCATCCATGTCAGTCACCATTCTAAAGGGTGTCGTTATTGCGGCGCTAGTCATCGGGATTTTGCGAGGAATATGGTTACTTACAACACGGGGCTGCAGAATAGTGGAATCCAACCCCTTTCGACTGCTTCGCGCTATTATTCGCTTCGCTATCATCACTTCCGTAATTACAATTGCATTAACTCCCGTTTGCCTGCAAATGCTTGGCACAAATCACACCTTTCTAATGCACGCCATCAGTGCGCCGGTAGGCCTTGTTGGTCTCGCAGGCGCAGTTGCGATGTGTCGCTATGTAACAGGATTGGCAAAAACGATACCCGAATCTTCTTCTCAATTACCACGCAGAGAAGCAAGAAAAGAACAGCGCCTCGACGATAACAAACCTCTGAAAATCGGTTTTATTGCTGAGCGCGCGAGATTGTATGCGTGGGGGCTTTACATAAGCTGGCCATTGGTCATTCCAAGCATTTTTGGCTTGCTTAGTGGCAAGACAGGATTCACTTGTTTTCTGGTGCTAGGCACACCCGGATTACTCGGTTTTGGCGTCCTCACGTTCGCACTACCAACGTACCTGGATGATTGGCTCGAAATGCACGAAGAAATCGCGAGAGAAAACTGGGCCGACGCAGAGACCTCGCGTAGACCTTGACCCACGATCGCGTCTCGCCGTCTCAAGGCCTACTTCTGCTGTATTTTTCCTGTCATCGGAGCGAAGCGCACGGGAATAATGGTCTTCTCCTGTCGCTTCCCATCATCCCCTTTCGTAACCACAACCAGTTGTTGCATCTGCGACGCTTCTCCAATTGGAATTACGATCCGCCCGCCGGGCTTGAGCTGCTCCCACAATGGCGGGGGAATCTCGTCCGCAGCACAGGTGACGATCATCGCATCAAACGGAGCTTCCTCTTTCCATGCATGATAACCGTCACCCGTTCGACACTTCACCTCCTTATATCCCTGCTCCCGCAACGTTTTTTTAGCCAGCTTCGCCAATGGTTTTACGATTTCGACGGTGTAAACATGAGGCGTCAGGTGGGCGAGCACAGCCGCCTGATAGCCACTCCCCGTACCGACCTCCAATACCTTTGACTTGGGTCGAAGCTCCAACAACTCGGTCATCAACGCGACAATGTAAGGCTGAGAAATCGTCTGGTCATAACCAATCGGCAACGGCATATCGAAATAAGCATTTGATTGCTGATCCGACGGGATAAAAACATGCCGAGGCACAACGAGCATCGCGTGAATAACCGCTGAATCGCGAATGGGTTCGCGCCCATCTCGTGGATGTTCGATCTGCCGTCGAACCATGCGCTCGCGTTCGCGAGAAAAATCGGCAGCACCCGGCGGATCGGGCCTGACATGAACAAGTCGCGACGTCGGACGGCTGTCACCGCCCGCGAAAGCCTTCGTGCAGTTTAGAGTCAACGCCCCCGGCAAAGCAAGGAAGAGAATGATAGCGATTCGACTTACTGACGTGGTACACATGCCTCAATTCTCCTGACAGGAATATGAAATCTGCGTCGCCTTCGACCATGAAAAAAGCCCTTACCGCGTGGGCAAGACACGCACGGGCAAGGGCTTCGAAGTCGCAATAAATGAAGCGATCAGCCTTTGGTATAGACCACTTCCAAGCTCTTGTATTCCTTCATTCCGTCCGGCGTCTCAAACATCTCAAACACATGTTTATTGTTATTGATGACTTTCATGATGGACCGTGTCTTCTTGTGCATACCCGAAAAGGGGTCGTCAAGCTCGCCATGAAAGGTAAACACCTTGCCGGACGCATCGCATGTGCCACTGTCAATCATCATCATGGTCGTCATTGAATCGACCCACACACTGGTGTACTGCTGCTTGCCCTTATCATAGCCGATAATCCCCACACCCTTGAAGGGCATTCCCATGGCAGAAGAAGTGAATGTTTCCTGCAGGTAGCGTCCACCCAAAATCATCTTCTTCTCACAGGTCCCCTCGCTAACCGAAGGTTCGCTTTCCGCCTGCATCCAATGCTTCGTCACTGTTTTCCAGTTTCCGGCGAGAGGCTTGAGGTGAGCATGAAATGCGACTGGTGCGCCCACCTTCATCATGGCTTCCATCATCGCCTTCCCATCGTCGCCTTCGCCGTGCCCTTTCTTGTTCTCGTCGCCGGACATCGCACTTCCGGCAAACAGCCCTACGATACCAACGCAAAGCAAACAACCAAAAACTCGATTCCTGTTCATCCTGTATCTCCTGAGTAGTGGACCGCAACATAAATGTAGAGTGAAACCTAATCCAACGCAGTTCCAGTAGTTACGAAATCAATGGCAAACAAGCCGGTGTCGCGCAGCTGCCTACAGACCCTGCTCGCACGAAGTATGACATTTTCCGCTTTCCCCCTGACGCAACATCATCCTACCACGCCGAATAGGAAAAAGTAACGATGAACACCCTTGTTTTTCAGAAGAATGGTCGGCTCTCGTCGCCAAGACGCAGCAGTGATTAGCGCCCAATACCAGCGGTTTCAGGGATCGATGACACCATAATGAGAGGGAATTCCGGAGATCGTATCTCGTTTGCTCGACTTTCGCTCTACATTGGATCAAATAAACGCTGAAACTGCTGGGCGTCGATCAGGTCCACATCTCCATCCACGTCAAAATCGAAAACACCGCAAGACGCGGGATTGAACAAGACCGAAGGGCCACTCCAGCAAGTCGACACTTCCTGGTAGTCAGTGAGATCAATGCGACCATCCAGGTTGTAATCTCCTTGAGGTGCGGCACACGAAATCGCAAGAACTTGAAATTCGTCGATAGCGGCCTCGGTAAGCGAGTCGGAGGGCGGGCCATCGCTTGTCGTAAACCGCACCCGGATTTGGTTTCCCACGACTTGCGGAAAATCGCTTAAGCGAAAACGATGTCGCTCCCAGCCAGTGGTGCTGGTCACGGTTTCAACAACCGTCCAACTGCTACCGCCATCGCCGGACAACTCAACGATCAGTACATCTACAATCCCCGACTGCGTGAAAAACCAAACCGCGTAGCTGATTTCGGCATCGCTCGATGACACGGGAACAACCGGCGACACAAGCTGCACAGGTCCGCCATCAACATCGGTCAACCCGATCGATCCGCCAAGATGCTGTCCCGTAACAAAACAGTTGGTCTTCGCATCGGGAGAGAAATCAAAATCCGGCTGGACGGGCGTAGCCACATTGAGAGACGTCCCCGCAGGCGAAACGCGCTCCCATAATCCAACGGCACCTCCACCACTACTCGTCGTCCAACCTCGATCAATCTCGAAGTCGTCGTCGAAAACAACTGACTCATTAACTGCGCGTACACTGTGCCATTGACTGGGCGCTGCAATCGGCTCAGTAACCAGTGCCCCGCCTAACGTATCCACGCTGAAGTAATATTCAATCGTCGATTCGCAGGAAACAGCAGGCATCGCAGCCGAATAAACATCGCCGCCAACCGAAGAGAGCGAAACAGAAGAAAAAGGTGACACACCGATTCGCCACCATAGCGTAGCCGTCCCCGGCATAGCGACATCCGCAACTTCTGCGATTCGGATCAAGAACGACGATGACTGACTCGGCGGAATCGTCGCGGGGTATAGATCGATGACTTCAAAACGGACGGGCGGTGCTGGCGCTGCAGTCAATAAGGCCGAAGCGTTTAGTCGGCCGTTTCCGTACAAACTATCAGGCCCGGCAGGCCCCAAATCCAAAGCCGACGCGTTCAAGAGTTGTCGAATCTCTACAGCGGAAAGGCTAGGCGAATATGACCGCAATAGCGCAGCAGCGCCTGCAACGTAGGCGGGAGGCGCCCACCACGCATCGCTTAATGTCGAGAAATTGTCACTTATCGACGTAGAAAGGATCGCCTTACCCGGCGCCGAAAGCTCAACTTCCACACCGGAATTAGAAAATGCCGTTACGCTATCCTGGCTGTCCGTTGCCGAAACCGCTATACAATCCGAATAAGCAGCCGGGTACGAGACTTCTGGAATACCCAAATCCCCTGATGGCGCGATCACCAGGACATCGTTTGAAGCCGCATAAGCAACCGCAGCCGATAGCTCTGGCGATCCGTTTTCAAACTTGGCTGCGACAACAATGACATGAACATTTTGATCGACAGCCCATTCGATACCGCTGGCTACACTGGCCGTATTTCCAAGACAACCATCGAAAACGCGAACCGGAAGAAGCGTGACATGGTCTAACGCGCCAGCGATTCCAACTCCATTGTCGATAGCGGCGCCGATCAAACCAGCCACATGTGTCCCGACCGAACAGCCGTCTCTGGTATCGAACAAATCACCAACAAACGCACGCCCCTCCAGCAGTCGGCCTGCGTATTCAGAATGAGGTTCCACGCCAGAGCCAACAACAGCAACCACGATCGGGCGCGCACCGCGGTAGGTTTCCCAGGCACTTGCAATTCCGGTGTCCGCGCCCGGCGTACTCGCGAGGCCTTCGACCACCTGCCCCGTGTTCTGAAGCGCCCATTGCTGCGCAAAACTTGGGTCATTGGGATCGGCAGCAATTACAACTGATGACAAAACGGCAACAGTCACAATTCTGATAATCAATCCAGAAAAGTGCAACGAACGTGGCACTTCAATACCTCCGCAAGCTACCAACCAAAACGGAATACCAGGAGTACATCCGAAATCCGCTCCGCGACACCTTAAACGAATTCGGGCTGATCAACCCCTGCCAACTTAGCGTCTCAGACGCTAGCGGCAAGTGTACCAAGCCGACCTCATTGACTTCGCACAAACCGTTCAACCGTAAACCATTGCCAGTGAAGCAGTTACGGCATATGGGCGGAGCCAAACGGCTGAACGAATCGTCAAGGAACGCTCGAAAAAGAACTAAGAAGACCTATAGCCTGGAACGGCTAAAAGACAGGGCAAATCGCGGATATCCACGGAATGGACCGAGCACTCAGACGCAATTTTGAAGAAAGCAGGCTCTAATTCAGGGATTCTTCGGCCCACTCCGGAGCTCGACCTGGTACTAACGAAACCGCAGTAAGATTGATGGCAGCGCCAGCCTCGACGCCATAAGCATGGTAGGTAGATTCAGCGAATCGAACCGGGAGCAATTCATCCATTAGACCTACGGATCGACTGATCGCTGTAACCAGCGCACGAACCCCGAGCCATTGATCTACTGGGATCACGCCACCAGCTCCATCAGGAATCACCCGAATTCGAATCGTCTCCGACTTGTTGCCCACTAAGTCCTGACGTTCCCAATCCTTGCTTCGCGCAAGAGCGCAGGCCAAGTCAACCTGAAAATGCCAATCATGGTTATCCGGCAGAGCCGCAAGCATCGCTCCGGCAGATGTGGGGGGGGATTCGACGAAGAGTTCAATGTTCAGCCATCGCGATTCGTCAACTTGCACACCGCGAGAGACGATTCTCTCCGCATCTTCCAGGATATCCGCAAACGCGAGGGGCGAGGAAGAAACGTAGGTCGATGGACAGATCCACCCGAGAAACACACTGGTCCCCGTCATGGCCATAGCCAGGCAAACTAACGACTTAATCATGCGATTTCGGTTGTCCACGTGATCGCCTTGAAAAAGCGAATAGTAACTGGGAAAAAGGCAAGACGAACCGCGCCAGCGTCTCGCCACTTTCTTCATCGGCTCAGTTTACGAAAATTCTTTCGAGATTCTCATAACGCAAACCGACTACCTTCCTGTGACGACTCGGTGCCAAGACATCGACCCCGTCGCTGGCCAGTGCAATCTTAATTCGTCAGAAATGGCCTAACTGCTTCTCCCCTGAAAAATAGCTCGAACAGCTATGCTCAGCAACGGAAACACAATAGGTCATTCTACTTGCCGCAATAATCGATCAACCGGGCAACTTCGCGCCGTAGGTCCGCCCGATGAACGATTCGATCAACAAAGCCATGCTCCAGCATGAATTCTGCTGTCTGAAATCCTTCAGGCAACTCCGCATTGATCGTGTTGGCAATGACTCTTGGCCCTGCAAATCCCATCATCGCTTTTGGCTCCGCCATGATGACATCACCCAGGCTCGCGAAGCTAGCCGCCACACCGGCTGTGGTCGGGTCGGTCGCAACCACAATATACAGCCCCCCGGCGTCATCTAACTTCGCAAGCGCTGCTGACGTCTTCGCCATTTGCATGAGAGACACCATCCCCTCTTGCATGCGAGCACCGCCCGACGCCGTCACCACAACAAACGGTAGATTATCCTCGACCGCCCGCTCGATGGCCCTGGTTATCTTTTCGCCCACAACAGCACCCATCGATGCCATGATGAAGTGAGGGTTCATTACTGCCAGTACAATGGGGCGTCCACGAACGAACGCATGGCCGACGAGAACCGCCTCCAATTCGCCAGTCTTATCCTCTTCGCGGTTGAGCCTTTCTTTATACGGAAGCCGATCCTTAAACCCCAATGGATCCGTCGACCGCAAGTCCTTCGCAAATTCCTCGAATGTATCGGGGTCGACAAACTGCTTGACGCGCTTCCTCGCGCTGACTCGCCGATGGTGGTCGCATTCGGGACACACGAAAAGCGCCTCCTCGACCTCCTTCTCGTAAACCGTATGTCCACAGCTGTCGCAACGGCTCCAAAGCCCAGCGGGAATATCTACGCGATCATCTACCATACAGTCACTCCGACTCAAGGCTTTGACGGTGAAGTCATCTCACCATGCCTCCGGCCAATCGAACTCTGACCATCAGTCAACTCCCGGTCGCTCGGCCTGCGACCGGGTACTCCATCCAAAACGTCATACTTCAATGGTTCAGTATACACCATCGAAAGCAATCGGGGCATGGGGACATCTTCAATTTGACATCGCAAAACGGCAAACGCCGTTGGGCCAACAACAATCGCAATATTCCTTCGACGCTTTCGATGAGCAACCCGGTCGAGCGTCGCGTGCAAGCGATCTGAAGCGCTAACGATTTCCTCCCCCTCCGGCGGACAAACCGCTGTGGGATCATCACACCAACGCTTATAAATCTTCGGATAACGGCGGGCTAATTCCTCATGCGTCAAACCGTCCCACAGACCCGCATCGACTTCTGCAAGATCATCATCTTGCTTGCGTACTGCGTCCAGCTTGTAAGCAAGAATGGCGGCTGTTTCTATAGACGCTTTTTCCGAACTGGAATAAATCTTCCGTAGACCCAGCGACGAAAGTGGCTGTGCCCAGGACGCAGCCATTTCCTTACCCCGTGAAGTTAAAGAGACGGGCGACCGGCCGATCATTCTGCCAGCTATCGTCCAATCCGTTTCCGGCCAAGGTATGAGCACCACTACTGA
This sequence comes from Phycisphaerae bacterium, assembly GCA_029260035.1. Classification (GTDB taxonomy): domain Bacteria; phylum Planctomycetota; class Phycisphaerae; order UBA1845; family UBA1845; genus OFTM303. The sequence continues at coordinate 56,314 of JAJDEA010000104.1, forward strand.
CAAAGCCAATCGATCCAAATGAAACGAACCCGACATGCAACAGCGAACACCGCATCGACTTTTGTCATACCGCCTCGCGTTGCGACGACTCTCGCGCGACACGTTGAAGTTCCAACATCGCTCTTGGTGGGTCAGGTTGACCAAACACGGCTGTGCCGGCAACAAAAGTATCAACTCCCGCAGCAGCAGCATCGCCAATCGTGTTCATGTCTATTCCGCCATCGATCTCTAGTCGCTGATGAGGCTTCAGACGATCCCGCAACTCGCGGACTTTCGGCAGCACATCCACAATAAATTTTTGGCCGCCAAACCCAGGCCAAACACTCATCACCAGAACAAGGTCCAAGTCATCCAGGATACTTTCAATGGAACTAGCTGGCGTTGTCGGATTCAACGAAACTCCTACAAACGCGCCCAAGTCGCGAATATGCCTGACAACAGCCGCAGGATCGTCAGTCACTTCAATATGAAACGTCACAAGATCACAACCCGCCTTAACGAACGATTCTGCATATCGCACAGGCTCTTCTATCATCAAATGCACATCAAAGAACATTTTCGTCGTCTTGCGCAACGATGTGATGACAGGCGCGCCAAAACTCATGTTCGGAACAAAATGCCCATCCATCACGTCCAAATGGAGAACGGATGCGCCCGCTTCTTCAACAGCCCGCACTTGCTCATGAAGCTGAGAGAAATCGGCCGCCAGGAGAGAAGGTGCCACCCTTAAGGCAGGATCAGCCAGTGGAAAAACGGTGGATGCAGAGTCTTCGGTTGAGATCGCCAAAACTCCAAAAGCTATGCGCGATCGAGAACGTCGATCGCTGCAAGATTCCTACCTTCTAAGAATTCAAGAGACGCACCGCCACCGGTCGAAACATGCGATATTAGATCCGCAACGCCAGCCTGATCAATCGCAGCGGCACTATCGCCGCCACCGACGACGGACTCAGCTCCACTCGCGGTGGCATCTGCAATAGCTTTGGCCAAAGCCACCGTACCAGTGTCGAAAGGCTTTACTTCAAACACGCCCATCGGCCCGTTCCAAACGATCGTTCTGGCTTTTGCGACTTCGTGCGAAAAAAGCTCAATCGTCTTCGGCCCAATATCAAGCCCCATCAGGTCCGAAGCGACACCGTTGTCGCAAACACAAGAATCCACCCCTTCGCGAAGCTCCACCGCACCAATCGAATCCACGGGCAGGACAATCTTCCCGTCTCCGCTTTCGAGCAAGTTTCGCGCGGTCACAAACAAGTCCGGCTCAACGAGACTCTTGCCCACCTCTTCGCCCTTCGCAGCAAGAAAAGTGTATGCCATCGCACCGCCGATCAAAATCTTGTCACATTTGCCTAGCAGCGATCGAATCACGCCTAGTTTGTCCGAAACTTTGGCGCCACCCAGAATGCAAACGAAAGGCTCAGCCGGGTTTGAAACCACCTTCCCCAGGAAAGCCAACTCTTTCTGCACCAGATAGCCGACAACGCGGGGCTTTCCGACCAACATCTCAGGAACCGTCAACATGCTGGCATTGTCTCGATGGCAAGTTCCGAACGCATCGTTCACATACACATCAGCCAGGTTAGCCAGCCCGCGTGCGAAATCGTCCTTCTTCGTACGAAGTGACGAATCTTCCGCCGCTTTATTGTCTTTAATGGTCTCCGCTTTATGAAACCGAAGGTTCTCCAACATGCAAACTTCGCCATCCGAGAGCGAATCCACCGCAGCTTCGATCTCCGAACCAATACAATCGGGCAATAAACGAACAGGCTGATCGATTAGCTTGGACAATCGTTCCGCAACCGGAGCGAGAGAATATTTTTCGCGATCGCCGGGATTGTCTTTAGGACGCCCCAAATGACTCATCAAAATGACGCGCCCGCCACCCTGAATGATCCGACGCACGGTAGGCCTTGCAGCCACGATCCGCCGATCATCCACAATCCGACCATCGCCATCGATAGGCACATTGAGGTCAAGCCTGCAAAGCACACGTTGGCCTCGAACATCCACATCTAAAATAGTCTTTTTCACGGCGCGACGTCCCCCTTATAGCAAGGTTAAAATGCAGCAACCCGGGCAATAAGGTCCGCTGCTCGCGATGCATAACCCCACTCATTGTCGTACCAGGAAACGACTTTTACCATTTTTCCGCCATCGCCGGGCATAACCATCGTGCTGAGCGAGTCGACAATTGAGCTGTGCGGATTTCCGACGATGTCACTGCTCACAAGCGGATCTTCGCTGTACTGCAGAATACCTCGCATCGGCCCCTCAGCGGCTGTCCTCAGCGCGGCATTGACATCCGCTACAGTGACCGATTTCCCAACCGTTGCAACCAGATCCACCAGCGACCCATCCGCAACGGGAACACGAACCGAAAAGCCATTGAGCTTTCCGTTAAGTTCGGGAAGCACCTTGCCGACCGCTTTAGCTGCGCCCGTGGTCGTGGGGATCATGTTGATCGCTGCAGCACGAGCACGCCTTGGGTCCGAGTGAAGCAGGTCAGCCACATTCTGATCGTTCGTATAGGCGTGTATGGTCGTCATCAAGCCTTCCACCAGGCCGAATGAATCCTGCAACACCTTCGCAACCGGCGCCAGGCAGTTGGTCGTACAACTGGCATTCGATGTGCAAATATGCTCCGCCGACAACAGGTCGTCATTAACGCCAAGCACAACGGTCAAGTCCGGCTCGTCCTTAGCGGGCGCGCTCAAGACCACCTTCTTCGCACCAGCTTTAAGATGATCTCCATACCCACCTTTTTCGCTGCTCCGTGAAGAAAACACGCCGGTAGACTCGAGCGCAACATCTACGCCCAGATCGCCCCACGGAAGTTTTGCAGGAGCGCGCTCAGCCATTACTTTGATTGTCTTACCGTTGACAATCAGCGCGTCATCCGTTGCCTCCACCGTCCCGGCGAATCGCCCGTGAACCGAATCGTATTTAAGCAACTGCTTGAGAGTCGCGGGGTTACTCAGATCATTAATCGCAACGACTTCAAACTCGCTCGCGCGCGACGCCATGACACGAAAGGTAAGCCTACCGATTCGCCCAAAACCATTGATTGCCACTCGCACTGACATAACTCAACTCCCTTTGGTGGGGTCCTTAAACCCCGAGCATGAACAGAACACCCGACGCCTCACATTTCAATGGCTACAGTATGTTGTCGTTTCGGCAGGGTCAAGATCGACGGGAACGGTTCTGCTTCGGAAAAACTACCGCCACGATTTCCGCAAATCGCCTTGCTCAATCTTCAATCACGGTACCGCATTCCGGGCACTTGCCGGAAACGTTGCCTGTGAGATTGTAGCTGCACTTCTGACAGGTCGGCACCGTTTCCTGCTCCGGCATTCGATAACCCCGCCAAATCGCACGGCCCGGCGCCATGGCCAGCAGGAGCATCGGCACCCAAAACGGAAAGCCAACATAGGTCGTACGCATCTTCGTTCCTTGACGCAACATCCATCCGAACGAAAACAACTTATTAGAACACGGAACACCGAAACTGTTGTTTGACCCAAACATCGAATATCGATAATGGTGTCTGCATCTCGTGGGATTATGGCTTGTCTCATAAAAAAAATCCCATGGTGCAGCACCAAACACTCCATTTGACACGCCAACGCCAACCTCACCTCTGTGAACAATTACATGCATGAGCATACTCGGCGGAAATTTTATTCCAGCTTTATGAGCCATTAAGTAGCTCCCGGCCCCGATGACGCCTACGCCCACAGCCAGAATCACACAAGCTACGCTTAATCTAGTCCACTGTGTCGCCCGAAGGAGCTTCCACATTCTCTTGAGGGCAGGCTGATAAAGAGGAAGCAAGTACAGCGCGAGCACCGGCGTGAGCAAGACAATACTCGCGACGAAAAAAGCAAACGTCTCACTTTGACGAGTTCCAAGCCAAAGCCGACCGGCGGCGGTCAACGCCATCGCAGTAACAAGAATCGCTGCACAGGCCACTTTCCAATGGACGACTTGCTTCATCCGCAAGGCCCTTCCGGCATCGAAAGCGGAAGCGGAATCCCCGCTCCGCCCGTCGAATCAGGCGGGTCGTCCTCCCAGACGCCGGCGATTGGCTCTTCGCAGAACGGACAGGTCGAGCCTTTCATCCTGTTTTCTTCGACGATAAAGCCCCGACGTCGAATGAGGAGTTTCTCACACGCAGGGCAATAGGTGTTTTCGCGCCTGCCGATGCCGTCTCGAACGTTTCCCGGATAGACAAACTTCAGCCCTGCTGCTTTGCCGATGTCGTACGCACGAATCAACGTTTCCACCGGCGTTCTCGGCGGATCGGTCATTTTGTATTCCGGATGAAACGCCGTCACATGCCAGGGAATATCCACAGAAACACCCGCGATAAAATCAGCCATTCGCTTCAGCTCGTCATCACTATCATTGAAGGTCGGTACGACGAGTGTCACGACCTCGACCCAAAAGTCCATTTGTTTCAGCCGCTTGATCGTATCGAGCACGTTTTCAAGAATACCGCCCAGCTTGCGATAATTACGATCGTCAAACGTCTTGAGATCGACCTTGTAGAGATCAACGTATGGTCGAATGAACGCCAACACCTCCGGCGTCGCATTGCCGTTGCTTATGAACCCGCAAACGATTCCTTCCGCACGCGCCAGCTTGAAAATCTCGACCGCCCAGTCAGCGGTAATCAGAGGTTCGTTGTATGTGCTCACAATGGCCGGCACCTTGTGTCGAAGGGCTGCCTCGATGAGCTTTTCCGGCTCAACAAAATTAGGTCTGGAAACGGCCGCATCATCGCGAAGCGCCTGACTCGTCACCCAGTTTTGACAATAGCTGCAATGCAGGTCGCACCCCAGCATCCCGAAGGACAGCGCGTCCCTCGCCGGGAAAGCATGGTAGAAAGGCTTCTTCGCGATGGGGTCGATTTGCAGGCCTGCAACATACCCCGCCGGCGCGCGCAGCTCGCCGTTCTCATTAAAGCGCACTCTGCAGACGCCGCCACGTCCCGGCTGAATCATGCATCGATGACCACACGCCAGGCAGCGAACCCGCACACCATCGCCATGTACGACCAGTTCAGGCGCGGAAGCCATCGTGTTCTCGAATAGTATTTCTTTCAGCTTCACGGATGCGGACATGAAATCCCTCCCACGGGTTTGGGCTTACGCAATACCTGATAGCGAATTATATCCCGCTTGCGACGCTCTTCCTATCCAATCGTAGAATCCGCAGTATTCAAGTGATTCGGGCCAAACCGTCATGACGACTGGAATTGGCAACCCGAGCATAAAATCTGATTCAGCGCATCCTGCAATCGCCACTGAAAACAAGGAAACGCAATTTGTCGATAGAGATTACGAAGATGACAACCTTCAACGCTGACAATATCTTCGCGGGGTGATAACATCTTCGAGCTTAGTGAGGCAAGCCGTCTCGGCATCACGGAACGACGGAATCACGGTGGTTCCGAGATTGAATGGAAGACAATTAGGAGTACTGTCACGAAAGCGATTAGCGAATTCAATCCAAACGACTCCTCAGGGACGATATGTCAACGTCAGCTCAGGAAGTCCCGCATGAGATTCCCGGAAAAGCGGATTTGGTCAACCCAAGGTCTCGCCGTTTTGGGCCTGATCTTGCTGTCTCTCTTAACGTCGTGCCGTCGTGAAAAATCGGTTCAGGATCAGACGAAAAAACCGAGTCGGCCCAATTTGCTGCTCGTCACCTTCGATACAACCCGTGCGGACTATATCGGATGCTATGGGCGTTCAGCCGCTTCGACTCCTAACATCGACAGCATAGCCAAACGCGGCGTTCGATTTAGTTCCTGCCGTGCGACGGCACCGCTCACGCTCCCCTCGCATGCGTCGATGCTCACAGGCCTATACCCATTCAATCACGGGTTGCGTGACAATCGAATGGGACCTCTGGACGACGCCGTTGTCACGCTGACAGAAACCCTCAAAGAAGAAGGCTACAAGACCGGCGCGGTCATCGCAGCCTATGTACTGCATTCCAAGTTCGGCTTAGCACAGGGTTTCGATCATTACGAGGAAGACTTCGGGGAAAACGCCCACGACGAGGATGATGATCACACACAGCGAAACGCCGAGGCAGTAACCGATGCGGCCCTTACGGTCCTCGATGCCATAAACGATGGCCCGTTTTTTCTCTGGGCACATTACTTTGACCCGCATAACCCCTACTCCGCACCGGGGTACAAACCAACCGGCGACATGCGGGAAGCCTATGCAGCCGAGATTCACTATGCAGATCGCCAACTTGGAAGGCTTCTGGACCGTGTTCGAAAGATGGACGAGGAGCGCAACACGGAGACGATTATTGCCTTCGTAGCGGATCACGGAGAGGCACTCGGAGACCACGGAGAATTGACACATGCTCTCTTCATTTATGAAGAAACGATCCATGTGCCCTTTATAATCGAACGACCAACTCATCCGTCAGAGCACGGCCAAGTTGTTGATCAACTCGTATCCATAACAGACCTGTTTCCGACAGTTCTTGATTGGCTCAACTTGCCTTTGCCTTATGAAATCGACGGTGAGTTGCTGCCCTGGCCGGATGGTAGCTCGGCACGGCAGAAAGAGAGCAGAGAGAATTGCTACTTTGAAACTCAAATGCCCCTCAGCGTTCATGGGTGGAGCCCACTTGAATCAGTTATCGTCGGCGATGACAAATATATCCTTGCGCCTAGACCCGAGCTCTACAATCTCCGAACGGATCCGGCTGAAGCGATAAACCTGGCCTCATCGAATCCAACACGGATACAACAACTCCATGCAACACTTGAAGAAATCAAGACTCGCAAAAGCAATCGGCCAGAGTTCAAACTTGGCCGACGTCTGAATGACTCTGAAACCATTAAGAAACTAGGGGACCTCGGCTATGCATCGGGAGTCGCCAACAATCGCGTTGATGACTTACCGGACGCCAAGGACTTAGTCGCATGGCACATCAAGGTATCCAGGCACTTGATGATGGCTGGGAAGGAGCGTCTTGAATTCGGCGTCGAGACCATCGAAGGGTTACTTCAGGTCGACCCGCAAAATCGTTGGGCGGCTGCAACTTTCGGCAGTTCGATCTTACATCCGAAATACCAACAGCGTTTGATGGCCGCAGTCTCGCAAGCCGCTCAAAAACTGTTTGAAGAAGGAAAAGGACAAGATTTTGTCACGATGTACGCTGAGCTTCTTGACTCAAAAAGCCTGCTGAAATTCGGGAAAGAGCTACTCGAGCAGACTATCGTTAAATTCCCCGATGCTTCAAGAATCAATCAGTTGCTTGGCATTGCTTACCTGGAGAGTGGAGATTTCGAAAAATCGGTCACACAATTCGAGCAAACGCTGCTTGTCAATCCAACAAATATTCGAGTCCTCATTGGCAAAGGACGAGCGCTCATCGGGCAGGGCGCGTTTCAGGAAGCCGAGAAAACCCTTCGATTGGCACTTCGTGAAGATAAGGATAATGATAACGCCGAGATTCATTTCGAACTGGGCAATGTCTTGTCCAAGCTGAACCGCATAGAGGAAGCCGCCACTTCCTACCGGAAAGCCATAGACCTGAACGAGAAACAACCTGACTATTGTGTCAAACTGGCGGGCTTGTTGAACGCCAGCGGTCGCACACAGGAAGCAATGGAATATATGGAGACGGCAATAGGACTGTACAAAGAGGAACTCGATCAAGACGATTTGCTTGCATCTCCACACTACAACCTGGGGGTCACGCTGCTGCAACTTGGCCGTCTCGACGAAGCACTCCCAAGTCTCACGAAAGCATCCGAGCTGGATCCGGGCAATGGCGATGCTCAAATCAACTTGGGCATTTGTCTGGCTCGCCTTGGCAAGAACGAGCAGGCAATAACCGCCTTCACCAAGGCAATCACAATCAAAGACTCATCGCCTTCCGCGCATTACAACCTGGGAATTGCACTTGCCGAAATCGGCCAAGATCAAGATGCACTTAGTCACTTCGAGAAAGCGGTTGAGCTTAGACCTTCCGACACTCGCCCGATTGAGCGTGCCGTCGGCATCCATCTCGCCCGGCGCGAAGTCAAAGATGCCATCAGGTTGCTCTCAATTGGTCAGCGTCACGCCCCCAACAATCCAAGAATCTTGAAAACTCTTGCTGACTTACTCGCGACATCTTCAGAGCCAGCCTTACGCGACGGACAACGCGCTCTCCAATTGGCCACGCAAGTATGTACCCTAACGGATAATCAGCACCCAAGCGCTCTTGCAACGAAAGCAGCCGCGTTCGCAGAAATGGGAAATTTCGAACAAGCCGTTGCGACCGCAAAGTTCGCGATACAACTCGCAGAAGGCGGCGGCCACCTTGATCTTGCACGTTCGATCAAGAATCAACTGGAGCTATATGAGTCAGCAAAACCCTATCGAAACCCGGCTTACTAGCCCTGATATTGCATGAGGATTTATTGATTCGCGCGTAACGAAGGCCTCCCTGCTCTGTATAATAGTGTTTTCCAAGACCCTATTACCCATGGCACGGAGGCCATTCGATGACAGAGTGTACCCGCAAGTCACTCCAG
>JAJDEA010000105.1 GCA_029260035.1 Phycisphaerae bacterium
ACGCAACAATCGCAGGAATTCACGCACTGCATGAAACCGGGAAAATCAATGACTGCGATGCCTCTGGAGGGGCATCTTTACAGATTGAAACTCGGTCGGGAACGCTGGACGCATTCGTGGAGTTGATGCCGGGCGAGACAGGCAAGAACGTGATCTGGCTGGAACTCCCGCCCCCAACGATATCGTGCCAGGACATTGACATCAAACCGCTAGCCACCTCGCTGAATATTGCGATCGATTCATTCGACTCTTCGCTCAAACCGGCCGCAACTCAGGACAGAGACCTAATTGTCTTCGTACAGGACGTCGCCGCGCTCAACAGTATCAACCCGGATTTTTCAGCACTGACGGCATGGCTGGATCACTCAAACCTCCGAGGGCTGTCCGTCGCGACGACCAACACGCTCAGTCCGACGATTCACGTTCAATCCCGGTTCTTCGCACCCACTGTAGGAATTAACGAGGATCCCGTCACAGGGAGCGTGCATGGCCCTTTGGGTTTATACCTGGCTCAACAAGGAGTAGTCGAAGTGAATGATGGTCAAGCCGGGCTTCAATGCGTTCAATGCAAAGCCGGGGGGCGAGCGGGACTCGTGTGGGTTCTCATACACAATGCGGACGGGCACAACCCATCCGTGCGAATAGGCGGACAGGCGATTACCACCATGCGGGGAGTGATTGCGGTATAAGGTAGCATTTCGCCTTTCGACCTTTTTGAATGATAACCCTATGGCTAGAAACGTCGTTGCCATCGTCAATCCGATCTCAGGCAGGCGGAACATGCTTCCCGTCGTGCAGGAGATCAGCCGTTCATTCCAGCGAAACGGCGGCGTGTTTACCATTCAAGTGACCCAGCACGGCGGCGAAGCCACCCAAATCGCCCGACAATTACCCGCAACGACGGACGCTGTTCTAATCGTTGGGGGCGACGGCACAGCCTGCGAGACGATCAACGGCCTCATCGGCCGAGATATCCCAATTGTCATTTTGCGCACGGGCACGGAAAACCTGCTCGCGAGAGAGCTGCAGATGCCTATCGACATCAATGCCGTCGTTACGACACTTTTTTTTGGCGAACCCAAACCGCTCGATGTGGGCGTAGTGAACGGACGCCATTTTATTGCAGTAGCGGGCGCTGGTTTCGACGCAGAGTGCGTAGTCCGAATGACCAAAATCCGTTCGGGGCATATTACAAGAGGCGACTACTTCTGGCCGATCTGGCGAACCTTCTGGGCGCACCAATACCCAAATCTCACAGTTGAAGCCGATGGCGAGGTGGTCTTCGAAGGTCGCGGCTTGGCCCTCGTGGGCGTAATCGGACAGTATTCCGGCGGCTTGAGGATTCTGTCCGACGCCCAGTATGACGATGGGTTACTCGATCTGTGTATTTTCCCTTGTTGCACCCGCACCGGGTTGGTCATGCACGCGCTTCGCGCCTATGTGAACCGACACACGCAACACGCTGGAACCATTTACAGACAGTGCAAGACTTTCCGAATCTCCTCCCGTGAACACGTCCCGCTGGAAATCGACGGCGACGTCGGCGGCGCTCTGCCAGCTGAATTCGCCGTCCTCCCCGATGCGATTCACTTTCTTCAATTGACCACTCGCGCACAGTAACGCGGTGCGACCAGACCCGCTTGAGCCACTTGACAAACTTCGTGAAATCCCGCACAAATGGACGTAAGTAGAAAGTGGAGAAAGTGGCGTTCTGAGCCGGGTCAATTTCGACGGCATCTTTGAATACACCTTCTTCCCTCGGCCAAGTGACGAGGTGCGAAAAGAAATATAAATGAGCCTTGATGGACCATCGAATAGTACGACTGAGCCGAAAAGCGAAGCTGTCGCCGACCCCAGTCTTGAGGCCGAACCCCTAACTCCCTCAATGCTCGGAAAATTCTTCGGCGTGCCACTCCTGATTGTTGCTTTCATTGTGGGCGGCGCAATAAGCGTCGTATTGCTTTTCGGAGCCACCTCAGCGCCCCCCACACGAACAATCGACCAATTACTCACTTCCCTCGAAGCAAGCAGCGGGCAACGACAGATGGGGATGTTACTAACCCCGGAAAAGGAATTGTGGCAGACAGGACTGGAACTTTCGACCAGGCTTCAAAACCAGCAGTTTTCGGAGCAGGAGCTTGATTCCCTCGCCACACGGCTCTCAGCCATCGTCACAAAAGACTTAGCAGCGTTGAATACCGCGCAAGAAGAACAGAGCAAGGGCATTCCCGGGTTGACCGGGCCGAACAGACTTGTCTTCTTAATCAGCGCGCTCGGACAGACAAAACAACCAAAAGCGATTGATCCGCTCATCCAGGCGGTCGAAACGGGCCGACTAATTGTAAAAGAAGGCCGAGAACCTCTTGCTGAAGCCGCAATCCGGCAATTAGCGGAATTTGGTGAACTACCGGAATGTCGCAAAGCCATCGATACGCTGGTGACGACGCTTGAAAAACCAGTCTCGACTGAAACAAGGTTGACGGCTGCAACAGCATTGTCAGTTATCGCGGAGCCGGATGACCAACATGTGATCGACGCGCTAGAGGATGTGCTTCATTCAGAGGAAGGTGAACTCGTGTGGACCGCGGCTCTGAGCTTGGCTCGACTCGAAAGCAGCGCAGGCAAATCGATGCTTCTTGATTTGCTGGACCGAACATTCTGGTCAACAGGCGATCGGTATCGAGTCACCGACAAAAGTGGTACAGTCCATCGATACGCTATGCCTCCGGCGCGGATTGATGCGTACCTCGGCGGAGCCATCGATGCAGCCAGCAATCTTGCTGATGCTGACATCTGGGAAGCAATCGAACAACTAAAATCAGATCGCTCATTGCCGGTGCGGAGCCGGGCAACGGAAGCGATCAAACAGCGTATCGACACTTAACCAAACGACGGCTTGGGCAAGCAGGGACTAAGATCATGGCGACAAAGGATCTCATCACAAAAGTGTGGATCGAAGAGGGTTGTATCGTGTGTGACGCATGCGAGACAGCCGCCCCGGACGTGTTTGAAGTCCAGGATGAAACATGCGTCATCCGCCCTGCCGCGCTCGATGCATCTTTCACCAAACCACTTTCATCGGACATTGAAGACGCTGCTGAAGAATGCCCCGTCGATGTCATAAAATTCGACACCATCACGGAAGAAGTACCCGACGGCGAGGCCGAACCAGCAAAGCCCTCAGAACCTGCCGAAGAAAAACCCACAGCAGCAGAGAAAGCACCGCCAACTCCTTCAACCACAGCTTCCGAAAAGCCTGCGGAAAAGAAAAAGGCCAAACCAGAAGTAGCGACGGTGACGGCTTCAATGGCTGGACAGCCTGACCCTGCTATTGCAGGACTTCTTCGTGCAGCGACGGCACGTGGAGGAAATGCAGGCATTCTCAAAAAAGAGGAATCGATGCCCGGCGGTGCAGAGGCATGGCAGAAGAAAGACCCGAACGAACTGCCGCCCGACGCCCGTCAAACAAAGGTTTTAGAAGCAGCCAAGAAGGCAAAACAAGACCCGGATTCTTCCAGAAGAGCACTCGTTAGCAGTGCCGCGTTGGCCGTTGGCTGGGGAGCCTTTGGCCTTGGCGCGGGCGTAGCAGGTGGACCAGCATTCGCCCGGTTCATGATGCCAAATGTCCTGGAAGAACCCGACCCACGTGTTCGAGTAGGCAAGCTCGCGCAGTATATCGAAATGGAACCCGGAGCGGTGAACGAAGCCTATAAGCCGCAGGGTATTTGGATGATCCGAGAAGAAGGCCGCGTTGTCGCTCTCAATATCATCTGCACGCACTTAGGCTGCATCCCGAACTGGCTTCCAAACGATCGAAAGTTTAAGTGCCCGTGCCATGGCAGCGGCTACAAGCCTGACGGAATCAACTTTGAAGGGCCAACTCCAAGGCCGCTGGAGAGATTTCGCCTCTACATGAGCGATGGCATTGTTGTCGTGGACAAGAGCAAGAAATATCAATACGAGCTTGGCCAATGGGACATGCTCGGCAGTTTTCTGGAAGTATAAGGATTTAGGACGGGTCACCATAAGCGCAGCGAACATGAGCGCGGTTTTGTTGCGTCGATGACGGCGAAGTCGATACCTAACATGTGAGGCTGAGCAACAATTCACAGAACAGCGACAGGTCCGGTTGCGAAAAGATCGATCACAAGAGTATTGCCTCTCACGATTTTGGCGGTAACATCCGCAGACTTGAGGCGGGACGGAAGCAAATTACATGAACCCTGTTGGCTCTTAGGGTCGTGTTTCGGTTCGTACAAGGCGACGGAACGGGCAAGCTCATTCAGCAAATGAGAAGCGCCGGAATTCGCCAAGGCTTAGGTACAGAGTTTAGGAATATGTTCACACGATTCGGAAACTGGGTACGAGAAGGTCAGATATGGGGAAGTGTGTTCCGTCATGGCGTTCCGCGTGATCGGCGAACCCGAGCGATGGCGATCCTGAGCAATGTCTTTCTGCATCTGCACCCTGTCGCGGTACGAAAAAGCGGGATTCGCCTGTCGTTTACCTGGTGTATGGGCGGAATCACCTTCTTCCTTTTCCTTGTTGAAATTGTCACCGGCGTTTTGCTGATGTTCTACTACCGCCCGACTGTCGAGTATGCGTACTTCGACATTCAGGGGCTGCGTGCGCATGTGACGCTTGGCCTGCTTCGCGAACTCCATCGCTGGGGCGCTCATGCGATGATTATCTCCATCTGGTTACATATGCTGCGCGTATTCCTGACCGGCAGTTACAAGCCGCCGCGAGAATTCAATTGGAGCGTCGGCGTCATTCTTCTTGTGCTAACCCTGTTGCTCTCGTTTACAGGCTACTTGCTCCCTTGGGACCAACTGGCCATGTGGGCCATCACAGTGGGGTCAAACATGGCCCGTGCAACACCTGGCGTCGGCATGGAAGGCCCAATGAGTTCGTTTATTCAGATCGGAGGCGTGCCGATGGTTCACGCTGGCGATGATGCGCGGTTCGGGTTGCTTGCTGGCACGTTCGTAGGCCCAAACGCTCTTTTGCGATTTTATGTGCTGCATTGTGTCTTTATTCCGGTCGTCGTAACCGTGTTGCTGGCGGTTCATTTTTGGCGCATCCGCAAAGACGGCGGGATTAGTGGGCCTTTGTAGTCGGCCCTGCTATCAAGCCGACATTGTGTCATAGTGCTTCGGCGTAATCGGTTTAGCGTCGTTTGTAATATTCAGGAAGTTTGATGAACAGCTTTCTAGCTACAACAGCCATCGACGGAATCAAACAGGCCATAAATGTTCTCTGCGAGCCTCACTGGTTTCTGATCATTTCCTGCGCGATGCTGGTGGTGTTCCTAATCGGCTATCGATTCTTTACGAAACCCGCGATCGCTGGCATCCTGGGAGGCATTTCAGTCGCGGCGTTCCTCGCTAGCTGCCTGGACAGCAACTTCGTTCTGATTGTCACCAAGGCCGACAATGTCCCCATCGTCATCATGATGTTCGCCGTGGGCTACCTCCTTTGGCTCTCGTTTCGGCAAGCGGCAATCAATGACGAACGAATGGAAAACGGCGAGCCACTTCTCGAAGCTGGCGCGGATGACAAAGTGCTTGTTTGGCCCGACCTGGTTTACATCGAGCTGGTCGCTTTGATTCTCTGCACAGCGCTTCTCACTGTATGGGCGGTCTTGCTCGCAGCTCCGCTCGAACAACCTGCCGACCCAAACGTTGCACCCAACCCCGCCAAAGCACCTTGGTACTTCCTGGGCTTGCA
>JAJDEA010000106.1 GCA_029260035.1 Phycisphaerae bacterium
CAGCGGATGGGCTTGAGTCCTGCCAGGCCTGTCGCGAATCCTCGAACATGGAAACCAGGCGAGATTCGGCCATTGGAGCACAGACTGCGTACGTCTGTCCGCCACGATGCCAGGCGAGCGTTGTCAGTTCATCGTCGTCCGTGCTGATGAAATAGTCCTGGTGAGTATTGTTGATATTGCGATTGGGGCTGAGGTCCGCCACACGAGCAATAGAGAAAACGGATAGAATCTGTCTGGCGGATGGTGATTCGTAAAGAACGTGTGCCCCGCGACGGCCACGAATGCCGCATACATCCGCTCCCAGCAACTCAAAATCTTCTGAGGCCAAATCGGGTGCGATGACGCTTAATTCCAAACGGTCGCTCAGGGTCTTTGCGATTGCAGGTAAATTGCGGGACAAAGATTTGTCGTGATGAAGACTGCCGTGTTTGAGGCACTGTCTGTGTTGTTCCCGTGCATCGGCAACCAATCGTGCGCTAATGACCGTCATCGAACCCGGTTCGAGTGACGTCTGTGTTTTTGAGAAACCTTGCCAGCCGAGGTAAGTAGCCAATACCAACGATGCCGCCAACGATAAGGGGAGTGCGAATCGAGCGAGAAGAGGCGCGTTCTGCCGTCTTTCTGGCATAGCATCATCACCAGCCATCGATACATTTGTCCTCGACGACGTGTCTTGTGTTGTTGAGATGTTATTGGTGATTCGATCGCGCAAGCTCATTGGCGCAGAAGATTCGCCCCAAATGCGTTTCAAAGAATCTTTGCAGTTGCCAATTTCCGTAACCCGCTGGGCGCACTGCGGGCACATATTGAGGTGCTCCAGTGCCTCGAGGTTCTGCTGGACGTCCAGTTCGCCGTCAGCGAAAGCCCCCGCGTATTTTTGAAAGCTCATGCAATTCATGCGTCAAATCTCTTGCAGTCAATTCGCCGCTCTCGCGCATAGTTACGCAGTTTTCGGCCAAGCAGTTGTCTTGCGCGGTAGAGTCGACTCATGATCGTTCCCAACGCGCAATCACAAACATCTGCGATTTCCTTGTAGCTAAGTCCTTCGATCGACCAAAGCAACAGCACGGTTCGATACTCCGGCTGAAGCTCGCTAACAGCTTGCTTGATTTCTTCATCGAAGTGATCCCAATCAATCGTATCGGCAGATGTTGGATCGGCTTGGGATTCTGCAAGCTCATCTTCAAAATGGTCGAAGTCAACATCGTCGAGGAGCGTGGGCGCTCGCTTCTGACGGTTCTTACTTGAGTAAAATACGTTGTGCAAAATTCGCAACAGCCAAGGCTTTGCACCGTATTCCCGCAACTCGAATCTCGCGAATGCACCATACCCTCGTAAAAAAGTCTCCTGGACGAGGTCTTCCGCTTCGCTTCGGTTCCCTGCTAGCGCGCAGGCGATCCGGTATACATTGTCGAGGTGTGGCAGCGCCACGTCCTCGAATGTATGTCGTGGCTGGGGATCGGTCGGCTGACCGGCTTCCATGCCGTCTGGTTTTTGCTGCTTCTCTTTCAACCACACACTCCGCAACCGTAACACTTGCTGGATTATTCCCGATCTTGCGCCTTTTCTCATCGTTGAATGAGGGCTTGGCGGGAAAGTGGCATTGGCAATAGGGTTTGCCATTATAAGGCTTACCACTGTATGAATGATAGCGAATGGCTGACGGAAAGGCGATGTTTGGGTGGGAATAGATACCGGGCTGTCACCGGGCCAAACCTGAGGGGATCTGTCTTCGACCTCACAACCGGTGGCACGAGGACTGAGTGCTCCGGCGTCAGCAGATTTAGGCGGGTACAAATACTGCCTTTATCAGACGCGAGGAAGGTGACAGCGTCTGGCGACAAAGTCAGAAAAAGTGGTGCGTCAGGGACGCACCCTACAGACTACCGTTCCTGCCGGAATGATAGCCTTCTGACGCGCGCTTGCCAATATGCCTCGACCGCGAAGCACACGCAGGAATGATGTCCATCCAATGCCCCCGCCGGATGCACCCTGCAAGGCTTCATCGGTCATGGCACTGTTCTATGAAATCGGTTCAAGGAACTTGGTGAGTTTGAGGTTTGCGACTGTTTCTTCTCGCCACTTGCTGAGGATCCCGACAGCGTCTTCCGGGCTACGTTCGAATGCCGTGCGAACAAGGTGTGCGCGATCACGGATTCCCGCGTGGTATTCACAATACTCCTGCTCGGGGTGTAGCGTTTCATCCAGGCGAACAAACATTTTTTCGGCAAGTTGTTTGTTGCCTAGGAGCACCGCGCCGTAGGCCACCATCTCGGGGGGATATGGGCTATAAGGATTTGTATGAGGTGTGATGGCATTTTTCGAAAAATCTTCGAGTGTCGTGAATTTGTCAAGAATTACTGGCCCTTCGCGCTGCATGAGCTTTAGCACATCCGCCATAATCTCAGTTTCATTGTCATCAGTCAATGTCCACCAACGCTCTTGCTTTCCGCATATCGAGCCTAGGCGGTCGCCTATTGAAAAAGTTATTCCCTCGTTCGGGACAAATAACGGTTGAACAAACACCTCGACCGTAAACTCGAACCGGTCTAACCCTGAGCTGTCAAAACAGAATCCGCGTAAAATTTGTCCCAATGGGCGAACGAACAGAAGCCCTCTGCGAACATCAGACTCTGGAAAGTGCGGCAGCAGGTGCCTGCGAATCAGTGATTGAAACTGTTTACCGGTCACCTCGTATCTCCATGATCGGTATGTTCTTGGATCCATCAGGCAAATGACTTCTTATTTGCCTGATGCGAGCTGGGGTCAACTTAGCGCCTCCGGTTTTCAAATCATAAATGGCAATAGGTCGCTTAACTGACCCCTCTACGACATCCACCCGAATTCCTCCCTTGAATCCGTATGGCTTTGTATCACCTCCGAGATATGTCACCTCAGTCTTGAAGCGCCCTCCCAATGCTCTTACCTGACGTTTGAATGCCGTGTGGACCCTTGTGCCATAGACTGGACCTCGTCCCGAGCCGACCTTGCGAATCGCGCGCCGAGCGGCTGCTTCAAGCAGCTTCTTTGTCCGTACACCGCGCATACTAATGAAGGACTGCCCTGCACGCAACAAGCTTCTGCCTGCCGCAATAGGAAAAGCCGTCGCTGCCTGAACATCCGGTGCCATCGTTTGCATCCAGAATCCAAGCCAATCGGTCGCAGCCAGCGCATAGAGCAACGACTGCCCTCCGCCAGCTACGGCTTTGACGTACGCTGTGGTCAGATTGCCAACTGCTCTGTCTCTGTCATATAAGATGTCTGAGATCGCTTCGCCGTAATCGTCGAATCCGAAATCCATCTGCCAAAGCGATTGTTGTGTGTCGTAAGCCGATTGGATGGCTTCGCTTGCGGCGTCAGCGTGATTCCACCAGGCACCGTTTCGAACAAAGGCACGAACAGATAGCCCATTCGGATCGAGGTTATTCGGTGGATTGCTTGTTAGGAATTGATAGAAGTTCATCCCGTCGCCGAATTGAAGTTCATAGGCCATGTTGACCGTTACGGTTGGATTGGCGGCGTGGTAGTTCAGTCTCGGTTGGAGCAGAATACCGGTGCCGTTCGGATCGGCTTGCAACCATCGCCCGGTTCTCGGGTCGTACTCGCCGGACGCCGGTGTCACGGTCCCGGCTAGCAGGAATCCAACGATTAAACAAAACGAAATGACGCGACGATTTTTATGAATGAACTTCACGGTCGAACTCCTGGGTAAGTTCTAAACGGCACAGGTGCCACGGGCTGGGCAAACCGATTCATCGGCCTGTGCTGAATTCCTGATCCTTGAAAACCTTGATTGATTCTTGTTGCCGGCCTCGAAAAACTCCCATCATGCCGCATGACACCCGCTCGGCGTTTCATGGCTTCAAACTGTTCCCTCGCCGTCGGATAGGCCGAGGGAACAGGAGGAGGGGTGTTAAAACTCGTGAAATCAACACGAGTCGGCTGTTTGCGAAGCTCGGCAAACAAGTCTTGCTGCGTCATAACAATGTCTTTGCCCGTAGGCGATCGAATGCTCGTTAAATGTGCATAAGGCACCGGTATGGTCGGCATACCTGGAATCACGATCTGGGGCTGACTTCGCTGCTGCTTCGTGGTTCTTTGATAAGCAGCTTCGGCTTGCTGTTCAGACCTAAGTCGGGCGAGCATTCGTGCTGTGCGGGCTAACTCATGCCGGGCATTGAAATTGTTAGGACCCAACTTGGAGGCAACGTAGAAACAACGATTGGCGTCCCTCAAATGGCCGCTGAAGAACAAATTGTTCCCACGTGTTGCAAGAAAAACCGCCAACTCTTCACGGGGCGATAGCGACTTGAGGTAATCGCTATCCTCGCGTTCCGCATTGCACCATTCTCTCGGCCAAGTCTTGTAATACTCATCGTCGTAGGTAACGAAGCCTCGGCTCGTGCCTTCGATATTGAATCTCTCTCCGGTCTTGGGATCATCCCAGCGAAGAAAGCTGTGCTGGGCCGTGCTGACAAGTTTGAGTGGGTAACCTAGACGACGACCTACGGCAACGTAAAGAACCGGCATCGATGTACAGGTTCCACCAGTGCCTTGAAGCATGCCGTTAATGAACAAGTCTTGTGATCGCGTGAAATCGAAGCCAGCCGGGTCATCGGAGGGTGTGATCTGGTTCGGATTGTAGTGTACACCGAAATCCTGCTGGAGAATGCTTGTCATTACCAGCATACAATACTGCCCCCAGGAATGATCGTAGTCTTCGGGGTTGTTGTCGAAACGATACTTATGACGCCGAGTTTCATAAGCCACATGCTGTGCCCAGGAATCGAGTTGACGAAGAAGAGCCTTTCGATCGATTCTCCCGGTGCCCGGTAGGCCCTCTGCTACCGCTAGATTCATCGCTGCAATGTCAATAAGTGCCAGATCTTTTTCAGGCAGGTTGATCAACTCGTTGAGAGTGATTGTTTCTTCTGGTATGGTTTCGGCGTGCAAGGATCGTGGCATTGATTGGACAGCTAATGTAAAAACAAGCCCACAAGCTACGCGATAAATCAGCCTCTTCGTTACCATGGTTTTCTTCCTGGATGAACCCCGATACTGAGTGCAAACGTAACAATAGATCGGATAGAGGAAGGTTGTACTGAAATCGGACTATAGCAGACGTGTTATCGGGCTACATCTTGCATCGGACGATACGACAGATGATCCGGAGAGAACCTGTAAGGTGTCATACGGCGTGCGCTCAAGCCGCACCTGCATTGGATGGCTTTTGGTGCGGACTTTAACCTCGTGACTTCGCCGTGGCCTTTGTGGAGCGTCTCGAGCGAACCGTGCGGGCTTTGGTGGTTTTTGAGTGAGTTTGCGAGGTGATGCAGGAATCGTCTTGCGGGCGATATGAAAGCGAATCATGTTGGCTATCAGAATGCTGATCGTCATTTGGACCAATGCAAAGACGATAAGTCTTGCCAGGACGGCGCGGCCGACGCCGTCCTTTCTCCAATAGGACTGGCCCGCCCATCGAATGGTACATCAGTTCTATGATACACCGATGTGAGTTATTCTTGTTGTGACGGACTCTCGGCGCTTTTCTGTTCGATCTCGAATGGCTGCTCAAGCGCGTTTGACGGGTAACTGGCAGCTGATTTCGAAGTGTTCGTAGCCGTGTGCAAACGGCCGGCCGTTCCAAGCCTCGAACGCAGGTTGATCGTCCGGCACAAAACCACTCCGCGGTAGCCAAGTGCCGAATAGCCAGTCGATTGCGCGCTGTTCCAATTGAATGTCTCCGCGAATTGCAACGTCGGCTACTAGCATTGAAGGAAACTCAAATCGGCCGATTTCTCCTTCAGGTTGGAAATCGAACCGGCTGTCATCAACGACCACCGCAACGTCGTACCGGCAATCCTCAAGAGCAACGATCTCAGGGTCTTCCCACATATAACCAAGCCAAGCACCGTCGGCGAGGCCACGCTGCTCGGCCCAATCCATCAACCGTTTGCAAGCGTCCAATACTGCGCTTGAATTTGAATGATATGGATCGAGAACGCGAATGTAGGCAACGGTTCGGGCGGGCAGATCGCGCATCGTAACTTCAAAGCCGTCAGGATTCACTCCAACTGGTAGTCGAGTAAGGTCCGGCCCTTTTTCGTAACTGGCTATCGCGGCTTCAAATTCTTTTCGCTTTGATGCGCGGAAATGATCGACATCAAACGCGCTCGGCGCCGTGCCGTATCGACTCTTGAAGCTGCGAGAAAAATCTGATGACGAAGAGAAGCCGCACTCGATCGAAATCTCGGTCAACGAACGGCCCGGAGCATGCGACATCAAATACAACGCTCGCTCCAATCGTTGACGTTTGACGAATTGATTCAACGTTTCACCCAGCAGCGAACGGAACACACGATGAAAATGAAACGGTGAAAAGCAGGCGACTTGCGCAACGTCTTCCAGCTTCAGTTCACCATCAAGATTGCGAACGATAAAATCGATCGCTTCGTTGGTGCGCTGGATATAGTCTGCTTGAGTGGGGTCGGCCGACAAAGTTCACCCTCTGTATCTTGAAGTCCGCAAGATATGTCAAGCGATGAGTTTGTAATCATGCTATGTTAGCACACAAGTTAAATCGTCCTCAACTATATACGTTCGGACTTCTCAAAAATCAATCGGACCGCGCGTCCGCCACAGGAGGCTTTCATGAGTGCATTGAAAATCACGGCTGTTGCCGGCAGTTTATTGTTCGCGATCACTGCGATGGCGTTTGCCAACCGAACTGCCGACCCCCGCATAATCAACGTTCAGGAAAACGCGAAGATGCACAGTCAATCGAAGCAGAGGCTAACTGCCACCGGTCAGAAGCAAGGAAATCAGAAGAAGGGAAGACAGAAACCAAAGGGAGAAGGCAATATGCAGTTCGGAAATTTTTCGATCAGTCTCGCAGTCAAGGACATCAAAGCTTCGAAGGCGTTTTATGAAAAGCTCGATTTCCAGCAAGTCTTCGGCAATCTTGAACAAAATTTTGTGATCATGCAAAACGGCACGACCACCATTGGCTTGTTTCAAGGAATGTTCGAAAAGAACATTCTGACGTTCAATCCGGGGTGGAACCACAAAATGGAGACGCTTGAGAAATTTCAAGACGTGCGTGACCTGCAGGCGACCATCAAAGAGCGCGGCATGACTCCCGTGAATGAAGCGGATGGTGCGACCAACGGCCCAGCAAGTTTTATGATCGTCGATCCGGACGGCAATCCAATCCTAGTCGACCAGCATATACCCAAATCTAAATAGGCTGAGTCATGCAGCGTGCGCTCAAGCCACACTTTCGTCTTTTGGTTATCGACACGGTCTATGACTTCGCCGTGGCTCTCGCGGCGCGTCCGGGGCGAACCGTGCGGGCTTTGGCGGTTTTTTGGGAAAGTTTGCGGGGCGATGAAGGAATCGTCTTGCGGGCGATATGAAAGCGAATGATGTTGGCAATCAGAATGCTTATCGTCATTTGGACCAAGGCGAAAACGATAAGCCCTGCCAGAACTACGCGTGACCAGTGCAGGCTTACGATGCCCTCTGTAATTCGCGACCAAACACCAGGTCCGACAAGCCAGGCGAGAACGGGCGATGCCAAAGCTGCCGTCATCGCGACGCCACGAAAGGTATACAGTCTGTCGATTGTGGATTGGGCAAAGGTCTTCGCGAGATCTCGGCCGTTCAAGAGGCGGTGTATCAAGCCGGAAAGAACGGCCCCGGATAACGCGACTACGCCGACGGTGCCTAACAGTGAGCAGAATAGAAGGCGATAGATCATGTCATCGCCGAATCGGCCAACACGAAGCCAGGATTCCAACGGATAGAGTGCAAGCCCGGCCATGATTGTCAGGCAGATCGCAGCTGTTGCGAGGAACAGTCGAGCGGGGCGCCACATTAATGTCATCTCAAGAATCGTGCGCAGGAATCTCATGCCGTCGTGAAGAACTCGGAGCTTGGAGTCGCCGACCCTCTCTTCGTAAGGCATCGGGATTTCCGCTATCTTGAGATGGTCATCCATCAGAACGCGTGCGCTCATCGCGGGTGTAAAGTGTAAGCCGTCTGGCAGTGGATATAATTGTTCGATCGCGTCTCGACGGATAACCCTCATGCCGCTTGCGGTGTCAGTCACGACGCGATTGCTGAGTAGCGAGAGGATAGTGGCGTATATCCGATTGCCCAGCCGGCGAATCTTCGGCATTTTGCTTTGCGGATTCATTCTGGAGCCGATCGCCACATCGCAACCCTTTTCGGAAAGCTCCGTGCAGAGGTGTGCGAAGAATTCCGGATCGCAAGTGCCGTCCGCGTCCAAAAACGCAACAAGCTCGCCCTTACTCTCAGCGAAGCCTTTCTTGATGGCTGCTCCGTAGCCTTGGTTCGTTTCAAAAACGATGAGCTGAATGTCGTGATACTCGGCTGCAATGTCTGGGGTTCGGTCGGTGGACCCGTCGCTGACAACGATGATTTCAACGCTGGAAACCGGCGAATTTTTCTTGATCGTTTTGCGCGCGGCCAAGCACCGCTCAATCGTGGAGCCGATGGCTTCTTCTTCGTTTAGCGCTGGTATGACGATGGTCAGTTTCATGGCTGTAGGTTCCTATAATGTTGTCGGTGCAGACCAAGCGTCGCTTGAAATGAATTCTCAATCCGAGGTTACCTTAATCAGCTTTGAATCGATGCCGATACGACCGATAACGCAAGAAACCGAGGCTGGCACTGTGACTACTTAACGGAGGCTTGCTTGTAGATTGCGTATTATTCGCATCGCCGTTGTCGAGGATCGATCAGGAGCACGCGTGAGTACTTTCTCCACTACACCGCATGTTGGGCAACCGTCGATCGATTCCATGGCATCGCCGTTGAATGAGACGATCGCGCCCGACGTCCCGGCGAGGCAGATTCCCTGGTCACTCGTGGCTGCCTCTGTAATTGGCGTTTTCGTACTTATTGCGCTCCTGCCTTTTCGCACATACATCCCGCCGCTCATCGAGTCCGATTATTGCTACCAACTCATCGCAGCGGATCGCATGTTTGAAGGGAAAGGACTGACCGCTCCGCTTCCGGCTGCGCCGCACCAACCTTGGTCATGGCAGGCTGACTGGAGTTTCCTGACCCAATGGCCTGCGGGTTATTCCGTCTTGGTTTGGAGCGTGAGGGCGATTCTTGACGTTCAAACGATCGAAGCCTGTCAATGGATTGGCGTCGCTGCTGCTGCGCTGGCGATTGTCGGGTGGTTTGTTTGGACGTTACAGCTCGTTCCGGCTGGCCCTTTCGGCTTCCTACTGGCTGTTGTTGCGTGCGCCAGTGCCGTTAGTGTTCCACTGCTTATCAATCCAACATCAGACGCCCTGCTTGTAGCTGCGGTTCCTTATTGCTTGCTCTTTGCGACAGGCGCGGTTCGCGCGTGCTTAACGCGAAACGAAACAGGAAACGGTGCGGGAGTCGGCTGGTCAATCGTATTGGCTGGCGTCGCTTCGGGGTCGCTATTCTGGATTCGATATGCGGGCATTTTTGTTCCCGTCGCGATTGGGCTCTTTATGCTGATCGCGCTGCGACGGCAACGCGCGTTCGTTTGCCGGCGAGTTAGCCTCTTCGCCATCAGCGCAATCGTGCCGATCGCTGCGCTGGTCGTTGTTAACAGCGTCTTCGGATCAGCCCGGACGATTCAATCGCAGTTTAATCTTGGTGAGTCTGTTAGCCTGGGTTTCTCGCCGAGGCTTTTTACTGAAAGCTGGTGGCGGTTTACGGACCTGGGGTTCTATGATTACCACCGGTTTACGCATTGGCTGTTCGCACTTTGGCCTTTCGCCTTGATCGCATGTTTTCTCTTGGCAAAGCCCGCAAGGCAATTCCTTAGTCGCTTCGCTACTCGCCCGGCGTGTCTCCTGTGCGGCATTACTCTCTCAGTTTTCTTCTTGTTTATCGTTGGCGTGACCACGGTATTCGGAGACAAATACGACTACGTTGGGCTGGACCGTTATTATCTGCCCGTCAAGCCTTTGTATTATTCACTTTTCGTGGCACCCATCGCAATGGTTCGGTTTAGGCCTATGCGATGGATCGTGTGCGCGGGTTTCGTCGTAGCGTGCCTATGGATTTCCCAGCAGGATTGGAAAAGGCCCTATTTGCGACAGCTCACAGCTGGCCATGCCGTGACTTCGTTTGGTGCGCGCTCCCGTTGTTTTGAACCCGGGGCGAAAGAGCTTTACTGTTGGCTTGAAGAATATACGAACGAACGTGACGACGTTGTCGTTATCAGCAATTTCCACGAGTACGTTTCGCTTGAAACCGGCATTTCCGCACTTCCGGTTCCGACAAGTCGAGCCGATCTGGATAAATGGTTAGAGCGGCTTCGGGCGTCGCGCGAACTATCCAATGTCGAAGTTCTGTTTGTTCTCGATCTGAGCAACCATTGGCGCGACTATTGGATACCAGACCCCAAAGAAACCACCTCGATGTTCCACTTGACGCCGTTTCTCGGCTGTCCGCCTCGCCTGCAGCGATACGTTTTGCACCGTCAAGAGCTTTCCGTGGCTGCGCAAAAAAAGGGGCGTGATACTGACGGAGGGATCAGCACCACGCCCAGCGGTTTGGAGGTAAGGAAGAGGAGAGAGTTCCTGTTTCCTTCACAATAGATTATACGCCGCGAATAGGTGGCTGGTCGTGTTTGAATTGTCATAAAATGTCAGGCAGATGCGTGGTCGCGTTTTACACGTCGCAAAGCGGGTTTACATTTGTTCGTGTGACAACGTGGTTACGCTCTTGCTTAGCGACGGCTAACCAATAAGGCAGGTCTAAGTACTCCGATGACAGTATTTCCCGGTTTAGAGAATGGCTACCGCCTAGGCGAAACGCGCAGTGTTTGTACGTCGATTCCTTTGGCGGGTGGTTTACCGGAGAATTCCGGCGGATTGCCAGCCCCACGATCAGGAACAACCGGAGGCGGGAACACCCACACCGCGCGAAGCTGTTCGTCCCCGTCGAGAAAGACATTGCCAGGAAACGATGCCCCATCGTCTACGTCTTCAATGAACACTTCGCGGTCGAGTGTCAGAATGGCTTGCTCCTTGCCGCCGGTAGGCGTAAAGAGCCGACGGTTTGTCACTTCGTAAACCTGACCGTTGACCTCGTCGATGAAAAACGTTCCCTGTTGAAAGAAATCGACGACGAAAGGATCCGTAGGGAGCGTCGGATTGTTCACTTCCACCACGGTCGGAACGCCCGTAATACTCGTTTTCGAGATGATATTAGAAGGTGGGATGTACACCTGAACCCGCCAGGGAACGGGGAAGAGCAGGTCGTCATCTTCCGGCAATGCTTGAGGCGTCACAGGTAATGCGCGTTGAAGCGGGTCTGGTGTGATGGATGCGTCCTGCTGCGCATAGCGAGCGGTGGATCGAGGCCTTTTTAGGGCTGCGTAGTACATCGTGAAGTTTCGCTCGCTGTCGATGTCTTCCAATAGTGTCGCCTCTGCGAGTTTGTGGAATACCGCGTAAGCAAAGCGTCGCTCGTCCAGCTCGTTATCCCACTCTTCATCCAACCCGGTAAACGCTCCCTGTGCATCAACGTTCAGTCGAGGCCTGAGCGGCGGATAGACCCGATCCTCCAGACGTATCTGAGGCCGGCCATAAGCGACCTCATAGAAAAACGCAGCGGCGGTACCGAATGGTAGATCTGCAGGAATCTGAGCGAGACGGAACGGGGGGCTGGCTGCCGATGTCGCATCATTTCGCTCAGGATAATAACCCGGCATCGGTCCAAGCTTGGCATTTTCAATGTGCAGTGAATGCACACGAGGCTGCATCTCTGTCGGGCCCGTTACGAAAGGTGGTACGACGTTTTCATCTATGATCAAGTCCCCGGCGAAACTCCCTCGGCTTTCTTCGGACGCCGACACTTGTCGAGAGTTATCTACCTGCAACAGCCATTCGCACGTTGTGTGGGCCAGGTTATACATCGCTCGTTGGCTGGTGAACTCTGTCAGATCGCTGGCACGACGCCATGCAATGGGGAACATCGTCGCGACCATGATAAGGCCGATGCCGAGTATGACGATGGCGATCATCAGTTCGAGCAGGGAGAATCCCGCGCGATTGCGCGTTCTTCTGTCGACGGCTTCGGTCTTTGCTTGCTTGTGCGGCTTTTGGATCATTATCTGTTTTCGCCCAACGGGCCACGTATCACCGAGCCGGTAATTCTGCTTACATAGAAAGGCTGTCCTTGATCGAGCAAGTATTCGCGCTGTGCAAGTGGGTCGTCAATGTCGCGAAATACAGAATCGTCGTAAACCAGCAGCCCATCGACGGACGGGAAGTTGATCGCGACGGTGCTCGTTTCATCTTCAACAACAAGGTATTCCATCGCCAAGTTTACTCGGGAAATCATCGCCTTGTTGTCATCCTTGGTGTGATACTCGTTGACGACTGGGGTTCCCGATTCGTTCGCTCCGGGGCTGACCGGCAAGCCGGTGACGTCGCCTACGAGAAACGGGTCGGCTGTGTTCGTGTCTTCATCCCGAATCAACACATCGCGCCAGACGACAAGTTGTCCCTCGTTGGAATAGACCATCGAGAAATGGTTTCGATGTCGTTGCGTCTTGTTTGTCATAGGTGGCGGGTTAGTGAAATCGTCGTTTGCGAGTTCCACTTCGGTGAAAGTGATAAAGTCATCTTTTGCGCCAGGCTGATCATCTTCGACCGCGTATCGCGGCACGACTCGCATGGGTGCGGGTAAGGTCCGGGCTGGGCCTGCGACGCGAAAAATGTTCTCCCACTCTTCTTTGCCCGCCTGCTCCGGGTCTTGCTCGATGGGGACGATCGTCTGTACGCCAGCTTCGCTGATAAAGAAGAAGAGTCCTGATTGTGTGCCTGAGCCAATCGTCGAGCGGGCACGCGTTGTAGACAATAAGCCTCGGATGGTGTTTTCTGCATCGGCTATACGGCGGTTTTCCCAAAGTGCGCTTGTGGCGGGAAGAACCAATGTGACAAGAATCGCAACGATCGCGACGACAACGATTAACTCGATGAGTGTAAAGGCGTCGCGCTTCGATTGCAACGGTTCGACTGGACGTTGTTGATGTTGGATGGTTCGCGATGTACCCATGTCAGTTCCTTGGCAGGAGCTTTTCAGCCAGCGCCTCGTTGGCATAAGCATTGTCTAGATTGAATGGATTGGTCAGCCCCGGGTTTCCCAATGTGGAGTTCGCCATCCAATCTTCGACAAACGAAGCCGTTATATCCTGCATGCTTTCTTCGGTTGCCTGATCGTCTCCGTTAGGTCCGAGTGACATAATGACAGGCTGTCCGCCGTTCAAGCGAACGACTTCCGTAGAAACCTGATTCCAGTCGGCGTGGTTGCTCGACGGGACGACGGTGCCCGATGACTTGATTGGAAAATCCCTTTGCGCGAAATATCGGATGGGGTTTCCCCAGTTGTCCACGATATACCGAATCTGCAGGTCAACTTCTTCCTGCCATGACCCATCCGGCCCGCCACCCGATAGGTCGCCTCGATCAAGAAATTGAATCGGCTCTCCCTTGTTGTCCAGCGCGCCGGGCGATCTGTTCTTGCCCGGGATTCGATCAAGCATGACTTTGGACTGGTTTCCGAACATCTCAACGGCCAGGACCAGCGCCGCAACGTCACGGTGCTCAAATTCGGGCATGGCTGGGCCGTCGGTGTGGAATCGCATGACGGGATATCCGCCGCTACTTGTACCGGTCACGACGACCGCCTTGCCGACGGCCAGGGTTCCGCCGGAAGCAGGATCGCTGCCCGGCAAGCCGTCGGCGGTGAAGATGTCCAACTCATCGGGTGGGAACAAGCCATAACGATTCTTGTAGATGGCATGCCCCGAGCCTGTTGCCTTTTGTTGATAAGCGCCGGTAACGCCCGGTTTTTCTCGGTTGAACTCTTCAACCACGTCCTGCACGGCGGTGAGCAGAAGTTTCGTGCTGTTGGTTTTGGAACTGTCCACGAGCGACGTACCCGCCACGATGATCGCGCCAAGAAGAATGATGATGACTGCGATAACGACCAGCAATTCGATGAGCGTGAATGCGTGCTGTGTGACCAATGCCCCTCGGGGGGACTGCGCAAAGCATCGAGCCAGCATTCGATTGGAAGCAGACGTGTTGCCAGGTTGTAATCGCATACTCATCCGCCCCAATGCGCTAGTTGACGTCTCGAGTCCAGTTGACGACATCGTCCTCCGTTCCGTAGACGCTGTCCGGGCCTGCACTGATAAGCAGGTAGGAATCCTTACGCACCGCTTTGTTGCCCTTCGTTGTTCGATCGAGAATCAGCCTGGCGAAACTGCCGTCGAACGTCGGATCATCGTCAATATCGACTGTTGGCATCGGGTTGACGGCGTCGCCGATGTTGGAGTAGGTCGTGCCCGGCGGAGTTTGCAGCCCGGCTCCGAAGTCGACACCCTGCAGCGTAAGCGAGCCGTTGACTGACCCTGTGATGACACCATTGTCCTCCTGGCGATAGGTGCCGGTCTTGGTCGCGGTTGAAAGCATCTGACGACCGCCTCGATTGGCCTTGTAATACAGGATTGGCAACTGCCAGCGGTCTACGAATAGCATGAGGTCTTTCGTGGGGGTACTGGCTTCCGAGTCAGGCCAAGTGAGCACGACGCCGTCGTCGGTTAGCTGTTGAAGCGACCGAACGCTTTTGTTCTTCATGTCGTCGTCAACGTACCCACCGCCCGTGCCATAGCGCGATCGCATTGGTTCGAACGTTGTCGTGTCCAATGCGTAAGCCCCGGTGGGTGGACCTGGCGCCTGGTGCGTGCTGGTTGCCCATTTTCCGTCTTTGCGATCGAAATCCTTAAACCCCGGCGGGCCGTTGAGGTCAGCGCCCAACATAGCTTGGAGCAGCAGGTGTGCTCCGGCGACGCGGACATCAGGCTGTTGAGGGGCGGTCGTGGAATTGGGATCGGCTATTTTGTGTCGTGCCGCTTTGACGTCACCAGATGATGGAGGAAGCGTTCCACCCAACCTTTGCTCTCCCTGAAAAAGCTGAATACCGGTGGACAGGGCGGTGAATTGAGCTTGCGTAGCGGCGACGTTGGCCCGCGCGCGAATACCCGCAACCGCGGGAAGCAATACGCCAATAAGCAGTGCAATAATGGATATCACGACGAGCAGTTCGATAAGCGTGAAAGCTGGTCGCGGGTTATGTCGTTTGCAGTAAGTCATGGTCGATTCCTTCGATGCTGAGAGTCTGTCTCCGAGAAGTTGGTGGCTTATTGCCATTATTGTGGCTCTGTCGTAAGCGGGAAGTTGGTTACGTCGTCCATCGTGCCGTACTTTCCGTCCGCGCCCGCACTGATCAACAGGAATCTCTTCGGGTTGGCAACTCGTAACGGCGTTTTGGCGGGAATCTGCTTACCCGCAGCGCGATCGGCTTGCATATCGCGTAGTTGCTTTCGATCAAGAATAAAATGTGCGAAGGTTTTTGCTGCGATGGCGTCAGTCGGGTCGGAAAGCGCGTCCGCGTCGAGCGCGTCCCCAGCCACCGCGATATCATGTGCTCGAGCGCCAAAGTCAAAGCCTGGTTCGACTTCGTCGCCAGTGAATCCATGGTTGTCATCGTGGACGTAGTAGGGTGGACCTTCGAGTTGTATTCCCCCGGTATAGGAATTGTCAGGATCGCGTTCATCCGCGACGATATTGCGAGGCGTCCCGCCGCGATTCGACGCATAGTAAAGAACCGGCTGCTCAAAAGCATCAATAATTACAGGCAGGTGTTTCATGACATCCCAATCCGGGAAGAGGTTCATGTTTGGTCTGCCTTCAATGTCCTCGGTTCGCACCGTGGGCGTCTTGTTTGGGTCCATGTACAAGGGTTTTCTTTCGAGCTGCTTTTCGCCGGAGCCGAACGGATCTTGCGTGTACCATTTCCATGGCTCTTTTCGAATCGTCCCTTTCTTGGGTATCGATCTTCGGCTTACATACCCTTCGCCATCCACGCCCATCAACATCGCGGGCAACCAATGTGCGCCATTGACGACCGGCGGCTGTTGTTGGACGAATGGAAACTCTCCCATGATGGGGTCGAAGGTATAGCCGGGAATGGGGGGGTGAGAGAACGAAGGGGGAAAGCCGTTAGTTTGTGGAAAGTCTCGCTCATTATCGTTCTTGAAGGAATCCAGGCCGATTTCGATGGTTCGGATGAGGCCCTTTGTCGTAGATTTTTTGGCTGTGCGTCGGGCGCCATTGAGCGCCGGAATTAGGATTCCGATCAACACCGTGATGATGAACATAACGGTGAGCAATTCAATCAGTGTAAAAGCATGTGCCCGACCCGCGCGAGTTCGGTTTGCTTTTGCGCGGTGGCTGTTGGTGGGTGTTGACGGCATGGCAGTCATATTCTCCTTGGCATTCACTTCCTAATTATCGCGCAACTTCTGGAAGAACCGCCCCGTATGGAGCAAGCTCAATTCTACTGTCGTGACCGATTGCGGGTTCACCGTTCTCGTTATCCCGGCTTCTCGCTCAGCCGACGTTCTGCATGAGACTGACAAGCGGCATAAACAGCGCAATAACGATAAATCCCACGATGCCGCCCAAGCAGATAACCATGACTGGCTCGAGAAGCGAGATGAGACCACCCACGGCTGTGTCGACTTCTTCTTCGTAGTTATCCGCGATTTTCAAGAGCATCTTGTCCAGTTCGCCGGTCTCTTCTCCCACGTCGATCATGTTTACGACGAGGGCGTCGCATACGCTTGATGTGCGGAGTGGTGCTGTGAAGCTTTCCCCTTCCCGGATGGAATCATGCACCTTGCCCATCGCGCGCGCATACACTTCACTGCCTGAGGTTTCTTTCGTAATGGTCACGGCTTCGAGAATTGGCACCCCTGCTGTGATCAGCGTACCAAGCGTACGCGTGAATCTTGCTACGGCTGTTTTTTCAATCAGTGTTCCAACTCCGGGTATTTTGAGTGCCACCACATCGGTGGCCATTCGCCCACCTCCTGATGATCGAATAAGCTTGAAAATCCCCCAAATCCCGACTGGCACGAGGATCATAACCAGCCAGCCTGGCGGCATGCCTGTGACAAACCAATCTGATCCGTTCAGCAGGATCATGGTGATGCCTGGAAGTGCTGTGTCAAAGTCCTTAAAGATCTTGCCGAACTTTGGAATGACGAAGATCATGATGCCTGAGACGATGCCTCCGGCAAAGATCACGACGGCTGCCGGATAAATCATCGCGGCAATGACACGTCGTTGTAACTTGGCCGCTTTTTCTTTGAAATCTGCAAGTCGGGTCAAGATGGTGTCCAATACGCCGCCCGCCTCGCCAGCTGCGATCATATTCACGTAAAGCCTGTCGAATGCCTTTGGATGTTTTGCGAACGCTTCGGAGAGCGTGGACCCACTTTCGATGTCGTCGGCGATAATGCGAAGGATTTTCTTCATGTTGCCCGGTTTTTGTTGTTCTTCGAGGATATGCAGGCTGCGCAGGATCGGAAGCCCTGCGTCCTGGAGCGTGGAGAGTTGTCGCGTGAACTGCGTAAGTACCTTTCCATTGACACCTCCCGTTCTGCCGCCGCCTTTTTTCTTCGTACCTCCGCCCGCCTTCGCCTTGGTGCCTTTTTCACGGATACGCGTGGGGAAGTAGCCCAGGTTTCGGATTTTTGCCAGTGCGTCTTCCGTGGAGACGGCTTCGACTTCGTCCTTAACTTCCTGGCCAGCTTGATTCATCGCCTCATAGGCAAATGTTGCCATGCTAATTACTCCCTATCGGCGTCTTGAAAACCAATGCCCGCCCGCTGCTCGGAGGGAGTCCATTGAGCAATGCCAACCGGTATCCGCTGCGATTTGCCTCAACAACTATGAGCATGGGTTAATGTTCCGTCTCTAGAATGGTCTCTTTGACAACTTCGTCAAGTGACGTGATGCCTTCATAAATAGCTAGCAGGCCCGACTGCCGAAGCGTTCTCATGCCCGACTTCAATGCCTCTCGCCGAAGAACTGCGGTCGATCCGTTGTCCATAATGAGCTCGCGAAGGCGATCTGTCATAACCATGATTTCATAAAGACCAAGCCTGCCTCGGTAGCCCGTGTTATTGCAATAGTCGCAACCTTTGCCATAACAAAAGACCCGATCACCCACTTCTTCCGGATTCAGCTCCAGCTCCATCAGTTGTTGCTCGGTGGGGTGGTAGTCCGCCTTGCAACTTGTGCAAATGCGACGCACCAGCCTTTGCGCGACAATGGCCTCAATGGTTGCCGTCATCAGAAACGCCTCCAAGCCGAGATCGAGTAGTCTGGCAATGGTAGACGGAGCGTCGTTTGTATGGAGCGTCGAGAATACCAGGTGTCCTGTCAACGCGGCTTGAACGCTGATTTGGGCGGTTTCGAGGTCTCGAACCTCTCCAACGAGAATAACGTCCGGGTCCTGGCGAAGAAAACTTCGCAGCGCCTTGCCGAACGTCAAGCCTACGTCGGGTCGAACCTGCGTCTGCACCAAGCCATCGATGTCGTATTCAACCGGGTCTTCCGCGGTGAGAATCTTGATATCGGGAGTGTTCAGCTCGTTGAGTGCGGAATAAAGCGTTGTTGTTTTACCGGACCCAGTGGGTCCCGTATTGATGATGATGCCGTTAGGCTTGCGCATAATCTGTCGAAATTTCACGAGGTCGTCATCACGCATTCCGATTTTGTCAAGGCTTAGTGAAACATTGGATCGGTCGAGGATACGCAACACGATGCTCTCGCCGAACATGGTTGGTAAGACTGCCACACGCAGGTCGATTTGTGCACCTTTGACGAACAGTTCGATTCGCCCATCCTGAGGCAACCTACGCTCCGCGATGTCCAGGTTGGCCATGACCTTGATTCGCGACGCAATAGCGAGTGCGATATACCTCGGCGGCGGCACCATCTCATACAGAACGCCGTCAATTCGGTAACGCATTTTGAATTCGTCTTCGAATGGTTCAAAATGCACGTCGCTCGCTTTGTCTTTGATGGCCTGCAACAGAACAAGATTGAGGAGCTTCTTGACCGGGCTTAGGTCGGAAAGTTCTTTCAATTCCGCCAGGTCAATGCTGTCGCCGCGATCTGAAAACTTGGCGAGTTCGTCATCGTCCGAAAGATCGCCGATCAGTGTTGTTATGGATTCTTGTGCCCCTTCCGGATAGAAACGATCCAGTGCCTTCTGAAGGTCATCTGCCGCACATAGGAAGGGCTTGATGTTGCAACCGAGAAGTGTCTTGAGGTCGTCCGTCGCGACGAAATTGTCCGGGTTGTCCATCGCGAGCTTCAGCTCGTTTCGGTTGGCGTCATAATCGAACGCGACGGCGCGGTAGGTCGTAGCCATTTGCACGGTCATCTTGTCGACGACTTCAGGAGAAATCTCGAGCTTGCTCAAGTCGATCGAATCCATGCCGCTTTGGGCGGCCAGCGCCTGATTGAGGTCGTCGTCGCTGATGTATCCCAGTTCGACGAGGATCGAACCGATTGGCCCTCGGTTTTCCTTCTGTATCTCCAGCGCTTCTTCGACCTGAGTACGGCGGAGTTTCCCCAGTTTAATGAGGATTCGGCCGAGTTGCCTGCCTCGAAGTTGCTCAACCGGAAGCTTCTTGCCTGGTTTGGCCGAATCGCTACCGGAAGCCTTGGATTTTGTTGGTTTTGAATCGCTCATTTCTTCTTATCGTCGTCGTCAGATGTCGGTGGCCCCATGTCTGTTACGTCCATGCCTTGGCGGTGGGCATCGATCTTGTCCTGCATGTTGCTCGGATGACGTGATCTGTCTATGCAGTCTTCTGCGCTAACTGTGCCAGCTTCATAAAGAGACCACAGGTGGTCGTCGAGCAGCTGCATGCCGTATTTTTTGCCGGTTTGAATGGCGGAGTCGATACGGTAGGTCTTGTTTTCACGAATGAGGTTGGCAATAGCAGGTGTTGTCACCATGAATTCGTAAGCCGCAACCATACCTTTGGGAATACGCGGAAGCAGCGCCTGCGACAGCGTAGCGAGGAGGTTTGTGGAAAGCTGGACACGAATTTGCTCTTGTTGTTGCTGTGGGAATGCATCAATCATTCGGGTAATCGTTCCCTGGCAGCCTGTAGTGTGGAGGGTGGCAAAAACCAGGTGACCGGTTTCAGCCGCTCGAACACCCGCCTCGATTGTTTCGAGATCGCGAAACTCACCAACTAAAATGATGTCGGGATCCTGACGCAGAACACGACGGAGCGACTCTGCGAAGCTCGGCACGTCTACGCCGATTTCTCGCTGGTTGATTACGGATTTCTTGTGGTTATGGTAATACTCAATTGGATCTTCCATAGTCACAATGTGTCGATCAAGATTTGCATTGATATAATCAATCATCGTGGCTATGGTCGTCGTCTTGCCTGATCCCGTTGGGCCGGTGACAAGAAAGAGTCCTCGCGGACGACGACAGAGTCCTCGACAGATTCCCGGCAGGCCGATTTCGTCGAAGGTCAACAACCTGTTGGGAATCAGCCGCAAAACCATGGCGACGTTTCCCTTTTGCTTAAACACCGCAACGCGAAATCTGCCCGCATCGCCGAATGCAAACCCGTAGTCAGTGCTGCCGTCCTCCTGTAATTCCTGCTGGTTACGCTCGGGAGTAACTGACTTCATTAGCGCAACCGTATCTTCCGGCGTCAGCGTCTTGGTTTCCAGGGCCCTCATATGGCCGTGGAGTCGAATAACCGGGGGTCGGCCTACCGTAATGTGGAGGTCAGAAGACCCCTGTTTGATGACCGTCTCTAGTAAACGGTCAATGTGGATCGTCGCCATTTATGCTACCTCGTGTGGCTTGCTAAAGCGTGTGCCTGGTGCCCGTATTGCAGGTTTTGTGTGCGGGTTTGTTGGCACGACTATGCAACCAACCCTTCTGCTTGCGATATTCGTAACAAGTCTTCCGGCGTGGTTACGCCCAGTAGAATCTTCCTCTTTCCGTCTTCCAGCAATGAACGCATGCCTGCAGCGCGTGCAGCGACGCGAAGCTGAGACGCGGTAGCTTTCTTAAAGGCCAGATCGCGCATCTCTCCGTTCATCAAAACCATCTCGAAAATACCGATTCTGCCGCGATAGCCAGTATTCTTGCACCGCGAACAGCCTTTTCCTTTGTATAGCGTCTTGCCGGACAATTCCTCTTCTGTGAAACCAAGAATCTTTAGTGTTCGCGGATCGGGGTTTGGCTCTTCCGTTTTGCAATCCGGGCAGATCACTCGAATAAGCCGTTGTGCCATAATTGCTTGAATGGCACTGGCGACGAGGAAGGGTTTTATTCCCATGTCGATGAGTCGAGTGATTGCCGACGGAGCGTCGTTTGTATGCAGCGTACTGAAGACAAGGTGTCCGGTCAGGGCTGCTTGAATAGCCACTTCGCCGACTTCCTTGTCTCGAATTTCACCGACGAGAATAATATTAGGCGCTTGGCGCAACATGGCCCGAAGAATCATTGAGAACGAAAGGTCAATTTCCTCCCGCACCTGGCATTGATTCATGCCACTAAAGTTGTATTCGACGGGATCCTCGGCAGTAATGATCTTGGTGTCTGGTTTGTTGAGGTCCTGCAACGCGGCATACAGTGTCGTCGTCTTGCCAGACCCGGTTGGGCCTGTGACCAGAAAAATCCCGTTTGGCTTCTTGATGATCTCCTGGAATTTATCGTTATCGTCTTCGGCAAACCCCAACGCGGCAATGCCGACCTGGACCGAATCGGGCCTGAGGATTCGGAGGACCATGCTTTCGCCGTGATAGGCAGGCAATGCACTCACGCGGAAGTCGATCTGCCCGCCGCTGATCTTCATCTTGATTCGGCCGTCCTGCGGGATTCGTCGCTCCGCAATGTCGATACCCGCCATAATCTTGAAACGGGTAATGACCGCACCTTGCATGTTCTTCGGGATGTCGTCGCGCACCTGGCAAACGCCGTCGATGCGATATCGCACGCGAACGCGATCACTCATCGGCTCAATATGGATATCACTGGCCCGAGAGTGAACAGCCTCAGAGATAATTAGATT
Source organism: Phycisphaerae bacterium (assembly GCA_029260035.1). GTDB lineage: Bacteria > Planctomycetota > Phycisphaerae > UBA1845 > UBA1845 > OFTM303. The sequence continues at coordinate 22,001 of JAJDEA010000106.1, forward strand.
GACGAGTTTGATAATTGGGGCGTCGGCGTCATCAGCGTCTTCGAGTCCCGCATTTAGTTCGTCTTCAAACTCAGGTCCTTCCTGGTCGATACTCGCCATCGTCTGGGAAAGAACGTCACCTTCCTGGTTGACGAACTTGTCGATTGCCCGCTTGATCTTGCTGATTGGCGCAAGCGTTGGAACGATCTCGCGGTTTAGACGAAAGCGGAGCAGGTCGAGTGTTTCGAGATCGAGTGGGTCGGTGAGAATGACTTTAAGGCGATCCCCATCGAGTCCCAGCGGAAGAATGGTCAGATCTTCAATCAGTTTTCCGGGTATCAGTTCCAGCGCTTCCGTTTCGACACGGTGTTTGTCCATGTCAATGAATTCCCAGCCGAATTGCTTCGCAAGTCCTTTGCAGACGTCGTCTTCGCTGCAGAGTTCCATTTCCACCAAAGCTTCGCCAATACGCTTGCGGTTTTCAAGCCCATGCTGAAGCGCATCTGCAATTGCGTCCTGCGAGACGAGACCCCAATCGACCAGAATCTCACCGAGTTTCTTACGTTTCTTGCCCATAGGTTTGGAACCAATACCCTCAATAACACAACGGTCTTTGTGCGACTGCACAAGTGGCCGATCGCCAAAAGCGCCGGCTGGCGTCAGCCGCAGACATGCGATCTTAGTGGCGAAGTCGAGTCAATTCAACCGACGGCTTGTTTGCAGGAAACCGGGTGCTGGAAAGGTAATTCTTTGGACTTGGACCGCACTCAATCCTGTAGAATCAGAACTCTTTGACGATAGAGCGAACACACCGGCATCAATGGCACGCAAACGACATCGTTGGGCGGCAGGATGCGTTCGGCGGGGCTTACAATTGAGGTTTTCCGCGAATCATAAGTAGCTGTTTCGAGGGGATATCTCGGAAGAAGCCTGATTCGTTACTTGCAGAACTAGGCGCGTGCCAAATGCGACGCTCCGGTTGCTATCGCAGCGAACAGTCAAGTGTAGCGGCGAAACCGTCTGATTCGAGTGTAGAAAGTGCATCCGAACGCTGCAGTAGATATAGAGCTTGCTCTAATCAACGGTACACTCACCCGAATGATTAAGATAAACCTCATTGGCCTTCCCGCGCGCAATCATTCTCGTCGGCTTCCCGATATGGCCAGCAACACGGATCGCAGGTACGACCGACCTTCCGGCTAACTCGATAGGCTTGTTGGTAACGATATGCGAATCGGTGCCAGGCAATTCTCTTTGCGCCTGGATCGGTTTGGAAATGTTGGCCGGCGCGGCATCTGGCTTTTCCTGTGCAGCGCTAATGGGAGTTTCAAAACCTGGATTCGGTTGCACAGAATTGGTGACCTGTTGGGTGTTCCCCGCCAGTCTGAGGAGTAACATTTCTACAAGCCTTCGGTCCTTCTCCCTTTCGTCGCGGAGAGATTCGACAAGTGCTTTGTTGGCCGCAGCCTCAAGTATAAGATGGCCTTTCGGGTTTTCTGATTCCACAGGTCGCGCGTCGCGAATCACAGGTGCTGGGTTGGCGAACTGTGACGAATAGATAGCAACCAGAGTTGCGATAGCAGCGACCGTGGAGCCGAAGCACGCACAACTCCAGGCGAAGAACCGCGCACGCTTGGCGTCTGCTTCGAGTACCTGTCGAACGACCGTGAGCGATGCAGCCGTTGCGGAAACCATTTTGGCTTCATGTTGTTTTTCCGCAGCCGCAGCCGTTGCGATGTCAGTAAGTTGGCGTAATGCTGCGCGCATTCGTTCGTCTGCTTCGCTGAATTGAGTGATCGTTTCGCTCATGATTCTTGTGGTCGCTACTCGTTCAACATCCAAGGCTATCTGTTATTCATCGCAGCGAACGGTCAAGTGCAGCGACGAATCGATTTACTGCGAGATTAAGAAGTGCATCCGAGCACTACAGTAAAACAGAGCTTGATCTAGTGCCACACCTTGTCGCACAATGCAGTCGATGCGGAAAGCAACTTACCAGAGAGTTGCAGCAGCGCGAATAGCTAATCCGAAAAGTTTTCACAGGCTTGTTAAATGGGCAAATTGGGTCTAATGAGTTGCTGGGAGGCACTTGCCTATTCGCGCTGATCGGCAATTTTTGCGCTCATGATGCGGGAATTGTAGTCATTCAGCGGTGTTTGTACTTGACGACGTGGCCAGCTGGCTCGCTGTTGCCTCCCGTTCAATCGCCCGAGTCGCCTGGAAACGATAGTGCCTTTATTATGGCATTTTTGAGTCGGTCATTTGATAAGTCTGAAGCGGTCAGATTCGATGAGTTGCAGCCTCAGTGTGCGATGATTGGCCTTGCTGCCCATAGCGCGTATATCAATAACAACAGAGCCTGCCTCCTCATGCCAGGATTCTCTTCGCGGCTGAACGTGAGACGCTCGGAACATTTTTGAAATCTCTTCGATCGAAGCAAGAGATTTTGGTGCAGCTATGCGATAATTCTGGATGTCTCGAAACTTGCCAATTGCATGCTCTATGCTGTCAAAGATAAAAAGAGCGACCAGGATGATGATTGTTCCAAACCCCGCGAGTCGCAAAGCGCCGAAACCAGCAGCCATTCCAATGGCTGCGACGGTCCAGATGGTTGCAGCGGTTGTCAGACCAAAGACATTGCTTCGTCCTCGAATGATCGCGCCAGCGCCAAGGAAGCCGATACCTGTCACAATCTGAGCTGCGATTCGCGTTGTGTTCCAGTCGGGGCCTCCGAATTGTTGAGAAAGCATTGTAAACAGGCAAGCGCCGACGGAAATGAGAATAATCGTGCGAAAGCCTGCAGGCTTGTCACGAATCTCTCGTTCCAGGCCAACCAGTCCGCCCAACGCCACGGCCATGGCGATGCGAATAATTTGATCACTACCAGGCAGCAGCGCTTGCCAGGATAAGTTTTCGAGCCAGATCGGCATGGTACGCCCATCCTAGAATAGTCGAAAATCCAAAGGTCGAGTTATGCGTAATACGATGTTCGACCGTACAATCTAAATGCCGCTACGGTGTCCGCCAACCCATCGGTCTACAGTTTTTCCGTGATGCTCTTGGCTTGCATAAACAAGGGCAAGTAATCCCGCCCGCCTGCTTTGGAATCCGTCCCCGACATGTTGAATCCGCCGAAAGGCTGAACGTCCACGAGTGCGCCTGTACATTTTCGGTTAAAGTAAAGGTTGCCCACATGAAACTCATGACGGGCACGCTCAAGGCGTAACCTGTCGTTGGAAAAGAGAGCGCCGGTTAGGCCGTATTCCGTGCCGTTGGCGATCTCTAGTCCTTCATCGAAATCGTTGCATGGAATCACTGCCAACACCGGCCCAAAAATCTCTTCCTGGGCGATGCGGGCGTTGGGTTTGACGCCTTCAATGATGGTCGGCGCAACAAAATAGCCTTGCGTGGGGGTCTTGCCACCGCCGAGCACCATTTTGCCTTCACCCTGACCTATTTGGATATATTCATTGATTTTGTTGTGTGCGTTTTGGTCGATGACCGCTCCCATGAAGTAATTGTCGGAGGTTACCGTATCACCAATGGTCAATTCGCGAGTTCGCGCAACGACCTGATCGAGCAGTTCGCTGTACACATCCTTGTGTGCGATGAGTCGGCTGCACGCAGAGCATTTTTGCCCTTGAAAACCGAACGCCGCCGCCACGGCGCCCTGAGCGGCTTCCTCGATGTTGGCGGTCTCATCAACGACGATGCAATCCTTTCCGCCCATTTCCAGAACGGTTCGTTTAAGCCAAACCTGCCCAGGCTGAACCTTGGCGGTCTTCTCGAATATGCCGATGCCGACCTCACGCGATCCGGTGAATGAGACAAAGCGTGTCTGCGGGTGACAAACCATGGCATCGCCAACTGTTCCACCAGGACCAGGAACGAAGTTCAATACGTTCTTGGGCAGTCCCGCTTCGTGCAAACACTCGACCAGTTTGGCTGCAATGACAGGTGAAGTGCTGGCTGGCTTCAAACAAACCGTGTTGCCAGTCACCAAGGCTGCAGTTGCCATGCCGCAACAAATAGCCAGTGGAAAATTCCAAGGCGGGATAACCACGCCGACACCCAAGGGCATATATCGCACCTCGTTTTCTTCGCCGGGGAAAGGTGTCACTTCATGGGCACCTTTCAGTCGCATCATTTCTCGGCCGTAAAAATCCAAGAAGTCGATGGCTTCGCATGTGTCGGCGTAAGCCTCAAGCCAGCTCTTGCTTGTTTCATAACACATCCACGCTGAGAATTCGTAGACTTGGCGTTTCATGATTGCAGCGGCCTTGATTAAAATTCTCGCTCTCGCATCCGGGTCGACTCTGCTCCAGTCCTGGAAGGCGTCGGCTGCTGCGCGAACCGCTTGGTCGGCGATGTCCGCATTCGCCATGGCGACGGTGCCGACTACTCGCGCAGGGGCCGCGGGTGACGTGGATTGGAAAGTCTCGCCCGGCGAGACAGGCTGACCGTCAATCCATAGCGGATAGGTTTTGCCTAGTTCGCCCTTAACTTTATCCAGGGCGGCCAGCATTTTTGTTCGTGGTTCATCATTGTTGAAATCAACGTAGGACAGCGGAGCAAACGGAGGAAGCATGGGTCAAATCCTTTGCGTATTAGGGTGCTTCGGCAGGTCGGTCGAGCATCTCAGGCCAACCAAACACGGGTCGATTTTTCGCGACTTGGTTATTTACACCAATCGACAGGTTTTGGCCAGTTGTACGAAACGCTTAATATGACAATTCAGTTTTGCTATAGCAAGCTCTACTCTACTGTGGAGTTACTGGTGCAGTCTTTACTTGTGTAATAGAGCGATTCGCCTCCAGGCTTGACAATTCGCTGTTATGTTTCAAGAGAAGACGTGGGGTGGGTGTGTTAGTTGTCAAACTGTGGTGTTATTTTGGAGGGATGATAAGCGAATGCGTTTGGACGACCATAGCCAGTGCTTCTCGCCCGCAGGGTTACTACGAGCGAGAAGCCGACTGAATGAAAGTCTTAAGGCGTAAGGGCTGACTCCAGTGGCGGTGCGGGGCACGCTCCCTGCGCTTGAGGTCCAGGTGGGTTCGGCACATTGAATGGGTAGAATTCATTGCCTGAGCCGGTCGCAAACGCATTGACAGCCCTCAATATGTCGTTTCCGTTTGTGACGCGATCCGGAATCTCCGGATTCAAGTCAGTCCATGACAAGTCGGGCGCGTCAATTTTCTGGAATCCACGCAAAGTTGCGGTCACATCGAATCCGTTCATGTTGCCATTGGCTGGGGTCCACGCGTTGGCCGGGGTTGGGGGAGTGGTGCTCCCGTCGCCCGTGGCGCTAAACACGCCGACAACGTCGGACCACCAGCGACTATTCGTAGGCGTTGCGACGGTGGACACGACAATTGGTGCAGTGAAGTTGGTGCCATCCAGTGTTGCTCGCACCTCATAGGTTTCGTTTGGAGCGATCATGCACCCGCCGACATGAACGACGGCTTCCGCGCTATAATCATACAGTGGCGGCGTAGCGTCTGATACCAGATAGCTTAGACCGAGTCCTGCGATGGACCCAGGGGCAGTCGAGTCCGTTCGAGGCGAACTCGCAATCCAGCTTTGGCCTGTGCCAACGTGGGTCACTTGGTAGCCGTGTGGCAATGGACCGTTCAATGGGTTTGGTGTGAAAGAAATGTAGCGGTTTTTCTCGCCTTCGTGCGGATAACCGGATGCGACCAATGGCGGATTAATCGCAGTCGGATCAGCCACAGTCAAGACGCATGCGGCCGAGGCCTGGAACAGGATGCCATCTGCGATATCGTCGATAAGGAAGGTCTTGCCCAAGCCTACATCGATAGTGATTTCAAACGTTGATCCAGGTGTCGCGTCGCCTGAGAGATCGAGTGTGTACTCGCCGAGGTAAGCGCGCGTTGGCCCAACGTCAACACTCTCGCCGGGGGTATTGAGAGTTGCCGTGAAATCCAAAACGGTGCAAGAAGCGCTCGACGTAATCGGCAACCCTGAGAAAACGAAATCGGGTCGAGGTAGGCACACCTGGCCCCCGGGACAGGCGACCGTATCGCAAGGGACGCCCGTATTCACCAACGAAGGTAAAGTGAAGCATGTATTAAGGTTAATGCGTACACCGTCGGGACAACCAACTGTTAAATCTCCAACGCCCGACGTCTTGTTGATACCCACCGTTGCCTGGAATCCGCTTAGGGTATTAACTTCTTCGACAAACAGATCCATCCGAACACTGCCTCCCGGCAAGGCGACACCAGAGGCCAATTCGCACGAAATGATCGTGCTCGCAGCCGTGCAAACGGGATTCGGTGGTGAGGAACAATCGGTTCCGTCTCCAAAATAATTTCCTATTGTCGATTGGCACCCTGTTGGCCCCCGCTGTTCGCAAGTGCCATCTCCAAGGCAGCATCCGCCAGCTACGGCAGTAATGTCGAGCGTATACAGCTGGGATTCCGTTTGCGCTTGCGTTTCGAAAACACGAATGAAATAATTGCCCGGGCTGTCCAGAACCAAACCTCCAACCGATTCGGCGACGCCAAATCCCTGCGTGTTGGCGGTGACGATAGGTGTCACCAAGTCAGCCTCTGAATAGACTTCGAACGCCAGGTTGGCCATGTTTCGGCTGTCTATGACGTTGCCCGAGCAGCAACCGTCTGAGCCGCCGCATGCCTGCGGGCTGTCATCGTAGCTTGTTCCGATAGGTGTTAATGTGATCGCAGCTGAACGTGAACTGTCAATACTGAATCTGAACCAGTCTTGTTCGCTATTTGCGTCGATGCTCAACAAAGAAGAATTGGCAACCGCTTGCGTGGGTATTGTCCCAACGGTAATGGTTGGCCCGTTGGGGATCGCGCCGATGTCGGTTGCTTCGGCGGAGGTATTGTCCGGCTCGAAAGGATCGCCGTAGTGTCTTTGCCCGGCGCGGATATCATCATGCTGGGGGCCGTCGAAGCCTGTGTTGATAAACGGTTCCATGAGCTTGGTGCCTTGGACGGGGCAGACATGGAATATGCCAAGTCCATGGCCGTGTTCGTGCATGACAACATCGCGCAGGAAGCGAAAATTGTTTGTGGCGCTCGCCCAAAAATTGCTGGAATCGATCACCATGTCCGAATTGGTCGGGAAAAAGTTATAGGCAAGGACGTTAGATCCGCCAGCACCGTCGATGTTTCGCGATGCGATACGGACGTCGCCATGATTAGCATCTCCTGTTGTTCCCCATGCCCCTCCGATATCCCAGTCGTTGGCCCCAAAGGTTATTCGTGTGTAGCTTGTTCCGGTTAGTTCAGCCCAACGAGCAAAAGATTGCTCGAAAAGAGATACCCAAGTCGCTCGGTTTCCGAACTGTGCATCAAAAGTTGCGAACAATGAACTTGGTCCAGCAGCTCCGCCGTTGTCATTGCCGCCCGTGCTGAAAATCGATAGCCCATCCGGGACGAAGCTCCAGGTTATATTGACTGGCGCGCCGACAGGCGACCAGCTGCCACCCAGGTTATACGCCAGCGGACCTGGCTGAATTAACATCGATTGATTGAACTGCTCTATGGTTTCGAGGGGCGTTCCGGGGGTGAAGCAGTATGCCGGGGGGACGTGGCCCGTGGAGACAATATCCACAATGCTGTCGCCCGTTACCATCATGTCTGCAGCTTTGAATTGCGACAAAACGGAATCAGACGGTGCGACGGCTATGGCGCCAGCGTCAAATGGATTTGGCATGTCGCTCGACAAGCTGGCCATATCGACCCGATGTTGCCCGTTCGAATCGATACCCATTAACCCTGCGCCAAAAACCAGCGCAACGGCACAAAATAGTTTTCCTGTTTGACCTGCCATGAGTAAAATGCTCCTCCGCTTTCGTGGGCATTGGTTGTTTGTCAAACCAAGCCGAATTCGTAAGGCTGTCTCGATCAGCCCCCTCTAGGTTATTCATAGATTCTAGGCGCTATCCATTTCTGTCATAGCTTGGTTAGAACCCTCTTATTTTCGGTCCCACCTGTTCTACGGGCAGGGAGTCGTACATCCCATGCCATCGAATGTCACTCGCTGAAAGGCCAAGACTCCACGTAATACATCATTGCCATTGACGGCTCCATTGGGCACGCAGGGTTCGACGTCAGCTTGTTGAACGGTGGCGATCTGGAATTGCTGGCGAAAAACCAGCACCATCATCAATATATCGTTGCCGTTGGCGGTCATATTGCCATCAAGATCGCACCACGTTGATGTTGTAGCCGAAGTGCCGAACGATAAATCTGGTGCGCCCATCATACCGCAATCCGCTCTGATATTGTAGGTCGTTTCCGGGCGGATTTCGATGTCATGGATGAAGACGGAGTCCCATATTGCCGGTGTTTGAAACACAGGTTGTATATCCAATGTGCCGTCCGCCTGGACGTATTGCGATAGACAATCGACTTCCGGATTAGCGGGATCGCCGGTGACGAGCAGGGCAACGGGCGAAGTGCCCGTAGCTGGTGAAACAGTAATATAGCGACTGTCCTCAGCAAGCACTGTGGGGGTATCGCACAATCCGGAAAGGCATGTGGCGATGCTCTCGTCGCAAAGCTCAACGGCGCAAGGGGGTACGCCGGGAAGACAGAATTGACCGTCACATGTTTCTGCACCATTGCAGAACAACCCATCATCACAGTGGCTATTGCCTGTGCAGTCAACTGGAAAACTCAATTGCATGTGTCGGCCGATATCCGACGCTCCCTGGCTCGTACCACCGTCGGCTAGCCAACTCGGCATGGTGACGCCAGCGCTGCCAACGCGAATCTTGTGAAACAGTTTCCACGGGTCTTCAAAAGCTGTAGTCCCAACCCACTCCGGATCGCTCAGGGTCCCGAAGTTAATATCCGTCCCATCCAAGCCGTGACAAATCGTGCAGGAAATACTACCACCGGTTTCATAGTTGAGCTGGCCTTGGATTTCGTTTCCGATGAAAGCGCCTGCTTGGTCTATATAGGGGGCAGAGTCAATCGCAAGGTTCTCAACAAATGCGACGACATCCCATATGTCATTGTCTGATATGCCATAATTGCCAAGCCCATGACCGTTGGGAATGTCATCTCGTTTCACCAGATCGAATATCTCATTGGTGGATAATGTTGTTCCCAGGACACCCGGGATGCCGGTAAAGTGAGGGCCGGATGCGTACGCGCCGGAGACACCTTCGTAGTCCCAGCCGTGGCACTCTGCACAACGGAAAGTTTCACTGCCGGTTTGCTGGCCAGCAGGAGGGTAGAGCGGGTGTGTACCTGTTGGCCCGACTAGACCAAGCTCCTTCCACCATTTGTCCCACAATCTGCCGCCACGAACGGCGTCGGCCACGCCGCACATGTCATCTGTTTCATTGCAAGGCTGATTGGGGCAGGGGTTCGCGCCGGGCAGGCAGCTGCCTGCGCTGCATGCCTCTGTTCCGTTGCAGAAAAGCCCATCGTCGCAATGCGCATTGGTTTGGCAAACGTCGAGAAGGTTGAGTTGGGCGAATCTTCCGATATCAGCCGCTCCTTGATCGGTCCCGCCGCCAGCAAGCCAGCTAGGCATTGGCGAACCGGGGTGTCCGATGCGTGTTTTGTGGAGCAGTTCCCATGGGTTGCTGATGCTGATTGTACCCACCCATTTCGGGTTCAGAGGTGTGCCGAAATTGATGGTTGCGCCGTCAGCGCCATGGCATGAAGTGCAAGCCGGGCTTCCGACGCTTGTGTAGTTCACCCCACCTTGAACCGGATCGCCAATGAACTGCGCAGCGCCATCAATGAAACTATCGGTATCCAACGCCAGATCCAGGATGAACTGCACCAGGTCGCGCGTGTCCTGATCGCCAAGTCCATAACTTTCGAAATTGTGGGCGTTTGTTACGGTATTGCCCTTGATGATGTCATACATTTCAGCCGGCGTTTGTGTTGTGCCGAACACGCCGGGGATACCCGTGAAGTGGGATCCAGAGCCGTATGCGCCATCGACTCCTTTGTAGTCCCAGCCGTGACATTCCTTGCAACGGAAAGTCGAGCTACCATTTTGTTGGCCCGCAGGTGGGTATAAAGGATGATTGCCCGCGGGTGCAGCGGAGCTGTTCACAATCCACCATTTGTCCCACAAGAGGCCACCCCGAATCGGGTCGTTGACAATGGTTTGGCAGAACGAGTCGCAAATGACGCCGTCCGGAGGTTCGCACTGCTCGCCAGCTTCGACTGTGTCGTTGCCGCACTCGGGAGGTGGGGTGGCTGGCACAAATGTTAAGCCCTGGACTGATGTTGGAGTGCCGGGTTTGAATAACTCGATCGTTGCACTTAGCTGTGCGGGCGGTACGTTCGCATCGAAACGATAATTGTACAACGTACCCCATCGTAATGCGTTGGCATTCGCGTTGCTCGAAAAAGGAGTCGTTGACCATGTGATGGCGCCAGATGTGACAGTCGCAGTCCAGTCGGTTCCGTCGTAGATTTCAAAACTGTGGTAATCGACGTCGTGGAAACCGATGTTGATGACGCTCGCACCAGCATCTACCGGCACGCTGAATGAAAGTGCAGCCCGGTCTGAGTTCATGTTGTACAGTGCATATTCGTAATGCCAAAACCCGTTGCCCAGGTCTTGCGTGTCCGTGGCCAAAATAAATTGGCCCTCATTCGGTACTTGTATAAATGTCTCCTGCACCTGTGGCGATAAGTCCTGCCAGGCTTGAATGGCAGGCCTCCAATTCGTGACAGCGGACAAAGCAAGCTCGAAGGACGTAAGGTTGTCAATAATGTCAGCACGCCGAAAAGACGCGTTGTTGTTGCGGTTGCCTGAAGGCTCACCAGGAACGATGTACTGCGCTTCGACATAATAGATAGCACCGGGATTCAGGTCCGGGTCAATATCGTTGTTGTTGACCTGGATTCGCCGCCCAATCTTTGCCGGTGCAGGCGGAGCGCTCCAGGGAAAAAGAAAATCCCCTGTTAGCGGATTCACGTCTGACCGAGGGCCTAGATTGCTCTGTTGGCCGTTCAGCCCCGCAGAGTAAGGGTCTGAGCAGCCAATGCCGAGTTGATCGCCTGGTTGAGGTGGTGGGGTACAGCCGATTGTACAACCGCCGTTTGATACTGCGAAGAAACCGTGCTTGAGCCAACTCATGCCGATTTGCTCAAACCGGCCAGCTTTCGATCGAAACATATTCTGTGCGATGACCGGGTGTTGGTTGGTGTTGCCAAACCACGAAGCAGGCTGGGTTCCGATGTTGCAGGAAACCGTGCCAATTGAAAACGCTGAGATGTTGTCAAATTCTCCAAAGCTGTCGACGTCATGGATGGTTCGTACAAAAACATCCGGACCGTCGTGATTCGAAGCCAACGGCGACAGGCCGGTGTCTGATGCTTCCGCGTTGACGCCTTCGGTTCTTTGCTCTTGGTTACCTCGTTGTCCCAGTTTGACATTTATCTCAATGTCGCCAAGCACTTGCTCTCCCGCTTCCGGGAAGCCTAGCGATTGCGCCCACTGCACCGAGATTGTCAGTTTCCCTGTCAGCCTCAGCCGTGAGCGGGTTTGATCGATGGTGACCTCACCTTGTTCGATAAAGAACAGGGGGCCGGAAAAGGCGCGAGTACCTTGCGAGCCGATCGAGCTCAATACGGTCCATGATTCCCCGTCGGCTGTATGAATGATAAAGCCACCAATGACGGTCTTCCGCTCTCCGTTATGTGACAAAAGCAGTGCGCCGTTTGCTCGAAACATGGCCACAAGCAGTTGATGATTACCTTTGTCAGTGTTGGAAATCACAGTTGAAGAATTGGGTCCGATGTCGAAGGAAAAATTGAAGGCCGTTGGAGCCGAGCCGATGGCGTCTTGAGTCGCGAAGCTCCAGCCAAGCGCCGCAAGCAAGCCTTGGTCGAGTTTTAGGTCTGCCACCCCTGAACTGATTCTTTGAATGCCTGGTTGGCTCTCGGCTTTGGTCCTTCCCATCGCGCCGTCTGCCAAAACGGGCGACGCACCAACTGCGAGAAGAAAAATCCCTGCCAGAATTGGATTGAAACTGCGCACGACTCCCACCCCAAAATGAAATGTTACCGTTGACGCCACTACGTCAATGGGAACGATGGGGCCTCGGGTTACCTTTGGGTAACGAACACATGCTCCTGGAAACGATGCGGGCGCAGGCTCAACGGCCATTGCCTCAGATCGGCTCCTTCGCTTCCTCCCCATCTATTAGTAAGGTATCTGTCTCGCCCGCAGACTTCAATCATAATCACAGAAAAGTAAGTGCGCAGCGCTGAAAAAGTGTATTTTCCAGTCAGAGCGGAAAATATGCTCGCGATATCGTGTGATCCTGTCGCGGGGACGTTGTAGGGGCCTTCTCAGGGCTGAGGCAGTTTCCGAATTTCTGTGAACTACCATATTGTCATGCGTTCGCTCAAAATGGGTCCATAATCGTAGAACTCAATGTCCTAGCACTGTTTTTTCGGAAGCCGGGTTCGTCATCCTGCCGTCGACGACGTCGCAACACTGATACAATCGTTAGAACCGGACCTGGGCTATTGCCGCTGAGATTGATCAGTGAGTTACCTCGGCCCAATTTCCTGATTTCGGCCCAGGTTTGGTTTCAAGTGGCAGTTTAGATAAAATAATTGGCATCAGTCCCCCTAACATGGAAAAAAACCTTGACCCCAAATCCCCATTTCGGTACTATCGGGCTTGATCCTAGTGTCGGCAGGTGCAGATTCGCTGCTCATGTCTGATCTTGTCGTCGCTTGGTGTGGAATCAAAGGGCATTTCGGTTCTTACTAGGAGGGTGAAAGCTGTACCATTTCGGAAGCGATCCGTATTGTTGTTGTTGTGACAGTGTCACGCGCGTAACGTTTGCGCGCAGTTTTGTAACTTGTTCTGGTTGTATGTGCGGGCGTTAGTCCGCTTTTTTGATGACTATTGTTATAGTGACGAAAGTGTGTCATCGGTCACTGGGGTTTGGTTATTGGATGGAGGTAAGGGCTTATGAGAGTTAAGGGTGTAAAAGCTTGGCATCCCGTTGTGGGTGTTGTAGCTCTGGGAGTCTGCTTTGCGCTTGGCGTGGGGATTAAAGGGGCCCCAGCAGGTGACGGTGGACGTGCAATCGAGGACCGAGTGACCGATTCTACGGTTTCTCTCACTCCTGAGACGACGCCGGACGTCAGCGAAGCATTGCTGTCCGGAGGCAAGAATCTCAAGATGGACTCGGGCGCAGGAAGCAATGCGGCTTCGTCGAGTGGCCCGTCTGCGGGCGCTGTATTCACGCCGCGAAATGAGTTCGCTGGTGTGGGTCGTGAGGATCTCATGATCCTTGAGGGCACCGGTGCCCGCGGTTCGGCCAGCCCATTGGCTGATGGTGGCGGGACAGCCGCAGGCGATCCTTGCAGTTGCGATTCGGACTGTGCGACGCCTGCCAATGACTGCGAGCGAGCCATTTGTACCGAGACGCTTGCGGGTGCGCAGCAGACCGGTTCCGGCGACTGGACTTGTTTTGTTGAGGATAGGCCTGTCGATGATCCTTGTGATCTTGATGGTCTTTACTGCACGGACGACCTTTGTGATGGCGGTGGCGTTTGTGTCGCGGCTGTGACTCTCGGGGCCATTCCTGCGACGAAGACTCCATGCGTCTATGCTTGCAGTGCTGGTTCATCGAACGCAGGTTTCTCCTGCTCGAAAGATGGCGACTGCACAGGTGGTACCTGTGATCCCCGTAGCAATGCTGCGCCAGCTGGTACTTCCACCTGTAATGAAGCTGCCGACCAGTGCGAGATCGATGCTGGTGGCGGTGCTTTGGGTCGCTGCTGTGTAGTAGATGCTTGCACGATCGATACGGACGCAAATTGTGCGGGTGAGTGGTTGCGGCTGGTTAATCCTCGCGACCTGAATCTCTGCGAGTGCCCGAAATACAGTGCGGGTATTGCGCCGGTTACGGCTAATGTTGGTCCAACAGCAGCGCTCACAACGACGGGTGTTAACAGGATTTGCAGCATTGACCGCAATCCTTGCGCTAATCCGGTTCTTGACTGTCGCTCGGCTTGCGATGCAGGTCCCGACCTGGGTAAGCAGTGCCTGTCAAATGTTGATTGTGATCAGAGTGGTGGCGCATCAACTTGCTTCGTGCAGACTTGCGATGCGGATGCCAATGTTTGCGACAGTGGTATCGATCGCCTCGGCGACGACTACTCCATTGCCAACGGATCGTATCTCCGCCTGTTGGAAGTTCGCTTCCGTGGTGGCGTATCCGGTAATGATGATGCGGTCATTATGGAAATCTGGGATGGTGATCCCAGCGTGGTTCCGACATGCAGTGATGGTAGTGGTGTCGGTACCTGCAATGTGGATGGTGTTGGTGCGGCATGCAACGTTGTTGGAAGTCCTCCGACGTCTGCCGGAACCTGCATTGGTCCTCAGAGGATCGAGAATACCGCCGTAGCATTCGGCTTTGAAGAAGCGGGTACGGATGACTATCGGATCATTTACGACTGCAACGGAAATTGTTTCCCGAGCACGACAGATTTGAGCTCGGTTCGCAATACAGCTCTGACAGACCCGATTATCATTCCGCCGACAGGTTTTGTTACATTCCGTGCCTTTAACGTTACGGACGGTGTTTCGGGTGATCTGCAAGAAGTTAGTCAGTTTCACATCGTTCAGGCTGGCACGGTTGATCGCGGGTTCAATGACGCCGACGCGATGTTTGTGAACGGCGTTGTGACCAACCACCTCGGCGTAGGTAACAATGTCCTCGCGATTGAGTTGGTGGGTACCAAGGTTCCTGATCCAACGGCTGCCTGCTGTGATCCCGCTGGGTCGCCAGGCATGAACTGCACGGACACGGATCGACAGACCTGCAGGACTTGTATTAGTCACAACACGTCCGGTCCGGATTTCTTTGGTCAGCCATGTGTCAACACTGCCCAGTGCGGTGGCTTCGATACGGGTGGAAACTGTCGCGAAACGAACTGGAAAGGGCAGCGTAAGCCACTTTCAGATCCTCCCGCGCAGCTTTGTGTCAGCGGTGTCTGTGATACAGGTGCCTGCTGTAATGACCTTGATGGTAGCTGCACCGAGATTCCTCTGAATCTTTGTGTTGGTGCCAATGAAACCCCGCAAGCCTTCGGTTCCACTTGTGATCCGAACTGCTGCAGCCAGCCTTTGTTTACAGCGGGTAACTGCTGTTCAGATACGGCCTACTGCAGTGATGGCAGTGGTACTACCGGTTGCGTTTTTGGTGCACCTGGGAACCTCTGCGGAAATATCTGCGATGAAGACGGCTCGGTTTGTGGTGCACCTGGTGCGGCTTGTGGCCCGACCAATTCGGGAACTTGCGGCGGTGTTTGCAGAGACTGCGTAGGTGCTGTCGATCACCCGATCACCGTGCCTGGGTTCGCGTTCCGCTGTAGCAACGACTCATCGGCGCCGTGTGACCCGATCCTGCTTGGTACGGATTGTCCCAATCAGGTTGGTTCGCCGTCGTGTGATCCAGGATCAGCGCGGATTGTTACGACGTTCGCCGGTGTCTCGCCGGAACCAACATGGCGTTGTTCCATTACTGGTGACAAGTGTTTCAACGACCGCTTTGCCGCGTGCCACAGCTGTACCGGTAATGGCGATGATTGCGATCCGACGGATCCCACCACTTGCAATAGTGGTGCTGATGGGACTTGCGACGCCTCGACAAAGGGTGTTTGTGAGCCAGGTGTCTATTGCAGCGATACCGGAGCTTATTGCGGTGTCGGCGCTACCGCGGTGTGTACCGCCACTTGTTTGCCCGAGGCGACTGGTTTTGACTTCAATCGCGGCGACGTCTGTGTGCCGACCAACTCGGATCCAGGGTGGTATCACAAGGTTTCCGTTGATGGTCCCGCTGAAGTTACCTGGGACCTTTGTTGCACCAATCCGCTTAAGACGCCAGCTTGGATTGTGGCGGCAGTGGGTTGCGACGTTGTAAATGCGGTTAGTCCTATCCCGAACTGTGCCGATGTGCCACTTCGCGTGGACGTTAACCATGGTGGATTTGGTGCGACCGCTTTTGACGGCGGGCCGAATGAAGCCACTGTTGTTTGTGCCGACGGAAATATGTCGCTTACGTTCGACCTGCCTGGCGGTAAATGCTCGACTGACAAGAGCGCTTGCTTTGTCAACGATCCAGAAGCATGTGACAATGGCGCGAACGGCACTTGCTCTGCCGGGTCATCGTATGTGTATGGTATCCTGGTTCTTTCGTCATGCTCGGGAAGTGTGCAGCAATGCCTGACGACGAACGATTGCCCAACGGGTGACACCTGTGAGGATAACTTTGGTCCGTACCAGGCGCATGCTACCGTCGCGAAATTGGTGGAAGCAGCCTGTTGCACCAATGCCGGAGCAAATGGTCCAGGTGCCACATGTTCTGTTCGCTCGAGAATCGAATGCGAAGAGATCGGCGGCGATTGGTTGGGTGATCTTGTACAGGGCGTCATTGCTGACTGTCAGAGCTCGCCATGTGCGACCGGTTCCTGCTGTCTTGGCCCTGGAAACTGTGATGATGCTTCCGGTGCCGGAATCACGCCTGCTGCTTGTTCAGCTCTTGATCCGTTGAATGCCGTCTTCCATGGTGGTGTTCTTTGCGAAGATGATCCCTGCCCGATTTGCATTATCGATGACAATGCAAATTGCCAGATCGGTGTTCAGCAGCTTGCATGGTCGTCCGACCGATTCAACTTCGGAAGGATTGCGGATGACTTTAAGCCGCAATCAGCAGCGATCAATCGTGCCTGTTGGACCTTTACCTGGTCTAATGCGTGTGAGCCGCCGAATGGCAACCCTCCGGATGATGACTGGGAAGTCCACATCTATGAGGATCTCAACGGGATTCCCAATGAGGCCGCAGTTCAGAGCTTCAAGACATCTGATGCGACGCTTACCTTGGATGGTAAAGGGAATAACGGCGATCCTGGGTTCCTAGTCTGGACCTATAGCGGAACGTTCTCGGCTTCTGTTACGCCAAACGATTGCTATTGGTTTGAAGTTACCGGTAACGGTGCCAATGGTTGCGTCGCTTTCTGGATGTCGACTGCTCAGATTGATGCAACCAGTACCCATAACGATCCGTCTCCTGAAGGGAACGATTACGCTGTGAATGACGGCGACGGCATTTATGAGGTAAGCGACATCGTAAACGGTGACTGGGAATTCTGTGTTGACTCAGGTATGACGAAGAATACGACGCCTGGTGTTGACGGTGGTTGTGGTGCTCCGACGCTTTGCTGCTGTCTGCCTGGCGGTGGATTCATCGATGGTATCGGTGCCGAATCTTGCCAGTGGGATACGGACAAGTTGGGTTATGTTGTTCCGGGTGTATGTAGTGGTGGCTCTGTTTGCCCTGCTGCTCCGGCTAACGATGACTGTGGCGTAGCGGATGTTAGCGTTAACGCTGCCTGCCCAACTGCGTCGCCAAGTCCTGGTCACAATCGCGGAACATGCTCTGGCAATGCCAGTCGGTTCTGTACGGTTGCGCCTGACGATTGCCCAAGTGGCGAAGGTCCATGTGTTGTTTGGCTGGGTGATGTCTATGATTGCTCCGGTCTGGTTGTGGATAACCGAGCGGCTACCCGTGACGGCGACCTCAGTACTGGACCGCCAAGTCCGCAAGGACTCAGCTGCTTCTCGTCGAGTTCGGGAACGTCGTTCCAGGCGGATACATGGTATGAGTTCACCGCTCCATGTACGGGTACTGTTGAAGCGCGTACCTGCAGTGGTCCGACCTTCTTCGACACCATGCTCGAAGCTCATGATGAGTGCAATTGTGGACTCATCGACGGGCCGGGTGGCACGCGTGTTATCTGTGCTGACGAAGGATGCGGGGATCTGACTGATGGCATCAGCATTGGCGGACCTTCGCTTATCCAGTGGGATGTGACGGTAGACTCGACGTGTTACAAGCTGCGTGTTGGTGGTTATGCCTCAAGTAGCTCGACGTTGTCGGGTGATGATGCCCAGGCATCGCGAGGCATTGCTCAGTTGGACGTGGTTATGTTGTGTGATCCAATCACCGGCCTGGATGAACCTCTTGCCGCGACAACCTATCCGCATGGTGGCTCGAAGAACAAGTACATCTCCTTCGTGCCGAATCCATTGACTGTTGGTAATGCTCATGGCTATGAGGTGACACATGTGGATTCAGGTGCTTCGTGGTATATCAGCACGCCGCGAACGACGCCGGTAGCGGTGAATGGTCTGAACATGACTTATGTTGTAGGCGACGCCACGCCGCCGCAGTTTGACTGGGGAACGCTCACCGAAGTTCATGTGGGTGGCTGCATTATTGCCACGGGCGAGACGTATGAAGTTCGCGCAGTGGATGCTGCCGGCCTCAACGCATCGAATCCGCTTTCCGTTTCCACAACACCACAGCCGGTGAATAGCCGATTCTGGTCGGATGTTGTTGGTGTGTTCAGTGTTGGTGGTGATGGCAGCACAACGCCGCCGACGCCGGCAAACCGTTGGACGCCGCCGAATGACAATATGAATGGCTTTGACATTACGGCTGTGCTTCGCGGGACGAATCTGGCGGATGCAACCAGGCCGCACGCGACCTGGACGGACATTGATGGTGGCCCCTCAGGAATTACAAACCGTGCTACGAACGGTGCTGACGTACTGAGAGCGGTTAATGCCTTTGCGACCGGAACAGGTAGTGAGTTCTATCCGGTTGACCATCCAGATGTGGGTGGTGCAGGCTGTCCGATTTGTGGTGGCTTGTCGAACCCATGTGCTACGCCGCCATTGGAGGCGTCGATTAACCCGTAAGGGAGAAAGCATAAATCCTACGAGATGGGGCGGGCCTAACTGCCCGCCCCTCTTGGAGGCTTATAATTTTTTGTTGCGTCCTTTTGAGATTCGAATGGTTTTTTTACTGCTTTCACTTTAAAGGAGGGTGACGAAGGTTTTTTGGTTCGCACACGTTGTAGTTCGCCGGTTCGCATTGAAGAGCCGAGTGTGTGGAGGAGGTTAAAACCCCTTGTTGCGAATGAGGAAATGATCGAATGATGTCAATAACTGGTAAGTGTCCCTTTTACGGAGGTATGGAAGATGAGGAAAAGTAGCGGTTGTATGAGGCGCCTTACGGTAGGTGCCGTAGCAGTTGGGCTCGTTGCTATGTCGGCTGCACAAGCCTTTGCGACGGGTAGTTATAGCAACGTCATCGCGCCGACGCGCGGTACGACAAACGGTGTTGGTCCTGGTTATGTAGCGCCTGGGCCGATCAGCACGACGCTCAGTGCCAACGACACCATAACGCTGACAGGCGGCGGTGTGCTCGTTGAGATTGAGACCCACTTGGTGTGGGATACGGGTACGCCAGGTCTTGAACTGGGTACAGCCCAGTGGAAAATCAATGGTCTGACGACAGCTGGATGTCCGGCATGTGGTCTTGCAGGCCTTGGTTTTGCTAATGGTATTGGTGCGCAGCTTGAGCCTCTTGGCTTTACAGCGGTACAGTTCCCGAATGGTGGCTACATCAACGCAGCGCGTTGCTTGTTCAGCGATCGTGAAGGTGGCGCGGCCAATGGTTTTGACCCGCCCTGTAGCGCGGCCGATCCGGCAGACGGCCCGGCTGTAGAGGTCCCAGAATTTGCCATGAGTGGCCAGGTTCCGGCTCCTACGGCGCAGGTCGCTTTCCCGGACATCAACTATGAATACCTGTTGGTGTCGAATGCTGGTGGCGGCAACAGTGGTGGTGCCGGTGGCGATGGTAGCCGTTTTTACGGCGGTACGTTGCGTTTGGATATCCCCGCTGGTGCAGCAGGAACCTACGAAATCGGTCTCCTGCAGGATCCGTTGGTAACCTTCCTTAGTGATAAGGATGTTGTCACGATTGCTGATGGTTCGGCTACGTTCCCGTTCGACGCGCTCAATCCTGCGTTCATCGTGATTGAGACCGGTCGTTGCTGCTTCGGTCTTGGCGGTGGTGGTGCAGGTTGTGCAGAGAACCAGACGGCTGGAACCTGCAACGATGTCGCGTTCCCTGGTCCGGTTGTGTTCCAGGTGAATCAAGTCTGTCCGCCTGCTGGACCGGACTGCCCGAGTTGCTTGATCGATAGCGAATGCGATGACGGCGATGCTTGCACGGCAGATACCTGTGTCGCTAATGTTTGCTTCAATGACGAAGCACCGATCTTCAACTCGAACACGACGTGCTGTGATCCGGCAACGGGTGCCCAGAGCACGCCTTCGACGTTGAATGATTGCGAACTGGCTACCTGCACGATTACGGGGCTCGGCGCACAGGAAGCTGGTAACGGTCGTGGTTCGGCGACAGTCGCCAATCAGCCGGCTGGCACCGCATGTAATGACGGTTCCGCCTGCAAGATCAACGATGAGTGCGACGGTGCCGGCCTTTGCGAAGGTTCGGACGTGAACCTGGTTGCCTGCCCGAATGGTATTGGCGATTGCCCGGTTGAAGCACAGGACTGCGTTGGCGGTCAGTGCGTTTGCTCCGAAGATACGCCTCTTTGCGTCGAGTACGATGCAGGCAGCCTGCCAGATGGCAACTGCTACGAAGATGGCGAAGCGGTTCGTGCGCGAATCGCGATTGGCGCCGGTTCTGAGAAGGTCGCTGGTGGTCAGTTCTTGTTGAACTACGATCCGACCTGTCTGAACTTTGTCGATGCTGACGATTGCGGTGGTATTTACACCAACGTGATCACGATGGAAGTTGATGAAGTCGCTGGTGTGATCTTCCTGGCTGTCGCAAGTACGCAACAAGCTCAGGGCGATCCGGTTCTCTTCGAGCAGGGTCCGGCAGATATCTTCTGCCTGAACTTCACGAAGTCTTCGGATTGTGCCGCATGTGACATCTGCCTGACGGATAGCAATCCTCGCAATACGATCCTGTCGAACATCAACGGCAACCGTGTTGGTTTGGATAGCTGTGGCTGCAGTAAGGAAATTCGCCGTAATGGTGGCGTCACGCTGGATACGCCTGCTGGCGATTCGGTCAACGCTGACTGCGATCAGACGACGGGTACGGTCACATGGAACATGGCGAGCGCTTCGGACGAGTGCGAAGGCGACATCACGCCTAGCATCGTTTGCCAGGAGCAGCATGATGGTGGCGCCGCGATTGGCCACTTGACCGCTACGGGTGGTTCGCATCCGCAAGGCACGTCGTTCTACACCTGCACAGCAACGAACAGCTGTGGCGACTCGGCAACAAACGTCTGGACGGTCAGTGTTTCGTCGCAGACGACGGTTGATGTTGAAGTTCACTACGGATGTGGTCCGGATACGCTGTTCGAGCGTGCGATTACGTTCGACATCTACACCGACTGCAGTTCGACGCCTGATACACAGTGCACCGAAATGCAGTTTGGCGATCCGTTCAACTTCTCGCGTCATGCTACGGCATCCTTGAAGGTTGATAAGGGTAACTTCTCCTGCATCACGGCGAAGGACGGCCTGCACACATTGCGTGCGGTCGCAGCCCCGAGTTGCACGGCTGGTGGTTCCTGGTTCGCGAAGTGGAAGGGTGATCCTCTACAGGGTGGCAATTGGCTGGTCTGTGGTAACCACGACTGCTGGAAGTCCGGTATTTCCGCGAGCGATGCGAACGCGATCAACATTTTGGACTTCATCATGTTGATGGACGAAGTCGCAAACTCCGCTTCGTACCCGCCACGTGGCGATACGACGTGCACGACGACTGGCCCGCATGGCGATGTCAATGCCGACGGTTCGGTTGACTCCGGCGACTTCGCAATCGTAGTCGACAACTTCCTGGACACGAGCAAGAATCTGTGTTGTCCGGATGCGACGGCTGGCGTAGTTGGCAACGATGCACCAAGAACCTCTGTCACGGTTAAGGAACTCCGTGCGATGGGTCTTGGTAACATGGTTGGTGCCGACCTGAACAGCGATGGTACGGTCGATATGGACGACATGGCCCTGTACATGCAGGGTGTCGATCCGATTTCGGCGATCGATCGCAAGGGTGTCAAGGATCGCAGCTCACGCAGTCGGTAATCATCCCGACCGCGGAGCGTCGAAACTTCGACGCTGATC
>JAJDEA010000107.1 GCA_029260035.1 Phycisphaerae bacterium
GGCGTGAGCGTTCTCAGACGGTGAAGGATCAGCGACCACCGCCCTCGACTGAGGATTGGGGCATATAACCAAAGTTAAGGTAACAAGACGAATTCATATGATAATGAAACTCGGCTATAGAATGGTTCGCTCGACTGACACAAGGCTCTTGTGGAAATTCGCCTATAACTTCGGCTACAAGGGTATGCGGTCGGTTCAACGCTTCAAGAAAAGACTGAAAAATGGAATAACCTTTCCACCATTTATGTACATCTCGATTACCAATAGCTGCAATCTTCGTTGTACAGGCTGTTGGATTGACGTGGCTTCGCCGCAATCCGTTATTACGTTCGAGCAAATGAACACGTTGATAAACAACGCGAAAAAACACGGCAACAGCTTCTTTGGCATCCTCGGCGGCGAACCATTTATGCATCCGGATTTGATGCGGATTCTAGCCGCACATCCTGACTGTTATTTTCAAATTTTTACGAACGGGCATTTCATTACGGATGAAGTGGCTGCCGAGCTGCGTCGGATTGGAAATGCGACACCGCTTATTAGCGTTGAAGGAACAGAGCTTGTCAGCGACGAGCGTCGAGGTCGACTGGGCGTATTGAACAAGACGCTCGCGGGAATCGACGCATGCATCCGAAATCGCCTCATTACGGGTGTTGCGACAAGCGTGTGTCAGACAAACATCGATGACCTTGTGAACGAATCCTGGGTGGATGCGCTCATCAAACGAGGCGTGCATTACATGTGGTATCACACTTATCGACCGGTGGGACCGGACGCTGCTCCGGACTTGGCGCTTCGGCCGGAGCAAGTGTTGGACGTGCGTCGATTTGTCGTAAACATGCGCAAGCAAAAGCCGATCGGCTTTGTGGATGCGTATTGGGACGACAAAGGACAGGCACTATGCCCCGCTGCAACAGGGATCAGCCATCACGTCGGCCCTTGGGGTGATGTTGAGCCTTGTCCGATTATCCAATTGGCTTCGGAAACGATCGACGACAACGAAGGTGACCTGTTCAAAACCTTGACAGAATCAAAATACCTGAAGGATTTCCGTGAAACCGCAGCCAAAGCAACACGAGGATGCATCGTTCTTGAACGGCCGGACTTGCTGAAAGAGTTGGCGATGCGTCATGGGTCGCGGGATACGACAGACCGTAAGGAAATGATGGCTGAGTTGGACTCCATGCGCCCGCTCAACAGCCAGCATAATCCGGGCAACGAAATTCCAGAGGATCATTGGCTTTATCGGTTCGCGAAAAAGCACTGGTTCTTTGGCTTTGGCGCCTATACTTAAATGAAGGACAAGGGCGGGAAAGGGTTTGCGGATTTTGCGATTGGCTGCGAGGAGAGCGAGTTCTTTCGTCTTGGCTTACCCTGGTCAGAATCTTTGACAAGAAATCCCTTAAACTCGGCAAGCGGTAATCAATAGCGCTAAGAGGATCAGCGGCTCATGATAAGACAAAACGAAACGGATCACTCGACGGAAATCCCTTCTGCGGACGCCGAACCGAATGCCACGACTCCGGCTTCAGAAGAAAGCCGAGACTTGCCATTGCTGACGCTTCCGCCTCGCGTGCCTAAACAGGTTGAACGCCCAACTCAGTCCAACATCCCAAACGATAAAGCCACGCGAGATCGCCTTAAGCATCTTGCTGTGGAATTCGTCGAGGCGAAGCGCATCGTACCACCGCTCGTGATCGATGAACTGCGGGAGTATACGCAAAGCATCCGAAAAGACGCGGGCGTTGATTCCTTGTTCGACGACTACATCGCCATTCTGATAAACAACGTAGCCTGGCGAGATTCGCTAGCACAAATTCCGTACGACCGTCGTCTTCTTCTGCTTCCCAAGTGTTTGCGGGCAGAGGAAATCTGCCCGGCACCCTTTGACGAGTTTGGACTGCTTTGCAGAGAATGTGGCCTTTGCTCGCTGCACGATTTGACCGTAGAGGCGGAGAGACTTGGGTATGCCGTGCTAGTGGCAGAAGGTTCTGCGATCGTCCGCAAAATGATCGAAACGGGGAGGATTGAGGCCATTGTGGGCGTAAGTTGCATGAATGTCCTGGAAAAATGTTTCCCGCACCTGGAGGCCTCTGCTGTTCCCGGCGTTGCGATTCCGCTGCTTCAAGATGATTGCGTCAATACTTCGGTGGATCTGGATTGGGTTTGGGATGTCATCCATCTGACCTCCGACGACCGGACTTATCGAATGGACCTCGATGATTTGAAGATACGGGTCCAGGAATGGTTCGGCCCGTCTTCGCTCGCGGAGCTTGCAGGCTCACCGGTGGATGAAACGGCGAGAATTGCTTACGAATGGTTGGGCAGAGCGGGTAAACGCTGGCGACCTTTTCTGGCCACTTGCGTGTACCTGGCTTTGGCGGGCGACCAGAGCGAGGAAGAACCACCGATCCCGACCGACCTCAAGAAACTGGCTGTCGCGGTCGAATGCTTTCACAAAGCCTCTTTGATTCACGATGACATCGAAGACAATGACGACAAACGATACGGCGAGCAGGCGTTGCACGTTCAGTATGGAATGCCCGTCGCGCTCAACGTTGGTGATTTCCTGCTGGGCGAAGGGTATCGATTGATTGGAGAGTTGGATGTCGATTCCGACACCAAAGTCAAAATGCTTCGAGCGGCGGCTGACGGACACCTGACGTTAAGCAGAGGCCAAGGCGCCGAACTGTGTTGGTCGCGAGATCCACAGCCTCTCTCATCGTTGCAGGTCTTGGACATTTTTCGACAGAAGACAGCGCCGGCGTTTGAAGTCGCTCTGCGTTTGGGGGCATTTCTTGGCGAAGCCGATACCGATACGCACGATGTGCTTCGGGAATACAGCGAATCGCTTGGCATTGCCTACCAAATCCGTGACGATCTGGAAGATTTTACGGGCGACAGCGATTCAAACGATCTTCGCGATCTTCGGCCTTCTGTTATTCTTTCGATCGCACATCGGCGAGCGGAGGATGGAGATGAAAAAAATCTGTTGACGGCGCTATGGACGCGAGCCAAGTCCTATGATGACATAGCTGAGGAAGTCGATCGCATCGTGCATGAGCGAGGCGTAACGGAAAAAGCGATCGAGCTGCGGGAGGCGTATACGGAGCAAGCGACCCGATCGCTCCGAACATTGACCAATGCGACGCTCAAAGGATTGCTTCGCAGGGTTGTCGGAAAAATCTTCGGCGATCATCTCATAGAAGGATATTGCAGTGAGTTTGAGGCTCGAAATGCTTCAGGTGGCCAGGCTCGCACCGAACCTGCTGCATGAAGCAGCCGATCGGGTCATCGAATTCTTGCGTGGACAAATCAACGAAGATGGCGGCGGCAAGGACCGTTCAGGCGAGAGCGACATTTACTACACGGTCTTCGCTTTAGAAGGTCTTATAGCTCTGCAAGTCGATCCGCCGTTTGATCGCACTCGTAGATTCTTGCGCAGCTATGGTGACGGCGAGGGGCTGGATTTCGTCCACCTCTGCTGCCTGGCCCGGTGCTGGGCTGCAATGCCAAACAATGGCATCGAAGAGCAAGCCAGGAATTCACTGATAGAGCAAATCGAATCGTATCGAACACCCGATGGTGGCTATAATGCTTCCACAGACGCCAAGACGGGGTCGGTCTACCACAGCTTTCTTGCTCTCGGCGCCTACCAGGATTTGAGGTCAACGTTGCGTCATCCGGGCCGCCTCGTTTCAAGCGTGCTCGCCATGCAGACGGACGATGGCGGATTTGCCAATGAAAAAAGCATGACGATCGGAACGACTCCCACGACCGCCGCCGCCTCAACCCTTTTACGTCAACTCGAAGAACCCGTTCCGCCATCGGCTGCTAATTGGCTGCTCGCGCGATGTCATTCGGAAGGTGGCTTTGTTGCGGTGCCCGGCGTGCCCATGCCCGATTTACTCTCGACGGCAACCGCCCTTCACGCACTTTCAGGCATGCATGTTTCGTTCGATGGCATCAAGGATCGTTGTCTCGATTTTCTTGATTCGCTGTGGACAGGCCAATCTTTCTGTGGCCATTGGGCTGACGACGTACAGGACAGTGAATATACCTACTACGCCTTGCTCGCGATGGGCCATTTGAGTTTGTAGCAGTTATCGATGGATTATAACGCCATTTCCAAGACACTTGTGAATGCGAAGACGAATTTGTTTTCAATGCTCAACCCGCAGGGTTATTGGGAAGGCGAACTATCCAGCAGTGCGCTATCCACCGCCACCGCGGTCCGCGCGATGAAGCTATTCAGCAAGACCTCGCTCACTCACAAGACCGTGAGTGATTCCTTAGCCGCGTCGTTGGCAAAAAAAGGCCTGGATTGGCTGGTCGCTCATCAGAACGATGATGGTGGCTGGGGTGATACGGTTGAAAGTCCAAGCAACATCAGCACGACGATCCTATGTTGGTCAGCTATGGATGCGCCTCATGCGGAGCAGGACTCCGGCATTGCGCGATCGCTGAATCGCGCGGAGGCGTGGATTTGCGAGCGAGCAGGAGGTTTAAGTCCGACAGAACTCGCCCGCGCAATCGACGCGGTGTATGGCAAGGACCGAACTTTTTCCGTTCCCATTCTAACGATGTGCGCAATCTCAGGAAAATTCGGCAACGGCTCGAACGCGTGGAAGCAGATCCGGGCTCTCCCCTTTGAACTTGCGGTTTGCCCTCACCAATGGTTTCGCTGGCTTGGACTGCCGGTGGTTAGCTATGCGCTTCCCGCGTTGATCGCTATTGGCCAAGTACGTCACCACTATCGTCCAACCAAAAATCCCGTGACGCGCGTATTGCGCTGGATGACTCGTGAGAAAACCCTGCGCGTGTTGCAGTCGATCCAACCCGAGTCCGGCGGATTCCTCGAAGCGACGCCGCTCACAAGTTTTGTCGTAATGAGCCTGCTATCCATGGAGTGTGATGAAAGTCCGGTCGTACACTCGGGCATCTCGTTCTTGGCGTCTTCGGTGCGTGCGGACGGGAGTTGGCCGATTGATACAAACCTTGCAACCTGGGTGACGACGCTTTCGATCAACGCCTTGCAGGACGCTAAGTCGAACAAATCAACTAAGCCTCAATCTTCCGCAATTGTCCCTCGACTAACAAGCAAATCCCGTGACACACTGCGTGATTGGTTGTTGAATCAGCAATACCAAGTGGAACATCCCTACACACATGCTGCGCCGGGGGGTTGGGCCTGGACGAATCTTACCGGCGGCGTACCCGACGCGGATGACGCCGCTGGCGCTCTGCTCGCACTGAAAGCCCTGGCTCATAATGATGGTCCCAACAACCCAATCGACGGCAGAGCGCAAATCGCGGCGATTTCCGGCGCAAAATGGCTCGTCGATATTCAGAACAAAGATGGCGGCATCCCAACATTCTGCAGAGGCTGGGGAAAACTGCCGTTTGATCAGAGCAGCCCAGACCTCACGGCCCATGCGCTGCGAGCCTGGAACGCTTGGCGGAGCGAGTTACGCCAACCGCTATGGCGACGTGTCGATCGCGCGACAGTGAAAGCGATTGGTTTCCTGTTGGCCACACAACACGCCGACGGATTCTGGACACCGTTGTGGTTTGGAAACCAGAACACCCTAAGACAAGAGAATCCACTGTATGGTACGGCCAAAGTCCTGCGCGTTGGGGCCATGCACGGTTTGGAAAATCATCTGGGCAATCTCTGGTCGTTGGCGCAAAGCAAAGCCATTCGTTGGATGTTGGCCTGCCAAGACGCAGATGGCGGATGGGGTGGGGATGCACGGACGCCCCCCTCGATCGAGGAAACGGCTCTCGCAGTAGAGGCATTGTCCTTTGCGCTACGCGGAGAGGGCCAACCGGAAAACAACCATGCACTGGCGATGAAATCGGACGATGTCAAAGCCGCGCTGAGCCGAGGTTGTGCTTGGCTAATCGAAAATACCGCTGACGGAACCGAATTCAAGTCGTCGCCAATCGGACTTTATTTTGCAAAACTCTGGTATACGGAACGAATGTACCCAATTGCATTTACAGTTTCGGCTCTTGGGCAGGAGGCAGTCCGGCTGGCGGAGCTTTCAGAGGAAAAACGGTACTGAAGACAATGTTCGTGACGAATGCCGCGATAAAAGCAACCGGTAAATTATAAATCTTGACACCTTCGGGTCCCGGCTCGTACCACAATTCCCAGCCTATCGCCATTGTGAATCCAATGAACATGCCCGCGACACAACCAGCATAAGAGGCACGTCGCCACAGCAAAAGCAAAATCATTTGTGGCCCAAAGGACGCACCCAGAATAGCCCAGCCGTAGGTCAATACATACTTGTAAACGGTCACCTCTTTGTTGATAACCAGCAACGTCGCGCCAATGCCAAGGCCAAGCACAACAAGACGATTGGCAAGCAAGTGCGACTTAGCGCTGCTGCTTTTGAACAGTCTGGCATAAATGTCGTTGGCTGCTGCGCTCGCCGCAACAACGAGTTGGCTGTCTGCCGTGGAGCATATGGCTGCAAGTACCGCTGCCAAAACCAAACCCGCCATAACGCCTGGCAACAGGTGCATAGCGGATAGAACCAGCCCTAGTTCAGCAGATGATTGGTCTGTCAGGAGTTGCTGCCCCCATTCTGCACCGTCCGCTGTTATAGCGCGTGCCATAAGTCCGACAGTTACAGCTCCCCAATACACCAATGCGCCCCAGCAAAATGAAATAATGCCCCCCTTGATAGCGTCTTCCCTACTCCTGAGCGCCATAAACCGGGCGAGGACGTGCGGTTGGCCCGGATATCCGAAGTTAATACCTAGCGCACCGGAACCAAGCAGGAAACCAATAAACGCAAAGCCCGATTCCTCGGGCGTGAATTGCAGCAAGCTGGGGTCAACCTCCTGCAACTGTTCCGCGATAAAACCGTAACCGCCTCTGCTTGCAAGCAAATAGATTGGGAAGAGAACAAGGGTTCCGACCATAAGGATCGCTTGAAGGAAGTCCGTCCAGCAAACGGCTCGAAAACCACCCATTGTTGTATAGAGCAAGACAATCGTTGCGCCGATGAGTACGCCGATTTTGTAATCCACGCCTCCGAAGCTTGCGGAAAACGCCTTGCCCGCCGAGGCAAGTTGGGCCGCCACATAAAGAAGCATGGCTATTAGGATGACAACGACGGACAGGCATCGCAGAATTGGGATGCGTTCGCGGAAACTGTCGGAAAAAAAATCTGGAAGCGTCAGCGCCCCAAGCGCTATGGAGCGTTCTCGCAAGAAAGGCGCTATCACAAACCAGTTAAAGAGAAATCCCAGCAAACAACCGGGGAGAATCCAGTAAAACCGTACACCAAATGTGAAGGCGCTACCCACAAGCCCCAGGGTGACCCAGCCTGATTCGCTGGAAGCCGAGGCTGACAGGGCGGCGACCCAACCCCCCAGTGATCGGCCCGCGAGAAAATAATCCTCGTCGCTTCGTTTCGCAAAACGGGCAGAGTAAAGGCCTACTCCGACAATCGCCAGCGTATACGCGGCGAAGGAAATGACAAATACTGTTGTGTTGACCGCCGTGTCTTCAGCCACGTAATCCTGTTCTCATGGTTTAGCGTCGCCTGCTGCTTATTGGTGTCAGCTGGATAACCGATAGCACTCGTGCTTCGCGTAGTGATACTCGCTGAGACCTGTAGTCTAATTGATCGTTGGCGTTGGCAGAGGTATTCCGTCGGCGTAATCGAGTTGTTTGATAAGGATACCTTGGTCATCCAACATCCGAACAGGGCCTTGCCTCATGCCGTTCACGAACTCCGCTTGAATTCGAACCTTGCCATTCGGGTGCCATGTCATGTAAGGGCCATTGAACGCACCTTCGATCAGCGTGAATTCCTTTTCCTTCGTGCCATCTCCGTACCAAACGGTCCATGTGCCGTGGTCCTTGCCAAAACGATATTCCCCCTGCATCCATAGACTTCCATCTTCATACCAGGACATGCGAGGCCCATGGCGAACACCGCAAACAAACTGCGTTTCGTATTTCTTCTCGTTGTTTGGCCAGTAGTATGTCGTTAGCCCGTGATTAACCTGCGTACCATCGTCCAGCTCGACGACTTGCGTCCGCTCCAATACCGTGCCTTCGTCGTCCTCTCCTTCCAGAGTCATAATCTCTCTGCCGTCACACGTTTTGGGCAGGCGGGATTCCGCGCTGTCGGTAACAGCATTGTTCGACGCTTTTTTCCCGATTGCGCCGGGCTTGTCGGCTCTTTGATTGGAGCCACAGCCGACCTGAACAAACAGCAATACCGAAAGGGCAAGATGAGCTGAAATGAATCGAATACCTGGCATTGAAAAACCTCAGTTATTGTGACCGTTCTCGGATAAACTCTTAGGCCTATCGATTTCCTCACGGCTTTATCGTCGGTCGCACCGAGTCAAGTTGCTAAGAAAAAGCCAGCCGCTCTACCTTCCAGGCCATCATCGGCTCATAGCTTCACGCGGAATGTCCAAACGGTCAAGGGGCGTTAGTGCGAGGCGCGAACGTATCACGAAAACCTTGTGTATTAGCTGGCTGTAGCAGCGCTCGTTACGTTCCCGCTACACAATGGCACTTAATTCCGTTCGTTCGTAGAGGCCTGCGCAGGCTCGACGCTGGTGCCGCTGAAAATCAGGTTGGACAGACTCAATCAGTCGCAGGGAGAAGACCCAAGCTGCAAACTGAACCAGGAGGCAAAGGAACCCGCGCCGTTCAGCAAGTTGACCAGGGTTGTGATGTCTTGCGAGGAAGTTAGCCCGGATCGATTGATGTCGGTTGCATAGTTCGGACGCACTAGCCCCGAAACCCCATTGAGAGAATTTATAAGCGCCGTGATATCTGTCGCATTTGTCTGCCTACTTCTGTCTACATCGCCGGGCAGGTACCCAAGACATATCTGGTTGTCGGCACCGTTGATATCGATAACAGTCCACGCGCCCGGGTCGATTGGGCGATCCAGGGTAAGTTGAACAATCGCTCCGCCTATTGTCATGCTGTCAACAACCGCAGGCGCGTTTCCGTCGCCCCCCACTTCACTTACAGTGAAGACGTCCGGTGGAATTGTCGGGGCGCCTAGAATTACGAAGGTGATTGATGTCCATCCCTGCGGAATTGCGGGTGAATCTATGTCATAGGGTTGACGCGCATCGATCGAACCGATGGCCGGCGACGTACTAAGTTGGCCGCTGCACGGCGCGACGTCGAGGGTCGTACAGACCGCAAACTCGCAGTAATCGATCGTGCAAGGGTCGCCATCGTCACACTCCTGAGCCATGCTGCAACCGCAGTCAAATATCTCAAAATCATCCATGTACCAACCATCCACACCGCTGCACCCGTCCTTGCCGAAGTCGAAACGGATTCTGATGGTTTCACCTCCGGTTACATAAGAGCCAAGGTTGACAACGCTCGTACCCCACCCACCACCAGAGCCGGTAAATGCCGCTTGGCCGGCGAATGGATTGGTGTTGCCCTGATTGGTAGGTTGAAGCACGGAATTATAGGGGTTATATGCAAAGTCAGTTGCAATGATGAGCCGCCATGGACTATCGTCGATCTTGATGCGGATGTTACCGCCGTCAAAGCCTGGTTCTGATGACATGTAATGCGTGAATGCCAGGGTCGGCTCTTGTACGACCGCGGGCAATGTGATCGGAGGACTTACCAGCGTGTGGGATGCGCTCTCGTCGCCTGACGGTCCGCAACTACCGATGTTCGGATCGTCGCAAAACCAAGCAGTCCCCTGTCGTTGGATGGGCAAGCTGGATGAAAGGGCCCAATTGTAGGGGGTTGGTGGCTTGCTGTTGGAAACTGACCAGCCTGGGCTTCCGTTCTCAAACTCGTTTCTGTAGAGGGTGACCCGTGGCTGGCAAATCGGTGGTGGAGCCGGGTTCAGAATATCAGCCGTCGCCCCGCATCGACCAGTCGTATTCATTTCAACCGCTAACAGCGCTTTGTCAATCTCTTGGGCGTCCGCCAAAGTAAACATGCTATCGGATGGCAAGCCGGTACGTGGATCATTTGGAAATGTTCCTACCAAGTCGGCTGCTGCCTGATTTAGTGCCACATAAGCGTCTGCAAAGTCCGAAGCCGGTGTCAAATAGGTTGTGAGTGCGCGGAACCAAACAGCCCCCGATTTAATAGGGCCAATCCCGTTGACGTTTTGCCCGTTGAACAACTTGCCGTCAGTAACAATCGCAAATGCATGATTTGGAATACCGCTTCCGCTATGTACACCGCCGTTGTCGCTTGGGTTGCAGGTTTGAAGAGAGCTGTTAGCGTTGTCCGGATGGCCGAAACAGGGTGGCGCCCACATGTCGCGAATTGCGCCGCCAAAACCTGTCGCATCCTCTCCAATGAGCCATCGGACATTTTGCGAAGAGCTGCATGAGTTGGATCGAGCGAAGTTGGTTGTGTCTCGATCGTTGTCAATGTAATCGGAATCCGTGGGCCAAGGCGTGCCGCCGGGTGTGCCCGCAAAAGCAGCGTTTCCGTTGAACAAGTCAACGAGTTCGCCAAGTACATCCGAATATGATTCGTTCAGTTGCCCCGGCTGATTCTGATAAATCAGGTTAGCAGAAAACTCGGTTACTGCATGACCGTATTCATGTGCGACAACATCATCGGTGGCGGCACCAAGACAGTAAGTCATTTGAGTACCGTTCCAGGAAGCGTTTGGGCAAGGAAGAGCCTGGCTGTTCACTGTTTGAACAATAATAATGCCCGCGTCATTATAACTATCCATGCCAAATGCACGGTTTAGGTAATCGTACGTGTCTCCGCCGTAATCGTAAGCGCGATTGATGTCTCTCATTACGGAAAACGAGGGATGAGTAGCGGGCGGATCGCCCTCGCCCCGAACCTGTACGCCCGGTCGATTTGGTCCGTTTTGTCCGTCGAACACCTGTCGGACCTTGCCGGTATGTATGAGTGACCATTGATCGAGGATATCGCCAGTATGAGCGTCAACGAAGAATGCGTCACGGAATGCCGCATTCAAGTCAGCCAATACAACATAATACGCAAGTCTTGCACCGAGTGCCGTATCACCATACCAGCCCGGATCAACAATAACCAATTCCGCTTCCTGGACCTCCGGATTGGTACCGTCAGGACACGCATCGACCGAAAATCCAATGGCCCTGTTCCTGGTAATCGCAGGGTTCGTGTTCAGTTTTGCAGGAATTGCGTAGAAGTCTCCATTCGCTATGACAAATCGCCCCAACTCATCCTGGTGGGTCTTGACGACACCCGAAAATACCGGGATACCGCCATGAATCTGCTGAAAGGTCGTATGCACATGGCCAAGATGATCGATGCGTGACCGGCCTACATCTTCAACAAGCTGATTATCTGGATCGGAAATGCCAAATAGCTGTCCGTGCGCTCGAAAGAAATCCCTACCGTCGATCGCACCGCGCTTCCCTCCCGCCCGTACCGGAATAGCCCCGCCGTTTTTCCCTACGACAAAGGATGCCTTTCCCGTGACATTTCGTCGTAAAATAACGACATCATCGTCGGTGATTCCTTGAGAATAAGCAGGCGCACAGCAAATCAGCGCCGTGAATAGCGCGCAGGCGAAAATCACACTTCGGAACATCTTCCCCAGTCGTCTTTCCAGCATTGTCATGAAACCCCTTTCATTTCCCAAATGCCCACGACCAAAGCGCTCGATGCATTCTCAGAAATGGGGTGCCAGATGCCTCCCCTCAAAGCGTGGCGCCCTACTCCCAACTGAGCCTACGGCTGTTATCGCGAGAATATGGTCCCACACGATGCAGCTAGGCTTTCGGTCTATAGCCCCAGACGAACATGCGTGACGGCGGGCCTCAAGTCCGTACGACAAGAAACGCTCTCCCAGAACGTCCCCGTTGAAATCCCACTGCTTAGAGTTCTATTGAATCTCCCCATCTCATAATCGAAACAGTCGCTTTGCCACCCCCAATTGGCCTGTTGACGACATTTCGCACCAGCTATCATAACAGCTTTCGCCCGATTTGTATTCCGATAACTCGAAACTAGCCCGTCACGCCTATGCGGGCGTGGCACAAAAAAGAAGAGGGGTGCATTTTTGCAACTGAAACCGACTACGTTTTCCTGAGCTTTAGTTAGCAAAACAAGTGAGTGATTAATTTTTCATGGGTGGCCACAACAATCAAGCTCGACCGTTGAAGTAGTAGGCGAAGGCGAAAAGATCACTGGATTCTCGACGAACACCGCTTTTTTCCTAGGAATGCTGTTTTTACTTGTATTGCGATTCTCGGACTGGTAACCTAAGCAGCATAGGTTTATGCGACTGAAGCCCAGTGAAGATCTGGGGCATCATTTCGTGCGTCGAGATTTTTTTATAAATGTGTTTTCTTGTCGATCGCCTCTGAGTCCTGTGGGATCGCCTCGAAAGGGCTACAAAAAGGATTGTCCAAAAGTGAATGTCACACCCACCCGAACCGTTCTCCTTGCTGTGGTTATCTCAACCTGGTGTCAGATTGTAAGCCAGACTGCTCAGGCTCAACCAATCACCCGACCACAAGATGCGTCACCTTCCAACGCCAAACAGGTGTCGCTGCCACCGATTGACCGTGCGGCAATTCAAGCCGACGATTTGGCGCGCGAACAGCTTGGCGCCGCGCCACGTTATGCGATACCCCACACGGTTGCGATTACACCGCAGACCCATGGCTCTTGGGAGGATTTACCTAGAGAGTCAAGACTATGGCGACTGCAAATAGCCGCCACGGATGCGCTGTCTATCAATCTAGGCTTTGGTCAGTATTTCATGCCGGAAGGCGGCCAACTCGTAGTCCGCGCGTCAGACGGCAGCCAAGCGATTCGTCCGTTTACAAGCGAAGATAACGCTTCGCACGGCGAGCTTTGGACACCGCCCGTGATTTCGGACGACATCGTCGTAGAGGTGACAATTCCACGCGCGTCGGAAGCTCAATTGCAGCTTGAGCTGACATCGATCAACTATGGCTATCGAGGCTTCGGCGAACCAAATCTCGGCGGATTGCGATCCGGATCATGCAACGTTGATGTGGTTTGCCCGGACGGCATCGGCTGGGAGCTGGAGATCGCATCAGTTGCTGTCATTTCAACCGGCGGCGGCACCTTCTGCACCGGGTTCATGGTCAACAATACCGCGCAAGACCTGAAGCCTTATTTCATGACAGCCGCCCATTGCGGAATTGGTGCTGGCAACGCCGCGTCATTGGTTACCTTTTGGAATTACCAGAATTCGACGTGTCGTCCACCTGGCAGTGGTCAAAGCGGCGGTGCTGGCAACGGCTCGCTTAGCCAGTTCCAAACTGGGGCGTTCTTTCGTTCGTCCTTCGGTTCGTCCGACTTTACACTTGTAGAGCTTGATCAGGACCCGGACCCGGCGTGGGCCGTCGGCTATGCGGGGTGGGATAGAAGTGGTGCAGAGGCTACAACGGCCATCGCTATCCACCATCCCAACACAGACGAAAAACGTATCAGCTTTGAATTTCAACCAACTACGACAACAACATACCTCCAATCCTCAGTTCCTGGAGACAGCACACACGTTCGCGTTGCCGATTGGGATACGGGAACGACAGAGCCCGGGTCATCCGGCTCGCCGTTGTTCGACCAGGACCACCGAGTGATCGGACAGCTGCATGGCGGCTTTGCTGCTTGCGGGAATAACGATGATGATTGGTATGGACGAATTTCGAGATCATGGAATGGAGGCGGCACCCCTTCATCAAGGCTAAGCGATTGGCTTGATACGGGCGCAACCGGAGCTACGACCGTTGACACCATTTCATTGGCAACGCTTTGCTCGGATCAGGGAACCGTCGAGTTCGCCGAGGCAAGCCATGCGTGCGAAGGCACCGCGACGATCCGCGTTGTTGATTGCGGTTTGAACCTCAACCCGCTTGCACTCGACACCGTATCGGTCAACGTTTCTTCCGATTCGGAGCCGGGCGGAGAGTCGGTCATTTTGACCGAGTTGAGCTTGGATACCGGCCAATTTGAGGGATCTATAACACTCAGCGAGACGGATGGTGCTGGTGTTGTACTCGTATCCGCAAGTGACACGCTGACCGTGACGTACATCGACGCCGATGACGGCCTTGGCGGAGTAAATGTTCCAGTCATGAATACCGCTTCCATGGACTGCACGGCGCCAATCATCTCCAACGTCGCTTCATCAAACATCCAACCAAGGGCCGCTACTGTCACTTTTAACGTCAACGAACTGGCAGACGGGATCGTCCGCTATGGACTTTCTTGCGGGAGTTTTATCGGTTCGCAGTCATCCGCAACGCGTTCGACGTCC
>JAJDEA010000108.1 GCA_029260035.1 Phycisphaerae bacterium
TGACGTGGTCGAGGCATGTAAGAAATACATGCCGGAGATGCACCAGGGCGCCTTTGATGACGCTCGCCTGGAAGTCGTTATTTATGATGCACTGGATTACCTTGACAATACCAAGACGCAGTGGGACGTAATAATCTCAGACTTGTCCGATCCGATCGAAGACGGCCCGTCGTTTAAGCTCTTTACGCGTGAGTACTTCGATAAAGCGAAGAACGTATTGTCGGACGGCGGGGTTTTCGTTTTGCAAGCTGGGCCCGTCGCGCCACCCGAAATGGCCATGCACGCCAGGCTTGTAAGCACGATGCGTGCCGTGTTCAAGCATGTTCAGTCAATCAGTTCCTATACGCCTAGTTACGCATCGCCTTGGGCTTTCGCGATCGGTGCATCCAAGCCTATCGACACGCGACCACAGCCTGAACAAACTGACGCCATCCTGGCAGAAAAAACAGCAAGCGGCTTCAAAATGTTCGACGGCGTCTCTCTTTTAGGCCTCTACCAATTGCCCCTTCAGCTTCGCAAAGCGATCGCGGAAGAAACGAAGGTCTACACGCTCAACGAGCCACCAAAATTCTTCGGCAAGGGAACGGCTGTCCAAGGCGCTGCGTCCACAGTCCCGATCGATCAAGCGTAGTGGGGAATTGCGTCGAGATCCTGTCTATCGCAATGGTCGGCTGTATTGCATCGAGCGGGTTGTCGGGTAACCCTGAATAAGGAATGCGTCGTTTGCACCGGTCGGTTCCTCAGTACCCGTATAGGTTCGGATGTCGCCAGCCAGCCATACGTTGTCCCGGTTTGCGCCGAATAGTGGTGTCGCAGTTTTGGCAACCGAGCCGTCGAGTGCAAGAACGCGCTGTCCACGCCCGCCGTGTGCCGGTGAATTTGCGGTCATGGGGTCAATGCCTGCATTGAATCGCCCGCCTACAAAAAGCGGGTTGGGATCGCTGGCGAATGCAATGGCGGATCGAGGCCTGAGGTTGGGTTTATGGCCACAAAGATTCAGCGAAGCATAGCTAACGTTTTGCGCCAACGCGAAGTCGCCATATTTTTCCAGATCAGCCGCATCCATCGGCTTATCGGTGCTGCTTGATGGGCACACAAAATGCCCCGGATTGGGGCCATAGTTGTACTTTGCGAGCAGGAACAGGTGCCGGCTGTTTGACGCATAAGGTTTCCCGGATTCAGCCGAAGGCAGCCAGGCGGCTCCCTGGGGGTTGCCTGCAAAGGGCAGCGAGCCATCAAAGGCCGCCTGATATAAACTGGTCCCCTGGAAAATGGATCCCAAATTACTTGCACATAATGTTTCGTTTGCTCGGGCACGCGCACCAGCGAGAGCGGGAATAAGAACGCCTGCAAGCAGTGCGATGCATGCAGCTGCGGCAATCAAATCTCTGAATGAAAGGAAAGGACGAGGCCGATAGGTTGGTTCGACCGAAGTCACCGCCTCGCTCGCAACGCGGAGCGACGTATGGCGATCTGTTTCCACTGCTCTGAGAATCCGATTCGCCAAGCCTTCCGGCGGAGAGGCAACACGCCAATGATCCAAAGGCCTGAGAACTTTGGCCAAGCGATCGCTTTTCTTGCGGAATTCCGGATTGCGCAGAAGCTCGCTTTCGACCCATGCTCGTTCTTTTTCGTCGAGCTGATCGAGATGCCAGTCAAAAAGGAGTTCTTCAGGAGTTCGATTGGATTCGTTTTGTTTCATAACTGATTAGCAAAGGGAGCCTCTCGCCCCATATCGCAGATGCCCAATCGGGCATCGCAGCCTAAACCCTTGGCCCACGGTTTCTACGTCAGCTGACGGGTTACGGTTCGTCGGGATCAGGCTGTCTTTGACAGGCCTCATAACCTTTCCGAAAAGCCGCTACCGCAGCGTGAAGCCGACTTTTTACCGTCCCAACGGGGATGCCCACAACGTCCGCTATGTCTCGATAAGGCAGTCGGTGGAAATACGCCAGGATCAGGATTTCACGAAGTTTTTCAGGCATCGCCTCGACCACCTGCCTGACGAATTTCCTGCCCTCTTCGGTCATCATCTCCGAATCCGGCTCAGGCAACTCCGCCGAGAACAGGTCGACGAAGTGCTGACTGGACTGATCCTCCTCTGTCATTTTCGCGTTGATGGGAAGCTCGCGTCGTCGCGTTCGCCGTCGGATAAAATCTCGCGCTTTGTTCGCTGCGATTGTGAAAAGCCAGGGTTTGAACCGTTTCTCCGGATCAAAGCTCTCAGCAGACCGGTGGACCTGGATAAGCGTATCCTGAACGACGTCTTCCGCAGCGACGGAATCAGAGGTGAATCGGACGACGAATTGATAAAGCTCGCGCATGTGCCGACGCACAATCAGCTCAAAGGCTGACGAATCGCCGGCGATGAATTGCTGCAATAGTTGTTCGTCCGTTGGCGCGCCCATATGGCTATTGTATCCTCTTCGTTTCCTTGCTGCTCAAAAATTTTGGCTACCCGAGCTACGGTGAGGCTTTAGGGAATCGCCTGCAACGGGCGATCTATACCTCTATGGCTCCAGCCAAACGGCGATCAGATGGCGGAATCGAGCCCATATACTAAGGCCTTGGCATATATGAGCGAGTTTGAAAAAACGAAGAACAGGGTGTCGCGGGCCGTTTTGCCTATTCTTGGTGCGATCAGCTTGATCACGCTGTTGGCGCTATCATCCAAATCAAGCGGGGGCGATGGCCGGGTTGAAACGGGCAGTGCAGCCATACTCGATTCGCCACGGGTTGTCGTTTCCAAGTCTTCTCGGACGTTATACCTTTTCGATGGGGAGAGATTGGTTCGGAGTTATCGCGTTGATTTGGGGCGAATCCCCATCGGCCAAAAGCTCCATGAAGACGATGGCCGAACGCCGGAGGGATCGTTTCGGGTTGTGCTGAGAAACGCTGAAAGCAAATACCATCGATTCATCGGCCTGAATTTTCCCAACGAACCAGCGGCCAAGCGGGGCGTTGCAATGGGGCTTATTTCAGCCGGGGCGGAGAAGTCCATCAAAGGCTCCATTTCTTCCGGACTTCCGCCTGTGTGGAAAACGCCTCTTGGCGGCGGGATCGGCATTCATGGTCACGCAAATGGCACGGATTGGACGGCTGGCTGTATCGCTGTTTCCGATGCCGCGGTCGAAGAATTGTTTGACGTCCTGCGGGTTGGCGATCCGGTTGAGATATTGCCTTAAGGCTACGTCACACTTTTGTTTGTTGGTAACAAGAAAGCCTATGTCGGGTGCCACTGCTCTTGAGCAGTGCGAATCGCGTATTTGGGCGACCCGAGCTTATCGACCAGTCGCAGTTACGCTATTGCGGACAGTCGAACCGCCGGAAGACAAGATCATCTCGCGAGACTACCCGCGTCTCTCCTTCCGGTATTATCTCTTGAAGCTTAAGCCGATTGCCGTTCAATGTGACCAGCCATTGGTATTCATCTGCCTGTTCTGAAGTGAACAAAACAATCTCCCCCGTTAATGGGTCGCTGAATCCGCCCGTGTCGGAAGAAAAGTTGATTTGGTTGTCCTCGAACAGCGTGAAAGTGCCTATGAAACTCTGGGCGACAGGCGCAGACCCGAATGCGTCCACTGTAATCGTCTGCCAACTCATTTCGCCAGCATCTCTGTTGAAAATGAATACTTGACCTTCGTCGAATTCCAGGCTGTCAGGGACAATCGCAGGCAACGTCGCGGGATCGACACCCGGCGGGTCCAACTCAATACTCAATGTTCCATACGTTCCCCAACAGCCATCAAGCGTGTTGAGGTCATCCATGATCGTTCCGCCAGTGATATCCGCGTGCGAATCATTTGGATCTTGCGCGAAGGCCTCTTTGTTATTTACAACCATCGCTAACTCAGCAGGAAGGTCAGGCGGAGCGAAAACGGAGACATTGCATCCGACCAACACGACCAAGAGAGAAGAAAGGGCGAGTGATCCACCTAGCGAGATGTTATGCATGAGTTTGTCCTCTGCCGCTTAACCTGATGCCAATTCTCTCTTGTGTCATGATTTTGACGCTGTCAAGGACAATCGAACTTTCGGAAGATCAGCCTATCTTCTGTTGCTTCGTCCTCATCAGTTCCTTGCGAAACGCTTTCCAGCAACAGTCGATCACCATCGAGCGTCGCGAGCCACCTGTCCGTAGAGTTTTCGTCGATCGAGCCGGGAACAAGTTCTCCCGTTACAGAATCAATAAATCCCCATTCCGTTCTCGCAAGAACGAGACGGTTACGTTCCGAAAAAGTGTAATTCCCGGAAATCACAGTCAGCAAAGGAAGAATCCCGAGGGCATCTTGAGAGAATATCTGGGTATTTTTCGTAGACGCTTCGCGATCAAACACATGCACCGTGAATGTCTCAAAACCAAGCGATGGTGGAATCACGAATGGTAGAGGTGGAATATCTGCATCCGGAACATTGAGCGGAACTTCGACGGCAGACGCAGCCCCCCAACAGCCGTCAAGCGTGCTGAGATCATCCATAATCGTCCCGGCTATGACACCCATGAGCGGGTCGTTCGGGTCTTGCGCGAAGGCCTCTTTGTTATTTACAACCATCGCTAATTCGGCAGACAGCTCAGGCGGATCAGCAAGGGGGCCATTGCATCCGACCATGGCCACCAAAAGGACCAAGAGAGACGTAAAGGCGAGCGGGTTGTTTGCGGTTTTGGGTTTCATGATTGAACACCTTTCATCGGTGAAAATTGAATTCCATGCAGAAGGTAATGTTGATATGAAGAAACTCTTATGAAATCCGTCAACAATTACCAAATGCACGGCAGAGAATCCAAGTGAGTCCACAAGGGTCACACGCATGGCATGGATTACCACTGCAACAGTTTATGCAATCGTCAAAGCAACTTACACAATCATTACATAATGGCCCGATGCCCGGAAGACTCTGGGCTAAATTACAAAAAAACTTCTGTGACAAACAGCAAAGCCCAAAGAATTGCCACTAAAACCCTGCGTCGCAGTCGGTGGGAGAACTGACAGCCGCGACAACCGGCTGGGTTCCCGAAGTACCGCTCATGCTGACAATAGCCACAGCTCCGTCGGACTTGCGAATACGAAGCCTGCCCGTCGATGTGCTGCCGAATGGATTCGGAATCCGAAAGATAATGTCAAACGCCGCTTCGGCTACGGTTGGTACTTCCGCAGCCTCGACCTGATTCATAAACCCTGGGACAAATCCGGTTGCGTCCCAGTCTTCAAGCGTAGCCATGTCATAAATAAGTGCCGTGGCGAAGAAAGACTCACCGCCGATTGGATTGCGGCAACGCGTTGGCTCTGGCGAAACGGTGTCGACTTCTGAGTACACGGCGGCATAACGAGGGGCATCGTATTGGCAGTTTATGATGGCTATCTTAGGTAGAGGCTGATCGTTTTCATTCGCATCAGCGATCCATTCGTCAAACTCCGCCTTGCTGTCCGTCGTCAGTGTCCCCGCATTAACACCACCCGATGCATCGGAAAAAGTCACAAATTCATTATAGATCAGTATTTTGATCGCCTGTGGTTCGCCGCTGTTTAGTGTGCCCGCTGGGACGCACGGATCTGTTGGATTTGTCTGAGCTGAGGACATCGCGGGAGTCATAAACAGAGCGATCACCGAGACTGACATGCTCGTTGTCCGCATAATTCGCGACCTGTAACTAAAATGGTTTAGCATGGATATACCCCTTCCAAAGATGTCCGACCTGTGTTCGGGCAGGCGAATTTGCCCGAACATTCCATCGACACATACCATCATCGACCCCGAATTGTCAAGAAAAAAATCCGGAAAAACCAAAAAAATCAACCGAATTTTTTCTCGCAACTGGGAGTGCCGGGGCGTGGCATATAGGTGAAATCACCTACATCGGGGACGGTCACGCGACATTGGGATACGGAATTCCGGCGACGCCCAGCCTACTGCATAGCGCGACACAACATGCAATCTTCCCGGTGTCAATATCATCCCATAGCCCCAAACGATTAAGAAAACCTAACAGAATTCGTATCGGGTTGTTGCATCGCGGTACAGGTCATCGCCACGAAAACAGCACGACCAACGTAGCGACGGCCAAACTGACCCACGCGAGCACGCGTCGGGCTTGAAGCACTCGCTGGTCACGCGCGGAAAGAACCGACGGAGCAGCTGGCAGGTTCGGCTCATCGCGAATAAAGGTCATCCATGCGGCACCTGTCGAAATTGTCGCAATCGCAACGGCGAGAAATGGGGACCAAGCCGTCAGCCTGGCCAAGGTGACGAAACCCACTAGATAAAGAAAATACATCGCAGGGCCGCTGAAAAAACGCATCGGCTTGGGATCGCTATAGCTTCTTGCCAGAAGGCCCCATAGTAGAAACGGTACGATCATCGGAACGATACGGAGCGGCGGCAGCAGGCTGGTGAAATTCAACCTTGGCGCAATGATGAGGACTATAGCCAGCGTGGCCTGGATAATCGTCTTGCGATAGCGAGCGTCCCATTCTCGAACTTCCGCGAGCGCAACTGCCTGAATCGCTGCATGGTCATAACCGAAGCCACACTCGGGACATCTTCTCTCGGGAATCGCGCGGAGGTTGTAGCCGCAGCGCGGGCAGAAGACATCCTTTTCTTCGCTCTGCTCAGGTTCAGGATATTGTGCATCAGCCATGACATTGTCCCTCGCAAGCCAACGGCACTTGTCGATACGTTCGTGCTGAATATCTTATACATTGGATGGTGGTGGGATGCACTGTTTTTCTGTGACGCTCGCGGAGATGGCTCGATTGCCGTTAAATCCTACTTGGAGTGTCTCTGATATTCCTTGAGCTTGCCGGTCGAACCTGTTAGAATGGCAGCATTGCGGCTAAGCTGTCGGCCGGGACGCAGAAGAGAAAGGTGATCTGCGTTGCCGTCGTCAACTAGGCACACGAAGCACGTCGTCACCCGGCATCAACAAGGGAGCTATCTCAGGAGTGACCTCATGAAATCTCTGCTTTATTGGGTTCCGTTACTGATGCTTGCGGTAAACGGTTGCGGGAATATGCCTACCGCCGAACCTTCTGCTGAACTGTCTGGACCAGAACCCGGAGCTATTGGGGATGGTCGGGACGATGAAATAAGACAAACGGTTGAAGATTTCCAGAAAGCATCTTGGCTTGTAGTTGCCGCCAGTGATTTCTCAGTGACAACCGCAACTGCATTCGGAGTAGGCCCGAACTTACTTGCTACAAATGCGCATGTAGTGGAGGGTATTATTCGCGTAATGGGCGAACCTAATGGGGTTGCCGGAGCTTTTCAGCACGAATCGGGAGTGCAGCGGGCAATTACAATATTGTATGCACACCCGGATTACGATGCAGACTCTTTAATAGGCACTCCAGATGTCGGTCTACTAGAAACTGACCTAGCGATACCAAACTTTCTGACGCTTCCCGATGACAACAGGGTGCCTCATATTTCAGTCTTTGACAGTGTTTCACTTTGTGGATTTCCTGGCAGCACGATAGGAATTGACTTTATTGGCATATTCACTTCTGGTGAATTCCACCCGCGTGTCAGCTGCCATGCCGGGACAATTAGTGCGATTCGCCCGTTCGACTCTGGAACAACTACAACTCCAGAAAACGGGCAGCTGCTTCAATACGATATTTCGACAGAGGCAGGCGTGAGTGGTAGTGCCGTCTTTAACGACGAAGGCCAGATCATAGGCGTTCACGCTTTGGGTTTTTCCTCAAACTCAGAAATCAATGCCGCGATGCGCGTTGACACTCTGAGTCAGTTAGTTGGGTGGGTCTCGGAGAGGTTCGTTAGCGGTACGGTTCTGGACGACATTCCGCCA
The DNA here is from genome assembly GCA_029260035.1 of Phycisphaerae bacterium. Taxonomy (GTDB): domain Bacteria; phylum Planctomycetota; class Phycisphaerae; order UBA1845; family UBA1845; genus OFTM303. Next base: position 7,808 of record JAJDEA010000108.1, read on the forward strand.
TTAGATAGTGATGGAGATGGGTTCACGGATGATGATGAAATTAACAGTATTCCCGGTACCGACCCTTTCGACGCGACGGATAATCCGATCAATGTGCGGGATACAGACGACGACGGCTGCTCCGACTACGACGAGTTGAACTTTGACGGATTTTGCGATAACGACCCAGCCACTCCACGGCCTGATGAAGACGCTGACGGCGTTCCCGATGATACCGACAACTGCGTAACTGTCGTCAATCCGGATCAGGCCGACTCGGACTCTGATAGTTTCGGCGACGCCTGCGACCTGTGTCTTGGGGGAGATGACCGGTTTGACTTCGACGCCGACGGAATCCCGCAAGACTGCGATGTGTGCCCACTTACATTCGATCCAGCGCAGATTGATAGTGATGGAGATGGTGTCGGGGATTCATGCGAGCTTTTCATCGACTTTGACGGTGATGGGATTGAAGACTCAGTAGATAACTGCATTCTTTTCCCGAACCCTGATCAAGCTGATAGCGACGTAGATGGGGTGGGTGATGCGTGCGAGTTCGGGTTTGCACCACCCATCGCCGTCGAATCTGTAATCATCGCTGACGACGGACAGTTTCTTGGCGTCATAAATGACAACGCCTTTGACTCTGACAGTATTGCCAATGACTTCGGGACATATGGGAGTACATTCGGCTCGTTCTCCATTTGGAATGAGTTTGGAACGTACGGTAGCGCATTCGGTCCTTTGAGCCCGTGGAATGATTTCGCAACCAACCCTCCTTTAATTTTCGAGGGGGAGTTTTTTGTTGCGTACCTCACAACAAATAGCTTCTTTGTTCCGAATATTGATCCAAACGATCTGGCCATATTCGTTGGACGGCCGGAGGAGACACGGCCGTGACGACGGCATCTTTATACGGCGTCACATGACATCCGATGTTTTGCAGATTGTAGGGTGCGGCCCAGCCGCACCTTCACTTTGACATGCGGCATTACGCATCTCCAAAGCAGATCAAGCAACGTGTGACAAACAGTGGCACTATCGACAAGCCAGCAAGATCGGTCAACGGAAGGATAGGTGGTGCGTCCGGGACGCACCCTACGGTCTCAGAGCCGTTTACGCCTTTTTTCTCGATGCTCGGCGTCGGTCCAGTTCTTTGAGGAATGACTTGCGAATGCGGATTCCGTCGGGCGTCACTTCGACGAGTTCGTCATCCTCAATGAATTCCAAAGC
>JAJDEA010000109.1 GCA_029260035.1 Phycisphaerae bacterium
CAAGCTCAACCCCAACGATGCCGACCTGATGTCCGACATGGCCGACGCGCTGGCCCATTCGGGCCGCTCGGAAGAGGCCATAACCCTGTTGCAGAAGGCGATGCGGCTCAATCCGTTCTATCCCGACCAGTATATCTGGCATTTGGGCGGTGCCTACTTCAACCTGAAGCAATACGAAGAAGCCATTCGCGCGATCCAGACCATGCAGAACCCGACCGAGGGCCGGCGCATCCTGGCGGCAAGCTACGGCCACCTGGGCCGCGAGGCAGAAGCCCGCGCGGAGGCTGCCAAGGTGCTGGCGGCGCATCCAAACTTCGACATCGATCACTGGGCGGCGGTCCAGCCGGACAAGTTCGAGGACGACGTGCAGCACTTTGTCGAGGGGCTCAGGCGGGCGGGGCTTTGACCGAATGAGCAGCATACGACAGATCATCGTAGCATATGTTTAGAAATCGGTTTTTTGCTGTCAAGGCACCGTTGCGGAACTTACATATCGAATCATTAGTTCTCAATAACTTCGGGTTTAAAGAATATATAGTCGTTTATATTGCAGAATATACTTGAGATAATTAAGGGACCTATATACGTGTGTGACCTAGGCTCCGCCCGAAATTCGCATTTCCCGGCAATATGTGGATAATGTACCGGATCAACACCATATGATTCGGGAGACTAGCGTTGGCGCCTGTTCGGGAGATGAAAGATAGTCTCGTTGCACAGCAGGAAAAACTTTCCGAGTTGGTCGTTCAGGCTGAGACCCTGATTGAAAAACTTTCAGAGATTGGAACAAACTCTGATGGCCTGGCCGCTGCCGCTCAGCTTGGGCGGCTTGATTTGGTTACGTTCCTATTTGGAATTGTCGGCGTGCTTCTCATTTTTGGTGGCTTGTTCGCGTTTGGATACGTCAAGGGTGAATCCTATAGCGTGGCCAAAAAGACGGCTGAAGATATTGCGGAAAAACGTTTGGCTGATTTGATAGGAGAGATGCGAGACGAATTTGAAAATATTAAGAAGTTGCGTGATCGAACGGATCAGCCGTCCAGTACGCCCGCTGTAGCAAATCCAAGGAAGGCGACTGCGGCAAAAGAGATGTCAGATAATGGGAAAGGTTAGACATGCGAATTGAAACCGCGAAAGCGATAATTCGACAGCATCAGGAGGCCGCCCCTGTTCATGTCATTCCTCTGGCCGAACAGCTTGGTGTTCCGGTGTTCTATGTCGATTGGCCGGAGGATGTTTCAGGCATGATCAAGCGTGCTGACGATGAACATTATGCCATATATGTCAATGAGAACCACCATAGCCATCGCCGCCGTTTCACCATGGCCCACGAATGTGCGCATTATATTCTGCATCGTGATGCTATCGGAGATGGCATTTACGATGACGCATTATATCGTAGTGGATTGCCCAACAAAATGGAGTATGAAGCGAACCGCATGGCTGCGGATATTCTGATGCCGCATCACTTGATCAGTGAGGCTCTTGATAATGGTCTTGATAGCATTCAATCTCTAGCGGAACTGTTTCAGGTTTCCCAAAGTGCGATGTCCATTCGCATGGGCGTTCCATATGAAAGCTGAGTGCCCATGGCTATTTTTCGGGCAGTGACTTTTTTCTCTTTTTCTCTAGGAAGTTTGAGTCTGAAACAACACGCTTTCCCGTCTCATCTTCTAGACTGCGGCGCGCGTTACCAGCGATGTCACCGCCGATACGAGCGGCGACCTTGTTTTCGGTAAATCCTTGGGCGTCTCTAATCTGTGCAATTTCTTTCGTAGATTTTTCCGCTAACTGAGTAAGAATTAGCTCTAAATCCGTCATGTGATCCCGAAGATTGTGTTGCCTTTTTAGGCGCTTCAAACCCTTATGATCAGACGGACTCAACCCGAATGTTCGAGTTGAAAGGACGCTTGTCAAAATCGCGAATTCGTGACTTTCATCAACGCCGCGCTTTTTCCATTCGCTAGTAAGCTCTTTGCGAACCATGATCGAACGAATCCGTTGTTCGATCCAATCCATGGAACGTCCCTGGAGTTGGTACACCATGATAGCGCGCTTGATTGCAATCTCAGGATCTTGGATCTCCTGAATCCGCTCAAATGCAACGCGCGCTAACCACCGCTTGAATGGCTCTGCTTTGGGAGATGGTACGGATTGAATTATCCTGAAAAGAGTCTCCGCATTAGACGCATCAGTTTTGTACATTTTCCCATCAGCGCTCGTTAAGGGCAGTTGTACGATTTCATCGTACAACTCGGAAAACCCCTCGTCTTTCAGCATCTTAGATTTTAAATCTGACCAGTATCTTCTTGGGCTTGAGGAATCCGTCAACGCACTCATCACATCAACGATTGAAAACCACCACTCACTCTCGTGAAAAACTTTTCGAATGTGATTTCCTTTAAAGACAACTAGTTCGGCCTCGCCGTCTGGGATGAGGTTATGCGAATCCTCTCCTGAAATTGTTTCGTCCAATTCCTCTTTGGTTACAGTTGCGAAGCGTTTCAACGCTTCATCAAGCGGCATATCCAATCCGAATTTTTCAGTGTATTTTTTTTCATCACTCATGCTTTAAGTGCCTTGTATGTTAGACGACCTTCCACGCATCCAAGCAGGTCATTAACGCGCGGGCCTTCATCTGAGTCGCGCCTATTATAGCGCCATGTCATCTCGTTGAGGTAACGGTTCAAGTGCTTTGGACTTACCCAATGGTGGATGCCATAAATCTGGCGTTTGATTAGGGACCACGCGCCTTCGATACCGTTCGTGTGATTGTAGAAGTTTTTCACGTACTCACCAGCAGTGTGGTTCGTTGTGTGATGGTTGTAGGTGCCCTGCAAACCCTTGTATCCGGCGAACTCGTCAGTCATGACGTTTGAGCCGGGAGCGACGTTCGCAATGACTTCGGCCTTAACGGATTTGAGGCTGTCAATTTTCTTGGCACGGAACTCACCGTCGCGTTCCAGTGCGCCCCAAATGACCGTCTTGCCTACAGGGCTGCGCCCTTTGTTCTGACACTTGTCAGAGTGCTTGTTCTTTTCTTTGCCGCCGTGAAAGGTCTCGTCCACTTCTACTTCACCTTGCAACGGACGCTGGAATGATTTTGTACGGGAAGCGTGGCGAAGGCGATGCAGAACGAACCATGCCGTCTTTTGTGTGATTTTAATATCCTTGGCGAGCGTCGTGCTGGCAATGCCCTTCTTGTGGCTAGTAATCAACCAGATCGCCATGAACCACTTGCGAAGCGGCAGCTTGCTGTCTTCGAAAATGGTTCCGACCTTGATTGAAAACCTGGACTTGCAATCGCCGCACTTGTGGGTGCGATTGTCTTTGAAGTGATAGACCTTTGTAGAGCCGCAATGCGGGCAATAAGCGCCGTCTTTCCAGCGTATGGCGCGAAGATGATCGATGCAGACTTGCTCGTCTGAAAACACTTCCATCATTTCAATGAGGCTATCAAATTGCTGGATCATCGGGTGCGCTCCTTTGCTACACCCTATATTTAGGTACTTACGTGACCTTTGTCAATGGGTCACACATGTATATAGGCCCCATAATTAACTATACGATAGGTCGCGCGCAGTTCGTACATCCCCGTTCGAACATTTTATGTTCATTCTGTGACAGAACGTTGGCCCGTTTTGTTGAATGATGGCAATGGTGGATCGAGGAATTTGCACACTACGTTCAAGTACACCGGCCGCGAATGCACACTCATTACGGTCGAAGTGAACGTAGTGGTGTTTGCGCGAGTGCCTTGAAAAAACCAGCTAACTGCCACTCAGCCAATCGCCCAAGTTCTTCTAGTAAGCCCCACCGTTCAAATGCAGTCCTACCACGGGTGTCTTCAATCTTAACTGCAAGTTCTCTCAAGCGATCGACCAAAAATTCCGTCTCGACCAAAAAAATGTTGTCAGATGGGCTGGCTTCTGGTCTGCATAGGCCTGGCGGTCCCACCAATAGCAAGCCATTAAATGTAAAGTCCGCCTCGTTTTCTTTGATCCATTGGATATGGTTGTGACACTGTCCGATCTCTGACTTCGTGTACTCAGCGGGATTGTCCTTTTGTGTTTTTAATTCGAAAGCAATTAGTTCTTTCATTTCGTCATCTTTCCAAATCACATCTGGACCCAGACCTTCTTCATTATCAGGTCGACTAGCCGAAAACCCTAGAAGTTCGCCGTACAAGCGCAGTGCTTCTTCATGCCTATTGGACGAAACTGTGAAATCACCTAACTCCCTGGACTGAATTTTTAGCTTTGCAACCAAATCTCCAAGAGCTTGAGGACCATTATGATTAACAGCCAGTAGTTGTCTTTGTAGAATCGTTTGACTATCGTCGTTGTCGGACTCTTGTTCGAATTCACTTTTGTGAGGAACATTCAGCCAGTAGGAGAGGCGCGCCCTAGCTTTTTTGTAGTGTGCTATCGCCGTCTCATGATCACCCTCAGCCTCATAAGTCGATGCCAGCCAAACAGAATACCATCCGGCGAGCTTTGCATCTGCCATGGCCGTGTCGTCTAGCACATCCAGCAACTCCTTTCTTGCTCCTGCGACATCGCCTTGCCATAATCGTGTCATGAATTTGCACTCCGCTTCTGCGGATGAGGCGAGTTGGGTCTCTCGTTCTTTGACCCTCTGCAACGCATCAGATGAGACTTCGAGTCCGTCGACTGTCTCACGATAAAATTTGAGCCATCCTGCGTCGCGAGCTAAAACCTGAGAAACAAGAACTGCAACTTCGCTGGATCTTAGTTTTTTCATGCCTTTCTGCACGGTTTGACTTAGAATCACCTGCTTCCGGATGAGTGGCGGCAGGAGTGCAACGTTTCGCTCAGTTTTCAGCCACTTATTGATGTCATCGCCAGTGACCACGAAGGCACTATAGTCACTTCGACCTCGATTGATGCGCCCAAGAAGTTGGGTGACGCGACTTGCCATCTTTGTCGAGTAAAGATTCGCGAGTGACAGCTGCTGGAACTGATACCGGTCCATCAAACTAGCTCCAGTTGGAGAACCGTCAATGAACATTACTCTGCATGTGTCCTGCGGTAGGTCAATTCCGTCGATCCGCGAAACCAAAATGAACGAACCTGAGGATGCTGCACGGAATGCTTGGAGTTCGTTAGTGAAATCCGCGCGAGAAGGAGGTGAGCCAAAATCCCTCCAAGCATTCGCTTTTGGATAGGATGGTACCGAAATTAGCAGTTTGTGGTTCTTAAGAATTTCCCTAGCAACATCCCGTTTGTCCACATCTTTGTCAAATTCACTACCGAGCAATATTAGCCTTTCACCATTACCTGCATCATTCTCCGGAACTATCGGGTCTTTTGCTCGCTGACCAAAGCCTCTAACAAAGTCGGTTTCGAATTCCATCGTCGCGGAAAGATAGATACGTCTGACGTTGTTCCCAAAAAATCTGTAGACACCAATCGGGATGAAAGGAGGGGTAATCTCGATGGAGGATGCCGATACGAAGATTGCGCACGTGCCGATGTTTTCCCAAAGTCGAATAGCCGGAAACATTAGACTCGTGCTGCGCCAGTTCTCGGTGCGATTGATCGCTTCTATGATCTCTCCATGATGACGGAAGGACGTTGACGGCGGACACATTGTTACTGAATGTGTTCCAACTTGATCTAGAACAGCATTAAGATGTGGTCCCTTACCGAGCGCGTTGAATTCAGGCCTCACGATTTCGATTATGTTTTGAAAAAGTTCGGGATAGTCTTCCTTATTGATGGCTAGGGTGAATGCATCTCTAATAATACGTTCCCCAACGTGCGCATCATCAAAAATAATTGCGGCGGGTTCCTTCACTCCATTAAACGTAGTATTGACAACAAACAATGACTGATACGTCGTAATACAAAAAGAATTTCCTGTTTCAAACAGATCGTTCGAAAATTCACCTCTTGCTCGTTTTGTGTATGTTATTCCGAGACGATCACACTCTCGTGCAGTTTGCTCAACAAGATCAATTGTGCTGCATGCAAAAACAATTGGGCCAATATTTTCGTTGACAAGACTCTGTGCAATAAGAATCCCTACGATTGATTTTCCAGCTCCGGTATTTAGAAGAATTACATTGTCAGAAGCATTTCTGTTTTTGTGCCAACGACTTAGAGCCTCGGCTTGCCCTTTCCAAAGATCGTTTGGTACGTTCTCAAGATTAGGTGTTTTTGAAAATATTTCAAACGGATCAATAGGTGCAGTAGTCCCTGTTGGTCGAGAGAGATTATCAAAATTGAATTCCAACTGTGTTCTCCTCTAAATTTGTCTTGCGAACATCATTCCTTAGGCAACTGGACCATTCCACGGCATGCTGTTCTTACGCTGGTCACATTGTCAAGACTTGCTTCGGTTTTCGAATGCATTGAAGGCGCACTCAAGTGACTCGCCCAAAAGAAAGATCGAGTTGCTGCGATTGCCCTATCGCCGCAAGCCGCGGATGGGATGCGCGTTTACTATTGTTGGTATCTGAAACTACCTTCGACCAATTGCACTTCTCCCATCTCTACCGCAAGGAGCACGAGCCGGCGATCAGCGCCTATGAGCGCGCGGTCAAGCTCAACCCCAACGATGCCGACCTGATGTCCGACATGGCCGACGCGCTGGCCCATTCGGGCCGCTCGGAAGAGGCCATAACCC
>JAJDEA010000110.1 GCA_029260035.1 Phycisphaerae bacterium
ACCGTTGCCAATGACTCCATCATCATCATTGAAATCATCGGAACGCTGATCGCTCGTTTGCGCAGTGAGCAGAACATCGTCACCGTCTTGTCGTGCAAGGATAACAAAAAACTCTTTCGTCCACGCCGTCGGTTCCAGACAAGGCACATCACTCTCCCCCCCAACGGGAACACAGCCGAACTGAGTGAACGAAAAAAGGAAGAAAACTGCGACACTTAATCTCAAAATGAAAGGAATCATAATCGTCTCACTTGTTTGGTTGTTCCAATAAACCGCGGACCTTAGCCCCAATATCATCCGCCCGAAGGAGCGACTCACCCACGAGCATCGCGGTGGCACCGGCTTGATGCGCCGCCCGCACATCTGCATGAGTCTTAATTCCGCTCTCGGCTATGAAAGGGGTCCCGCTGGGCAGCAGCGAAGCTAGCCGCTTCGTTTGTAACAGATTTGTCTTTTGAACAGATAGATCGCGGTTGTTGATACCCAGAAGATAATGGCCGGACATTGGAAGCCCAACCGCTTCGAGAAGCCGCTTGAGGTTTTCCTCGTCATGAACCTCAATGAGAACAGCAAGCCCCAACGATTGCCCAATCGCCAACATTTCCTTCGTACGCGAAACCCCGAGCACTTCAACGATCAACAAAATCGCATCAGCGCCCGCGGCTCGAGATTCGTAGACCTGATAGTCATCAATGAGGAAATCCTTCCTCAGTACCGGCAAGGGAACAGCATGTTTCACCATCTCAATGTATTGGAGTCGGCCTTGGAAATACTCTTCGTCGGTCAAGACACTCAGCGCAGCCGCCCCATTTGCATGAAAAATTTTCGCTATCGCAACAGGATCGAAATCGGCGACAATGACACCAGCCGACGGCGACCTTCTTTTGAGTTCGGCAATCAAGTGGACTCGTTCATTGCAAGGCAAGAGCGCTTTGTAAAAATCACGAGGCGGATCCGCAAGTCCGATCAGCTTCTTGAGTTCGCTGACAGAGCGGGTATCTTTCGCCACGGCGACTTCCCGCCGTTTGGTTTCCACGATCTTGTCCAATATAGTTGGCACCTATGGCCTCCACGTCCGCAAGTTATTCCGTTGGTATTGTAGCAGAGATAGCTGCGCCGTTGGTGACTCAAAATGAGCCTTCCCCAATCACCCAACAGCTCACGCAAATCGATCATGTCATCACCTTTGCCGGGCTGGCCATTCTCGCGGTGGTTTTCTTGTTGTGGACCATTCGCTCAAGACGCGACCCACTTGCACACGCGCCGCCTCGCCCCAATACCATAGCCGAAGACGCGGTCTTGATCGCCATGGCGGTCTATTTCACGGCGAGTCTTGTTTTCGCGAGTTTAGTCCCGGCGACTCTGGACAACGGCGAAGCGAACCCGCTTGCCATCTCGGCTGGCATTGTGGGACATCTTGCCGGCATCGTAGCCATACTGGTCATTTCTCATCAGCGATTCCGGGAAGGCGTGTGGCGTTTTGTGTTCGGTCCGCGCCAGAGTTATTCACGCATGCTCGTTATGACGATGCTGACATTGCTCTGCGCATTCAGTTTGTGTCCTATCGTCCACGACGTAACATTGTACATGGTCAACAGGTTCGCACCTGATTTCGTACTCGAAGCGCACCCATCCCTGAACGCGCTTGGCTCGGATGAAGCATCCACCTTCGCGATCGTCGTCATATGGTCTGGGGCGGCATTGGTTGCTCCCATAGCCGAGGAGTTCTTTTTCCGGGGACTGCTGCAGACCTTATGCATCAATCTCTTTAACAGCAAATGGGTTGCGATTTTTGGAACGTCAGCCATTTTTGCCGGCTTCCATTTTTCGCAACCTCACGCCATCCCCGCCCTGCTCGTTCTGTCTATTGTCCTGGGGTACGCCTATGAAAAATCCGGCTCGCTCCTGCCTCCCATCGCCATTCATGTACTGTTTAATCTCAAGACGCTCATATGGCATACGCTCAGCACAAGCGCTGCGACGAGTTGAGGCCGGTCGCTGAGGGGCCGTCCCATGCGGGCGGTCATCTGGATGATTGCGCTGCAGTAGTGACTTGCATATCGACGCTTGGTCTTGCAACGGTCTCGGAGCCGGATATGCTCTGTGAAGCGATGGCGAACAGGGACAGGGAATTGCACATGCCGCAGCAAAATCAGAATAGTTCGAGCCTTCCACCGGGCAAGAGATGGAACAAACTGTGGGCTGTCTCAATCGTGTTACTACCATTGATCGTGCATGGGTGTGGGTCTTTTCTGGCGAACCAATCGGCCTCGCTCGGCGGCGACCGCGCAGGCGCTCGCGGGACGGTCCGGATCCTTTTTATTAACAACACGCCTTACCGAGCGGCGTTCACCTACGGGACTTACGACCAGCTTGACCAAACCTCCGAGCCGAGTTTTGGACAATTCGCCTCTCAGAGCACCGGACGAACACTCGAACCAAACAGCGAATCGTCGCTGGCTTCCACGGAATTTGGAAGTTTTCTATCCTGCGGTCGCGCGTTTGGCGTGGGAACGCCGACTCTAATCGGCCTTATCAATACAAATATCGAGAGCGACGGGATCGAAACGTCAGCCTTGGTGGACGGAGTTGAGTTTTTTGAAGTCGTTGAAGGCTCCGAACAAATCACAAGCCGGGGTAAAGCGGCGGCGCTTGAGACGCTAATCGGGTTGGAATTTGCTTGCGAGGCCTTGCTCATAGTTCGGCTTGAGATCAACGACGCTGGACCGGAGCCGTTTCGTATTGATTTTGAAATCGTCCCCTCCGGCGAAGCCCCATAGACGAACCAGCAACCCACGCCTGCCAAAGCTGATCGTTTGGTCTCACCTGCCATAATAGAACCCAAAGCAATCCAGCTCAGGCTATCGCTACACCTCTCAAAGCGCTGGACGCGTCCGGCTGCCATGCTATGATAGCCGGTTCGGCTCTTTGGCCGTAGGGGCGGCCAGGACGACGTTGCGGAGAGTAGCTAACACGCGCATACCCATGATTATCGTACATGCAATTTGGAACAGCTGTGCCATGCATTTTTGGGGAGAAATATGCGCCGAGCCGAAGGCTGATGCGCTCGGAGTCGATCTCCCCGAAGACACGGATTGTCCGGAATCATTCTTCGTCAACTCAAGCCTACTGCGTCGCGAGTTGGGTGATATTTGGGACAGCTTGCTCATCACAGCAGGGCAAGACTCCACACTTTCCCTGATACTTCCATTTCAAGATGGGAGATTGCTTTCGTCGCAAGGTGCAAACGTCGGCAATGAACCAACTTCGAAATCCCAGGTACTGACAGAAGTGCAGACCGAGCTGACTCGAACCACCGTCAACTCGCTCAAATTCACGCCGGAGGACGCTTTCGACATGCTAAAGGGTGCGTCGAATATGCCCGCTGGACCATTGGTAGGCGGCGCGTCGCTTAAATACTGGTCTCGTGCGGCGTCACTACTAGGCGAACTCCTGGCCAAACAGCGTTTCGTTCCTGCTATACGCCGTGTTGGCGACTCTCACTATCGCGGCTATTGGCGACCCATCGTGGACGAGCCTGGCGTAACAGAGCGACTCCATCAACTTATCGAGGCCATGCCACCGCTATGTCGTTTTTCTGAAGAATCGCCTGATTCGCAGCAAGCGACAGTTTTGGTAGAGGATTTTTTCAGCGCAACAACGGACGCCATTGTCCGGCGTTGTTTAAGAAACGACGAACTTGCGCACGCTCTTGTCGAAAAGGAAAACTCGAGCGGAGCGCCGGTAACAAAATGGATTCGCTCACTGGTTCAGGATCAGCCCGAACTTGAAGGACCTGAAGAGGAACTCCGTACGATCCATGATGCCGTACAGGGATGGGTCGGCCAACTCGCGCCACCATCTATCGAAGATTCGCTGCAAACTTGCTTTCAGTTGATCCCCCCGAAACAATCAGAGCTTTCCCCGATCGAGCTGGATTCAACGGCGTCGCCAGCAAGCGAAGAGGAACTAGCTTCTCGCAAGGCGCAAGCCGCTAAGTGGAAGATTCGAGCATACGCTCGAATGAACGACGACCCAGAATCGCTAATTGACCTTGTTGAGTTGGCCCATGACTCAGGAAAGGCGCAGACGCTGTTTTCACGTCCACTGGACGATGCTCACGAAAAAATTCGACAGGACATCAAGAAAGCTGCCCGCTATTTCCCACCCATCGAACCCTGTTCGCAACTCGACGGCCCGGCTCACTGCGATATTGACATCGCTGATGCATACAGTTTTCTGCGCGATGCGGCGCCGGTTCTGGAAGCCGAAGGGTTTGGCATCGTACTGCCAAAATGGTGGCGTCAAGAGCGTCCCAAGCTACATCTAATGCTGAACGTCAAGCCTCAAGATGAAGGAAGTGGATCGTCCGGCACAACGGGCAATTCCATGCGGCTTGATTCCCTCGTCGATTACGATTGGCGAGTAGCGGTGGGAGACTTAGAACTCTCAATCGAAGAGATTTCCAAGTTGGCAACGGCCAATCAGCCCCTCGTGAAACTCAAGAACCAATGGGCCGAAATCCAACCGACGGACATCGAAGCCGCGATCAAGTTTCTGCAAAAAAGCCAAACGGGATCGATGACATTGATGGAGGCCCTGAGAGCGGGATACTTGGCTGAGGATAGCGAAACGGGCCTTCCAGTTGGCACTCTTCGCGCGGAGGGCTGGATAAATCAATTTCTCAATGCCTCCGAGGAAGACGCAAGCATTACGTCTGTCGGGCAACCTCCGGAATTCAAAGGAACACTTCGACCGTACCAGCAGCGAGGCCTCGATTGGCTCGCCTTTCTTCATAAACACGGAATGGGTTCCTGCCTGGCAGATGACATGGGGCTGGGAAAGACCATCCAACTGATCGCGCTGCTCGAACACGAAAGGACAAATAGCGAGGCGCCCGGCCCAACACTTTTGATTGTGCCCATGTCCTTGGTCGGCAACTGGAATCGCGAAATAGAGCGATTCGCACCTTCGCTTCGTGTCATGGTCCATCACGGCCTGGACCGACTCAGCGGCGAGCAATTTGCGATAGAAGCATCGAACTGCGACGTGGTTATTTCGACCTACGGACTGGCTCATCGCGACCAGAAACACCTCGCCCAGGTGCAATGGTATCGTATCACGCTCGACGAAGCGCAGAATATCAAGAACCCATCGGCCAAGCAGTCTGTAGCGGTGCGGTCTCTTCGTGCTGCCAACAGGATTGCGCTCACTGGCACGCCTGTCGAGAACCGCTTGAGCGAGCTCTGGTCGATCGCTGATTTTCTGAACCCAGGATACCTGGGAAGCCCCACAGATTTCCGAAGGAGGTTTGCACTACCGATCGAACGACAGCACGACCGCGATCGAGCGGCTTGCTTGCGAAAGCTTATTCGACCTTTTGTATTACGAAGGTTGAAGAGCGATCCAGGAGTTCTCGACGATCTGCCTGAGAAACTGGAGATGACCGTCTATTGCAACCTAACAAAGGAACAAGCGGGCCTATACCAAGCTCTGGTCGACTCGATGATGACACAGATCGACGACTCCGGAGGAATCCAACGAAGAGGGCTCATCCTCGCAACACTCGTCAAACTCAAGCAAGTGTGCAACCACCCGGTTCACTTCCTGAGCGATGGGACCGCACTCCCCCATCGAAGCGGAAAGTGTGACAGGCTAACGGAGATGCTTGAAGAAGCCGTCTCAGAAGACGACAGCGCCTTGGTGTTCACACAGTTCAAAGTAATGGGCCAACTTCTCGAACAACATCTTGCCGAAAAGATCGGTCGCCCCATTCTTTTCCTTCATGGCGGAGTTCCTCGGAAGAAGCGAGACGAGATGGTTCAAAAATTTCAGTCTCCAAACCAGGACCATCCGATTCTCATCCTCTCTCTAAAAGCGGGCGGGTTCGGCCTTAACCTCACTGAAGCCAACCACGTTTTTCACTACGATCGTTGGTGGAACCCGGCTGTGGAAAACCAGGCAACGGATCGCGCTCATCGAATTGGGCAAACGAAACAGGTTCAGGTTCATAAATTCGTTTGCATTGGAACACTGGAGGAGCGAATCAGCGAGATGATCGAGGAAAAACAGAAGCTAGCCGATCACGTCATTGGGAGCGGTGAAGAATGGCTAACCGAATTGTCTACGGAAAAACTTCGTGAACTTTTCGCGCTATCTCAGGAGGCTGTAGCTGACGAATGAACAACCCTCAACTAACAGACCAACTTGAAGACGTTCCGCAGTTAAGCCGTAAAATGGCAATGACCTCACCAAAGGTCCCATCGGCGGAGGAATTTCTTGATCGATTCTGGGAATGCGGTCCTGAGTTGGACGAAATATCCATACAGATCGAACCGCCGGAAGCGCCTTTGGAAATACTCGAAAAACTCGGACCATCGCCCTTTCCACGTGGCAGTTTTCCGGTGATTGGGTTTCTCGCAACGACGTACGACAAAGTCAGCCGATATGCACTGGAACGGGTGTGATCTCTTGACGCAAGATCGTCAAAACCTTACAAATCAGCCCGTTGCGAGGCTTGGATTCATTGACACGCCCATGCGCGGCGCGTTTGCCGACATAGCTCAATGGTAGAGCGCAGCTTTCGTAAAGCTGAGGTTCAGGGTTCGACTCCCTGTGTCGGCTGTTCGTCACAAGTAAACAGCCACCGTGGTTCATGTTGATGGCGTTCTGCTTGCAACGGCACTGTAAACGCCCGCCAGCAATAGGCAGCAATCATCGACAAAAGCAAGCCCAGCCGTCGATATCTTAATGGGGATCGTGCAACAACGACAACAAACAACGGTGAAGGCAAATGGTGTCATCGGTACTAGGATTCGCACCCACCTGAAAAAAACGCCGAAGCTGACGATCCCCACTTAAACGCGCGGACCATTCCTACTACGCACGCCGCCAGGAAATCATATTGCCGGCAGCACGCGCCTATGTCAGACACCCGTCTCTATTTGATCAGCTAAAACCCATAGCCCTGAGGAACAGGCCCCCCTGCCCCTGGCGAGCGTGCAATCGAAGAATCGCTCCTTCAAGCACAGCAACATCACTCGTATATCGCAATGCAAACACAACCCACTTCTCAGTAATAGGCGCGAGTCTCCGATAATTCCAGCATTTTCCGAAGTTTTTTCAGAATGCACCTTGTAGATTGTGAGAATCGCAATCGGCTTGCAATGTCGCTTTAAGATCTCACCCCAACATGCCAGGTGTTTTCCACCCAATTACAGCAAACGGCATAAGGCGAATGGTGTGGCCATTCTGTGAACATAGAAAAAATGCTCTCAGATAGTGAGGTCGGTGTTAGGCGATCGAGGGTAATCCGCGCATCATAAAGCGGCAATGACAGTTGCTCAGACTGCGCATGGGCGTTACCACAGAAAACGAAAGAGACACTTGCCAATGCCATGAGCAATCGCAAGCCACTTGTAGGTTTTGTACTTTCCCCATTCATGGACTTACTTCCTCAGTTTCGATGGTGACTTCCGTGGTATTTTCAACGAAACAAAGAACGTCGAAGCGAATCTCGCGTTCTGGGAGCGACACCCGCTGAAAATAGATTAGAAATCTGCCATCGACCGTCCAACATGTAGAAACGTCAGTTCCGCCGACACCTACTCGAACAGGCTCGGTTAAGGGGGAATGATCCTCTGCTGAAAAAAACTGGCTGTAGTGTTGCCCGGTAGATGCAGACGAGATGAACTGGATGGGAACACTTCCGTCCGCTGACAGTATGCCAACGACACCCCCAAATCCGCTTACTCGAACCCCCCGTCCTTGGAGGGGAATCTGCTGGCCGTCAACGACATAACTTCCGAACAGAACACCACCGCCAGATCCAATACAAGCCGTAACCTCTCCCAGCGCGTTTTCCCAGGAACCGTCATCAAGTAGCTCGAATTCATTAGTGGAATTATCGAGTCGGTATGTCGGCCCATGTTCACCGTCGCCAAGGTCTCCATCATCAAAGTCTTCGGAACGCTGCTCACTCGTTTGCGAAGTAATCAGAAGATTCTCTCCGTCCTGTCGAGTAAGCAGACGTGTGGAGCCGTTGGGCCACGCCGTCGGTTCCAGGCAGGGCACATCGCTTGCGCCCCCAGCAGGCATAGGAATGCAGCCGAACTGAGCAAGTGGAAGCAGAAACAAGAATGGGATATTCACTCTCTTGATAATAGAAATCGTAGGAGTTCGAAAGCCACCTGTGGTATTTCTGCTTTCCCCATTCATGGACTTTCTTCCTCCGTTTCGATGGTGACTTCCGTGGTATTCTCAACGAAACAAAGAACATCAACATTTATCTCGTCTTCTGGCATCAACGCGAACTGATGATAGATCAAATACCTGCCATCGACCGTCCAGCATGTGGCAACGTCGGTTCCGCCGACACCCACTTGAACAGGATCACTCAGAGGGGATTGATCTTCTGCTGAAAAAAACTGGCTGTAGTGTTGCCCGGTAGACGCAGACGAGATGAACTGGATGGGAACATTGCCGTCCGCTGAAAGTATGCCCACGACATTTCCAAATCCGCTCACTCGAACCCCCCGTCCTTGGAGGGGAATCTGCTGGCCATCAACGACATAACTTCCGAACAGAACACCGCCACCAGATCCAATACATCTCTTAATCTCTCCTTGTGCCTCTTCCCAAGAACCCTCCTCTGCCAACTCAAATTCGTTAGTGGAATCGTCGAGCCTGTATGTCGGGCCATGTTCACCGTTACCAGTGACTCCATCCAAATTATCCTCATTGTTTTGATCTGAAGTTTGCGAAGTAATCAGAAGACCCCCTCCGTCCTGTCGAGTAAGCAGACTTGCGGAATCATTGGGCCACGCCGTCGGCTCCAGGCAGGGAACATCGCTTGCACCCCCAGCAGGCATAGGAATGCAGCCGAACTGAGCAAGTGGAAACAGGATAAAGAAAGGGGCCTTCACTCTCTTAAAGAAAGATATCATTTGTCGTATCACCTATTTGGTATTGTTGGAAAAATACAAATCCCCTATCGATCTGGGTGGCATGGTCCACGATTGGGTGATTAACCCTTGAGTGGCCATGTAGAACGTCGTATGCCTCACCGGCGTCGCATATGATCCAACTCCGCATGCATTCTGTCAAAGCGCATGCCCTGGCACAAGCCGTCTTGAAGCCGCACCTGTCACGAGCGGGTCATCACCGATTGTCCACCGCTCTAAGGTTATCGGCAACCATGGCCACGCAAGCGTGGACCATGCCACCCCAGCTACAAGACCAAATAATGATACGACCAAAACGATCTCGCGCTGCTCAAGAGCCATAGTACCCGGCTCAGAATTCAATCATTCATAAGTCCATCTATGCGGTCGAAGGCAGAGCACTCCAGGTTGCCAGAGGTCACTACGATGCAGCTTTATCATGGTTTGGTTTGGCAAGTGCAAATCATCCTGCCACAGCCTGGGCATCCATCGCCGTACTTTGCGTGGAGCGCCTTGGAGAGGTTAACATCGTTTATGTTAGCAAGTGTCACGAGCCAGGCGAGTACGTCTGCGAACTCGCCGCATTTATCTTCGTGTGATCCTTCACGCAGCGCAGCCGCAAGTTCCCCCACTTCTTCGCAGAGCCAAAGAAACGTCGCCGCCGAGCCTCGCTCGCGGTCTTTGTCGCTGTACATTTTGTTGATAAGTGCCTGAAAGTCGTCAATGTTCATGACGTTGCATGCTCCACAATGTGGCCATTCTTGAGAAGGTCATGCGTTCGACCGGTAGTAATCAATTGCGCGGCGCAAGCCATCTTCAAATGAAATAATGGGCGCAAAGCCGAGCATCTTCTCTGCCAAACTGATGTCTGCGCAAGAATGCATTACATCACCGGTTCGTCGGGGCAGGAATTCCGGCTGAATATCCGTACCGAGGATCTGGTTAATCGCCGCAATCACCTCGTTGACACTGATAGCGCCGCCGCACGCGATGTTTACGGCTTCGCCCGCTGTCCGCTCCGCTTCCATGGCTAACATGTTGCCGTGGACCACGTTGTCGACAAAAGTAAAATCGCGTGTCTGAGTTCCGTCGCCGTACACAACCGGAGGCTTGTTGTTTAGGATAGATGTAACAAATGCCGGAATTGCGGCAGCGTATTGACTGCCGGGTGCCTGACGTTCGCCAAACACGTTAAAATATCGTAGTGATATTGTTTCCAGGCCAAAGCATTCGAAATAGGATCGGCAGTAGTGTTCGCCGAGAAGTTTTTGCACAGCGTATGGGCTTAATGGTCCAGTCAACAGACTCTCGTGTTTGGGTGACACTTCTGAGTCGCCATATGCGGAACTGCTCGCCGCATAAATAACACGCCGGACTTTCCTTGAGACCGCCGACTGAAGTATGTTAAACGTACCAAGGCAGTTGACGTCGTGGCTTGGGCGTGGGTCGTCAACGGACTTTGGAACGGAAGGAATCGCCGCTTCGTGAAAGACGAACTCGATGCTGTCACATGCCTTGTCGCACGCTTCCGGCTCGCGAATGTCTGCTTCGAGGACTTCAACCTTATTATCCAGATGCGCCAGGTTGGACTGCCTCCCCGAAGAAAAATCGTCGATCACACGAACGGCATGGCCTCGTTCGATCAGACCGGTACATATGTGCGAGCCGAGAAATCCCCCGCCTCCCGTCACCAAAACATTAGCCATTACTGCTCTCCAGCGTTGTTGTTTCTTCTGTTTTACGCATATCGACTATCTTCCTCGATCTTCTTGTTCCGAGCTAGACACCTTGGCGGATTTCCTTTGTGGTTTGTGCCGACACGGGCAAATCGCCCCTGATGCTTGATTGCTCTTGACCGCATCGGTTTTGCAGGCATAGTGTGCCTGTTTTGAGATTCGATTTCCTACTCTGGAAACTGTCATGCCACAATTCCGATTTGTCTTTCCGGCGGTCGCACTCACCTTTCTGTTCTTGGGCTGCGAAGCCCGCACGATTTCGATGGAAACAACAGAGCAGCGCCGTATGCTTGAACTGCTCATGCCAAGCCGCATTGAGATTATCGAGCCATTCACAAGCGTTCGAAGCTTCAAAGGAAATAGTGAAAATAAGCCTGATGGCATTGAACTGCTCTTGCAGGCTCGGAATGCACTTGATAATCCCGGGCTTATGATCGCAGGAAAGGTGCGGGCGGAGCTTTTTGAGTATGTTCAGGCAAGTGCTGATTCAAAGGGACAACGGCTGGATCACTGGGAGATTGAGCTTTCGCAGCGCGAGCACCAACAGAAGTATTGGGATCAGGTCACGCAGATGTATCAATTCAAGCTGGGCATTGATCCCAATTCGATCCCGCCATCCAAACGATATGTCTTGGCGGTAACGTACACGTCGCCGCTGGGTGTGCGACTTGTGGATGAATGTCTGATCCGACACCGCCCAACGGTTGTGATGAGATCGAGAAGATGAGCCGGTCTGCCGTAAGGGCAACAATAAAGCGTGCCCAGGCGTAAAATGAAAATCGGCAGAGACAGCAACGACAATGGGCCTGACTTCGGGATCAGGATTTCGTACATCCTGGCCATCGAAGGCCCTAAATTGGATTGGGCAAAAACGCCGCCCACAAGGCCCCCGAAAGAACGTCCAAGGTAAAATGAGCCGTGGCAGTTCTGTGTCGAATTCGGACGGTTTCAGCGGAAGGGCAACCAAAGAAGCCTGTCCGGCAGGATAACCAAGTCTGTCGGACAGGCCTCTTTGTTCCCGGCCGATGGTAATCACGATATATACGCCTCATCTCCGATAAAATATCACGGATAATGGCGACAACTGAACTCAGTCGACGGTGGCGACAGTCTCAGAGAAGGCAAGTTCGGCCCTCTACCATTTTCCCGTTGCAATTCCCTGCCTACTTTGTTACCTTTCTGGCTTGGGGCTGTGGAATGAAGTGTTGGTCGTTCGGCCTGTCGGCCTAAACGCCTTTCCCACAATGAGTTATAGATCGGTTGTGGCGATGCCCGCGATTCGAGAGTAATTCGCCAGTGGCGAAAAGTGCAGCCAGGTATTTGTGCAGATGCAAAACGTCATTTGACGATGGTAAGAGAGTTTTTTAGTTTTGATTGAAGGACGGATCGGTTTGTCATGGAACGCTTAAGCAACATTCGAAATATTGGTATTTCCGCTCACATTGACTCAGGCAAGACGACGCTCACTGAGCGCATCTTGTATTACGCAGGCCGCATTCACCGAATTCAGGAGGTGAAAGGGAAGGACGGCGGTGCGACCATGGATTTCATGGAGCTTGAGAAGGAGCGCGGAATCACCATCACCTCCGCCGCAACAACGATCGAGTGGCATGACAAGCAGATCAACATCATCGATACACCGGGCCACGTTGACTTTACTGTTGAGGTCGAACGTTCGCTTCGGGTACTCGATGGCGCGGTGCTGGTCCTATGTGCGGTTGGAGGCGTACAGTCTCAATCGATCACTGTGGACAGGCAGATGAGGCGGTACCGTGTTCCGCGTCTTGCGTTTATCAACAAAATGGACCGTGTCGGCGCGGACCCGTCTCGCGTGATCGGTGAGCTGGAGAATAAATTGGGACATGTTGCTGTCCCGATGCAAATTCCGATCGGCATGGAAGTTCACTTGAAGGGTGTCGTCGATCTGGCAACTATGCGGGCTGTCTATTTTGATGGACCGCAAGGCGAAGATGTTCGTTATGACGATATTCCGGCTGACTTGCTTGATGAAGCGGAGCGTGCCCGATCCGGGATGCTCGACACGCTGAGCCTGTATGACGATGAGTTGATGGAGGCGATGCTTGAGGGGGACGAAATCACCCCTGACCAGATTCACAAATCTGTTCGCAATGCGACATTAGCCCGAGAGATTACGCCTGTATTCCTGGGGTCGGCGTTCAAGAACACCGGCGTCCAGGAGTTGATTGATGCCGTCACTCGCTATTTACCTTCGCCACTCGATCGCGTTGCGTTTGCGTGTGACAACTCCAACGATGGTGCAGAGATAACGATCACGGCTGACCCCGAAGGGCCTATGGTCGCAATGGCATTCAAGATTTGCGACGAGCCTTTTGGCCAAGTGACTTATGCGCGATTGTACCAAGGCCAACTTGGCAAAGGAAAAACATACAAAGTGACGAGGGATGGATCGTCGCAGCGCATTGGCAGAATTTATCGCATTCACGCCGACAAGCGTGAGGACCTGGATGTTGCTCGAGCGGGTGATATCATCGGCATCATGGGCGTTGATTGTGTTTCCGGCGATACGATTTGCGATCAATCCGTCAGTGTTTCTTTGGAGAGCATGCACTGCCCTGAACCGGTAATCTCCATGGCCATCAATCCACTTCGCAATGCGGACAGAGATGCCATGTCGAAGGCTCTCAATCGTTTCGTCAAAGAGGATCCGACGTTTCATGTACGCTTTGACGAAAAGGCTGAGCAAACGATCATCTCAGGCATGGGCGAGCTGCATCTGGAGGTGTATGTAGAGAGGATGCGGCGAGAGTATCAGGCGGAAGTTGAAGTTGGAAAGCCAAAAGTTCAATTCCGTGAAGCGCCGACTGTTGAAACGAAGTTCAATTACAAGCACAAGAAACAGACCGGCGGATCAGGACAATATGCTCATGTTGTTGGCAAGCTCATTCCGCTCCCTGCAGACGCGGAAGAAGATTATGAGTTTGAGAACGTTGTGACGGGCGGACGAATTCCGAGCGAGTATATTTCGTCGGTCGATAAAGGATTTCAGATGTCGCGTACCAAAGGACCGCTGGCGGGGTTCGAGGTTGTCGGCGCAAAAATGATACTCGAAGATGGCTCGTCGCACGCCGTGGATTCATCCGACCTCGCTTTTCAAGTATGTGCGAGGACCGCTTTTCGGCAAGCGATCAGAGACGCAAGCCCCGTCCTGCTTGAGCCGATCATGACGGTCGAGGTGGAGGTACCCACGGATTTTCAGGGGCCTTCTACCGGAGATTTAGCTTCTCGACGCGGAATGATTACCACTACGGAAATCAAAGGAAACTCAACGATAATTGTTGCGGAAGTCCCGCTGTCTAACATGTTCGGCTATTCGACCGACCTGCGTTCGCTCACACAAGGGCAAGGGACGTTTTCCATGGAGTTCGGCTGTTTTCGACCCACGCCCGCGTCGATTCAGGCTGAAATAATCGAACAAGTTCAAAAGCAAAATAGCAAGGTCAAGTCGGCGAAGTGACATCTCGCAGGCAGAACCCGCATACATACGAATACGGGACTTCTGCCACGAAACGGATTGGTCAGCTACCTTGTCGGGGCTGGCTCAGTGTTATGCGGACGACCTACTCAAACCGAAGCGACTGCACCGGGTCTAAACGGGCGGCACGCATAGCTGGGTAGATACCGCTGACGATGCCAACGACCACAGCCATCACAACAGCAATAACAACGATCGAAGGCGGCGTATAGGGTTTGATGAGTTGCTGCGTCACGTCCTGCAGCAAAGATGAGATTGCCACGCCGAAGCCGATTCCAATCAGACCTCCGAACATGCTGATGATGCTGGCTTCGGTGAGAAACTGTCTGAGGATATCGAATCGTCGCGCCCCCACAGCTATCCTGACGCCGATTTCGCGCGTCCGCTCCGTGACCGATACGAGCATGATGTTCATAATACCGATCGCGCCAACAATCATGGAAATGCTTGCAATACTGTAGAAAACAACCGCGAAGATTTTTGCGAACTGCCCGACCTGTTGCTTGACTTGCTCCTGCGTAAAAACCGTGAAGTCATCTTTCGTACCCGCACGGATGCGATGGGAACGACGCAGGCTTCGTTTTACTTTTTCGATGCAGGCGGGAATGGCTTTCACATCGTTGCACTGAACAGATAGCATGGTAAGGTGACGCGAGCCGAACATCCTCCCCATAGCGGTTGACAAAGGAATAATAACCTGACGATCCATCTCGAAGATGCCCTGAGCACCTTTTTCCTCCATGGTTCCTACCACAATGAAACTCTTGCTGTTAATCTTCACGGCCTTACCAATCGCAGGAAGCGCACCGAACAACTCCTGCCGAATCTTGTAGCCAAGCACGCAAACCATGGCACCGCTGGATCGTATGTCCTCGCGCGTCAGAAATCTCCCTTCCACTACCTCGTAATCGTTGAGTTCTGCGTATTCCTTCGTAGTCCCCATGATGGCTGTGCCCAGGTTACGCTCGTAATACTTGATCTGGCCACCAGATTGGTATTGCGGTGCGGCGCGAACGACAAGGTCTTCATTTTCTTCCACAACTACTTCGGCGTCATTTGGAACGAGTGATGCGACGGAGACATCTCTGCCGCCGTGTTTTTGGGAGCCGTTAAAAATCATCAATTGGTCTGCACCGAGTGATTCAAAGCTCGAAAGAACGTCTTTTTGCAGCCCTTCGAGAATCGACACAGCTGACACAACCGCACCGACGCCGATGATGACTCCCAGCGTAGCGAGCAGCGATCTCAAGAAATTCTGCTGCAACCCTCGCAGGGCAAGTACAACAAGTCGAAAATGAAACATGGTGTCAGTCTCGCTTCTTACATATCACGGCTTCAAGTCAATATCCTGGAGAAACCGCTTCATCGTGTTTAAGAAGAACAATACTCGTTTCGGGAAATTACCCGAGGTCTCGTGCTGATTGGATCGGCGTACCGGTGGCACCACCAGTCCGGCGAAGGCGGTTCGCCGCCTTCGATTCCATGATCTTCTTGAGTGCAGCCGACCCTTGCGCGAGCAGAGAGTTCCGATCTGAATCCAGCACAGCGGTATCTTCTACAATGTGCCCGTCTTTCATTCGTATGATCCGATCCGCCTGAACGGCTACATCCATCTCGTGTGTCACGAGAACAATTGTCATACCCGCATCGTGAAGCTCGTGAAAAATGCCCATGATCTGATCGCCGGTCTTGCTGTCGAGATTCCCCGTTGGTTCATCGGCGAGTAGTAGTGCAGGTTGATTCACGATAGCCCGTGCAATGGCAACGCGCTGGCATTCACCACCTGACATTTCGCTCGGCTTATGGCTTGCTCGTTTACCCAGTCCCACACGTTCGAGTGCCTCTCGTGCCGTCTTTTTTGAGTAGATTTTTCGTGTGTAGACGAGTGGAACAACTACATTGTCGAGGGCTGACGTTCTGTTGATGAGGTTAAAGGTCTGGAATACGAAACCGATGTGTTGATTACGGATCTGTGCAAGTCGTTTCTCGGAGAATGATCCGATCTCCTCGCCTTGGAATTTCAATACACCTGAAGTTGGCTTGTCCAGGCAGCCGAACAAGTGCATGAGCGTGCTCTTGCCGCTTCCCGAAGCGCCGATGATGCTAACGAACTCACCAGCGTCGATTTGGACATCGACACCAGCCAGTGCATGAACAACGCTATCACCCATGCGGTATTCTTTGCGAACTTGAGTGCCATGAATCATGAGAGAATCAGCTTTTCGAGTCGTGCGATTGCCGTAAACAGAATCAGCTCCGCTTCTTGTCGCCGTCTTTGTTGGAGTCGGTTTTCAAAGGCATTTTGGTATACACCACATCGCCATCCTGAATGCCTTCGACGATTTCGGAAAAGGCTCCGTCATCCAACCCAATCCGAACAGCTACGAACTCCGTTAAGTGCTGGTCCGGCGGTGAGTCGGGTTTGGGGATATGCACACCCAAGCGCCCATCGCTCCCCTCACTAATTGCCTCGTTCGGACAAAGTACAACATCCTCAACATGATCTGCCGTAAAACGAACGGTGGCACGCATCCCAGGCAACAGCACATCACGATTTTCGCTGGTAATCACGACGTCAACAAGGTAAGTAATAACGTTGCTGATACTCTTCGGCTCGGGAAAAACTCGGTCGATAACTCCCTCGAATTCGCGATCGCGGAAAGATTCGACGCCGATGGTCGGCACGCTGTCACATTGCCGCGCAGCTTCGGCTAAGTCCGAGGGCATCTTAATCGAGCTGGCATGCCCTGGTTTCGCCCAAGGCGGCGCAATAGCCAGCACCCGTCCAATATCCGATTCGTCAACCTCCGCCCGAACAATGAGGCGCTCGAGGTCCAGGATAACTGCCAGCACCGTTCCGCCCGTTAGTGTGGTTTTTCCGCCTTGAATAACTTCTCCGATTTGCGTGAACACATCGCCGACAATACCATCGATGGGCGAAAAGATGTCAGCCTCTCGCAGTCTTTCTTTGGCATCTTCAAGGGTTGTTTTCGCGCTTTCGAGATTGGCCTCCGCCTGTTTGAGTGATTGCTCTGACCGGCGCACGGCGAGCTTCGCCTTTTCCAGTGTTGCCTGAGCTTCCGCGAGTTGAGCCAACTGACTTTGATAAGCCGTGTCCCGTTGGAGCACTTCTTCGACGTTCTTTTGGTGATCGGGCAAGCCTTGAATTTTTTCCAATCGATACTTAGCAAGCCGAATCGACTGCTCTAGCTGTTCAACGCGTGCCCGCGCCGCCGCAATATCCGCAGTCTTGGCTTGTTCCAAATTAACCCGAAACTCTCCCATACGCGCAGTGGCGACATCCAACTCACGCTGCGCGCGATCGACTGTTCGTTGCTCGTCATCGGGTTTTAGCCTGATTAGCAAATCGCCGGCCTTGACGCTATCGCCCGGGTGCTTTGCGATCTCGATAACCTCGCCACTCGCCTCGGATTTGATTTCGATCCTTCGTGCCTGGCGAATGGCGCCGGTAGAGTTGATTGGGAGTGTTAAGTTGCCGCGGGCGATCACCTGAGTCTGACCCTCAAGGTCTTCGAGTTTTATTCTCAACTTGCTTTTTGCCGCGATAAACCCCGCGCCAAGCGTCGTCAACAGCAGCAGAAATATGACAATATTCTTCATGATTTAACCCTCAGGAAGCCAGCACAACTCCGGGATCGCATGCAATCTACAGCAATTAGTTCCAGCCTGTTTCGTAAAAGAGCATTGTGTAGAGCCATCATTTTGACAAGTACGAAGGCTGGTTCTAGGCAGCCGCAGTTGATGGAGAATAATCAAAGCCGAAGGTTTTCGCGACCGGCTCGTTTGTGACCCGCCCTCTTTCGATATTGATCCCAGCTTCCAGCCCCGGGTCCTCTTTGCATGCCTGCTTGTATCCCTGGTCGGCAAGCTTGATCGCATAAGGCAACGTGGCGTTTGTAAGCGCATAGGTCGAAGTTCGTCCAACTGCACCGGGCATATTCGCAACGCCGTAGTGAACTACGTTGTCAATAATATAAGTCGGGTCTTCGTGTGTAGTAGGTCGAATCGTCTCGCAACAGCCTCCCTGATCCACCCCAACATCCACGATGACGGCCCCGTGCTTCATGGTAGGCAGCATGTCCTTCGAAATGAGAACCGGGCAACGAGCGCCCGGAATGAGCACGGCGCCAACGACTAAATCAGCCCGCATCAAGTGCTGTTTCAAAGCGAGCCTGGCACTGAATACCGTTTCCACGTTTGCGGGCATAACGTCGCTTAGATAACGCATACGATCAAGATCGACGTCCATGATAATGACATTGGCACCAAGGCCCGCAGCCACCTTGGCGGCGTTCATACCAACGATTCCACCGCCGATCACCAGCACTTCCGCCGGTTCAACTCCAGGCACGCCGCCCAAAAGGATACCGCGACCCATCATGGGGCGTTCCAGATACTTCGCGCCTTCCTGAATGCTCATCTTGCCGGCAACTTCACTCATAGGAGTTAATAGAGGTAAGCGCCCCTGCTTGTCCTCAATGGTTTCATATGCAATGGCCACGGCACCAGTTTTGATGACGCCCTGCGTCAATTCTTTATCAGCCGCAAAATGAAAATAGGTAAACATGATCTGGCCGTCCTGCATCATGTCTCGTTCCGGGGCGAGCGGCTCTTTGACTTTGATAATCAACTCTGCCTTGGAAAATACTTCTTTGGCTGAGTCGACGATTTCCCCGCCGACTGCGGCAAATTCGTCATCCCCAACGCCGGACCCCGCACCGGCGTTTTTCTCTATTAGAATCTTGTGCCCTCGACGAACCAACTCATCGACGCCAACCGGTGTAAGGCTCACACGGTATTCGTGGGTCTTTGTTTCTTTCGGAATCCCAATAATCATCGAGAATCAAACTCCACAACGCTGTGGCATAGCCTCCAAACCCAAACTATGCGGAACTATCCAGGATACGACGACGCGCCGATCATTCGGGCCAACGCAGGCCCTACTGAGACTATATCTCGGAAATGGCCGATTCGCAATGCGACGCCGGTTTTTGCAGAGGAGTCTGTGTGAGAAATTGTCCGCCAAAAACAGGGCCTGTCACTTCGTAAATACGCCTATTTGCGAAGAGGCTACCGCCACGGCAACTACGGATTCCCCGGAAGCGAAGTACCTGAAAATTGAAGGAATCACCGAGTGCAACGCATATGACCAGATGCCGCGATTCGCGCGGTCAGAATGGGTCCAATCGACGTCCAGATGATACGAGAATTTGTCCGGTGCTGCGGATTACGATTTGTATCGCCCCGACGTCAGCCGTGTTGTAGATTCGTGTCGAGCCGACAAGTTCTCGCAAGCCGTTGTGGGTTTCAGCCATGCGATGATTGCTCGACCGGATTAGGATTTCGGCGCCGACGGCGTTTAGAAATTCGTCCAACATCTCCCCAACACCGCCATGGTGAGGAAGCGCCAGGATGTCGGCTTTCTTTACACCATCCTCAATCATCATTCGCTGGCCGAAGTCTTCGATGTCGCCAGTGAGGAGAACGGACCAGCCCGCATACGACAATCGCAGAACCGTCGATGTATCGTTAGCCTCGGCGTCGGCGATTGACTCGAATGTGGGCGACACGGCTTCAATCACAACATCACCAAAACGCCAGGATTTCGGCACTTCATCGATTTCAACGGGTTGCCCGCGTTCGTTCAAGAGTTCGAGAATCGCTCGGCTTGGTGATCTTGGTGTAGAGAACGTCTCGAAAAACCGATTGATTCGAATCGAGCCGCAATCGAATTCATCCAATACCGAAGGTAGACCGCTGAAATGATCGAGGTTTGGATGGCTGAGGATGACTTGATCGATTCGGCGGATTCCTCGACTTCGAAGATAGGGCGCGATGACGTGACGACCTACATCGAACGGTCTGGAGCTTCCAGCGTCATAAAGCATGGTCTCGCCGGATGGGAATTCAACAACCGTTGCAGACCCGGCACCGACGGACAAGAAGGTGATTGCGAGTTCGTTTGATCGGCGATCGATCAGATACTCGTCAATTGCGCCAATAGAGGTCACAATGAACAGCGCCAGACATGAATAGCTGCAAATTTTTCGCACGCTTGTGTTCGCTTGACTCGAACTTGGGGACAAGTCCGGCAGCTCCACGCCGGCTTCTTCCTCGCGAAGCTCTAACTCCGGCAGGTTGCCCGCTTTGAGAGTCGTTTCATAGAATCCAGCCAGCCGAACGCGACATATTCCGCACAAAAGCGTTGCGTAGTATGAACAAATGAGCCAGGCGGGAGGCGGCGCAAGATGGATCTCTGCAAATGGAAAGTGACTAAACCACGTCACGATTTGGATCAGATACGCATTCAGAATGTCCAGCACGGCTGCCAACCAGGCACCCACAGTTGGCGCAATCGCGCCGACGGCCAGCTTGGCAAAACCCACCGCCATCAAGGCCGTAACAAGGGGCATCACAACGACAGTGCTGACCGCTCCCCAAATCTGCACGCGATCGAAGTGGAAAGCTACAAGCGGAAATGTGCTCAGCCAGGCAGCGATCGCGACAATGATGCCCACGCTGACGGAGCGCAGGATTCGTCCGCGCATGTGTCGTGTGATTACGGCGGTCATTCCCATTCGACCGACCATAAGCTTGCCCGATCGCGGCGCGATCACCACGACGCTCGATTCTCTTTGACGTCCTAGTCGCCGTGCTATAGCTCGCGGCATTTGCTTAAGGATGGGCGCAAGAAAAATGATCCCAATGACTGCGGCATACGAAAGCTGATATCCGATGTCGAAGACCATCGCAGGATTCAAAAGTGCCAGGAAAATGGCGCTCCCAGCCAGCCAATTGAGGTGGGATCGTGGCTGGCGAACGATCATCGATACGCAGTATGCAATTGCGAGAACGCTTGCTCGTAGCACAGACGGGCGAGGTTCGGTGAGTATGGCATACCCGATCACCGCGACGATCATCAGCCAAGCCGAATTCCGCCGGGAAAAACCAAGGATCATGCACACCAGCCTGGCCAGTGATGCGACGATAGCTACATGAATGCCGCTCACCGCTAGAAAGTGTGCGCATCCTGCCTGAATAAATGCGTCGTTGATGCTACGGTTGAGTTGAGATCTCTGGCCGAGAATCATTGCGCTGAGCAAGGTGGATTCCCCCATCGAATCGGTTGGCCAATCCGCGACCAGGTATTGCCGGGCAAGTGTTCGTAAATCGTGAATCAATGAAGTGCGCGGGCTTGGCGCTGTGATTCGACGCACGTTCTCCACATGGTTGCACGTCATTCCTGCAACGATGCCCTTTCGACGATAATGGGCCGCCCAGTCGTACCCACCCGGGTTGACTGGCGGAGGAATGGCATACAGCCAGCCAAACACCTCGACGCGCTCTCCAAGTTCAAGATTCAAGACGGGTTCACGAACCGTCAATCGAATCAGCCCGGAGGCGCGCACGTCTCTCGTCTCACTTTCCGCAGAATCCACGTCGAGCAAAAATGTCATCCGTTCACTTTGATAAGACCAGGGTGCGAAGAAATAATCGGTCGGTTCAATCAGGCGAGGCGGGCTGACCACCGTTCCACGCAATCGCGCGAGTTTCCTTTCATTGCCGACGTATTGCTCAACGCTGTCCGAAGGTGCGATTCTGTTTCTCTGCGCATGCAAAAATCCTCCCGCACAGATCGCGCCAACACAAAGGAGCGGAAGTCCGATTCCGCGACGAGCGCGTGACCAGACAAGCATCGAAAGAGAGGCCGAAAAAGTGAATAGCCAGATAGTCGGACTTGGAGCAATACCATTATCCGCCACAACTCCGACTATTAGGCCAATCGCCGGTGCGAGAAGAGGCGCGACAAGACAAACATTCTGCGTCAAGGAGGTATGCCGACCGTTCATAGGCTCAATCCCATGACCTTACTACCCCAAAACCGGGGTATTGGCCAGGAATAGGTATGCAACGGGCGAACTGAATGACGCTGGTGACTTCGTCATGTACGATTCAGCGGGTTCGGACGAAATAGGTTTCCGAGAAAGCCTCGAGCAGCGAACAGGCAGGTGTGTGGCGAATTGATCCATCGCACGAGCAGAGAATACATCAGGACGCTACAGCAAAAATAGAGCTTCCTCTAATCACAAACGGCTGCAAATGACTTACGATGCCCCCATGCACGAGTCGAATTCACATAACGGCACAACCGTCAGCGAACCCAAACAGTCTCCGCGAGCATTCGCCGTCGGAACGGGCTTCGTGTTTCAGCTCGTCGGCATTGCCTTCCTGGCGAGTGCATGTTTGGGAGGCGTCGCTGGAGCTTTCATTGCAGAACCGGCATCGACTCCCGTAACTCGTTGGATCGACCATCTAAAGGGTGATAGTCCTCTGGCTGGGTTGTTGACGCTGGGTATTGTCGTTGGTTTCGTCGGAGGCGCGGGCCTCATCGGGGTCGGTGTTGGCTTACAAGGGGAACGGCCTAGCAGTGGTCGCAATGCGATGATCGTTTCGGCTCCCCTTGCACTGGCCTACTGGGCGCTTGCGGGAATAGTTCTTTCCGTCGCAGGTGAATGGTTGCCAACTACTTTGCTGTCGGTTTTTGCTCTGGTTTCGACGATTTCGTTTCTACTTGCGGGACACAGTGCTGCATTATTGCGCAAGTATCCGCCGCCCAAAGACCTTACTGACGCAACGCCGGAGATTATGGAGGAATTTCAGCGCAAGAGAGAAGAGAGGATCAGCCAATATGATTCGTGAATGTGTCCTACTCGTCCAATGATGACTGGCGCCGCGACAATTGGCTCCTGCAGGGCGGATTCGTAGTAAGGCGGTCGAAACACTATAATGAATGCAGCTAAATCAGGTTGCTCAAGGAGTTGAAGCGTGTTCACCTTTCGTTATGTCATATTGGTTGCTCTTGTCGCATGCATCGGTCACGCGATGCCCGTCGGCGCTGAGCCGAATCGTGTGCCGGATACAGCCAAGTCGCAAGTGAAAGAAGATCAGGCAATACGTCGCGGCTTGGAATACCTGGCAGCATCGCAAGGAGAGGACGGCGCTTGGCAGGCATTCGGCAAGTCGCATCCGGCGATCACCGCTTTGGCCCTCAAGTGTTTCCTGCAGGACTCTTCCTATGGCCCATCTCATCCTGTTAGCCAGCGAGGACTCAAGTATTTGTTGCGTTTTGCTCAGCCGGATGGCGGGATTTATGTGCCGGGCGAGGGGATGCGAAACTACCATACAAGTGTAGCGATTCTGGCACTCTCAGCTTCGAAGGATCATTCCCTCCAAAAGACAATTAAGCGGGCACAGAAGTTTCTAATCGGAATTCAATGGGATGAAAAAGAAGGACACGATCAAGGCAGCGCCTGGTATGGCGGGCAGGGATATGGGAAACACAAAAGGCCAGACCTTTCCAATACGCAACTGATGCTCGAAGCGATGAAGCAAAGCGAACTTCCCGCAGATGACCCTGCGTTCAAGAAAGCCCTTGCTTTCGTCACACGTTGCCAGATGCTAAGCGAAACCAACGACCAGCCTTTTTCGCGGGGCAGCACCGACGGAGGGTTTATCTACACCCCTGCGAACAACGGCGAGTCCAAAGCGGGGACTGTAATAGAAGAAGGCAGGCCGAGCCTGCGAAGTTATGGCAGCATGACCTACGCGGGTTTCAAGAGTATGTTGTACGCGAATGTGGATCGCGACGACGTCCGTGTGAAGAGAGCCTTCGATTGGATTCGGCGTCATTACACGCTCGAACACAATGCGAACATGCCGTTGGGGCAATCCAAGGAAGGACTTTATTATTACTACTTTGTATTCGCAAAGGCATTGGATACGTGGGGGCAGGATGTAATCGTTGACGGTCGTGGCAAGACCCATCATTGGCGCGAAGAGCTTCGTGGGAAGTTGGCATTGCTGCAAAGGCAGGACGGAAGCTGGGTCAATGAAGCGGATCGTTGGTACGAGGGCAGCCCGCATTTGGTAACAGCGTATGCGGTCCTTTCGTTGCAGACTGCGGCTGATGAATCGAATTAGATGAATGTGCCCGAGATTTTCACGGGTCGTCGATGTGTCGCAACACATGCCAAGGCGATACACCGGGTGCATGGAAAGTAACGTTGTCATGGCTTTTGGTTTCTTTTGGATGATCCTATGACTGAATCGAATTCGGACAATATCGAACCTAATTCGGCAAACGAAGAGCAATCGTTCGAGGGTGAAGGCAATCCTGAAATTGAAGATGCGAATGCCCCGAGTTCTCAAAATGATGAAGCTCTTGCGGATGATGATTCTGCGCAACTTGGACAGGATGCCAGAACCCTGGCGAAAGCCGACAGTGAAAATGACGGGGTCGAGACGCCTGAAGCAAATGCTCGGCACGAAGCTGTTTTGGCGGAGGCTGCCGGCGACGCAGACATGATATCCGAAGAAGAAATCGAAGACAAAGTCGGTCAAGGTCGGGATTGGGCATCGCGGACAGCCGCTTCGCAAGCTCAGAAAGTAGCCGTTGAGCTGAAGCATGTTGAAGAAGAGGTTCGTAGCGTCCTGGACGATCGCGACAGCCGTCGCAAGCGCAAGCTGAATGGCAGTAGGCGATGGCGCGAGCTGGAAGAAGACATTCTTGATTGGCATTTCACCGGACGATTCGAGGAATCAACGCTGAAACACCTGCAGCAACTCATCGCCAAGAGGCATCTTCTCTTTCGACGACTCAGCTACCTCGGAGGCACGCGCCCTACCTGGAATTCCTAGGATTGTTCATTCGGCGACATCTCGACTTCCGTCCTGCTGCCTGCAATAGGCGTTGCGTTGACGGACTATCGGCGTAGGGGCTATACTCAAAACTACGATTATTGGAGCGCAGTGCGTTATCTTCCGCACCGAAGAGCATAATCCTACACGCGTGTAATCAGCGAAGACAGGAGAGCAAGATTCTATGGCGCTCGCACCTTTGGAAAGTGAATTGACCGACGACCAGCAAGTGTTGATCGACGCCGTGCGCGAGTACGCGCGCAATGAATTACTGCCGCTGGATCGTCAATGGGATGCGGGTGAGTCCACGGTTTTTGATATTGTTCAACAGCTTGCCGAGATGGGACTGCTCACATTGGTCGTCCCGGAGGACTTCGGAGGATTAGCCTGCCCATATCGAGTGTACGCTTCCATCATCCACGAATTGGCCAGCAGTTCTCCGTCTACAGCCGTGACTGTCGCCGTCCACTGCATGGTTGGTAAGATTTTAGCCAGCAGGGCACCCGAACCTCTTCGAAGTGAGCTGCTAAAAGGCTGGGGCGACCCGGAGAATTTCGGCGCCTTCGCACTTTCTGAGGCGGGGGCGGGTAGCGACGCAGCGGCGGTGAAGACTGAAGCGGTAGAGGCAGACGGCGGATTCCGATTGACCGGTGAAAAGATGTGGATATCCAACGGGATGCGCGCCCGGTGGTTCTTGACATTGGTCAGATTGAAGGATGCACCCACGGACGGTGCTCTTTGCGCGTTTGTCGTTGACGGGCGAGAAAAGGGTCTGGAGCGAACACAGGTTCACGGAAAAATGGGTATTCGCGGCAGCGAAACAGCCGTGATCCACCTGGATAACGTATTCGTTCCCAAAGACCATTTGATAGGCGAGCGAGGGGAAGGTTTGCAGGTGTGCCTTTCCAGTCTGAATGAGGGACGCATTGGAATAGCCGCCCAGGCTTCCGGCATCGCGGAAGCATGCCTGGACGAGATGGTGACATATAGCCGGCAGCGCAAGCAGTTCGGCAAGCCTATCGGTACATTTCCTGCAATTGGAGAAATGATCGCAGATAGCGCAGTCGAATTGGAAGCTGCAAAATTGCTTATCTGGCGAGCCGCGACGGAAGTCGATCAAGGGAAACTCGCACCGACCGCCAGCTCGATGGCGAAACTATATGCAACCGAGGCAGCAAATCGCATCGCCTATCGAGCGGTGCAAGTTCATGGCGGTAGCGGGTATGTCAACGAATGCCGTGTTGAGCAATTGTACAGAGACGTCCGGGTGACGACGCTTTACGAAGGGACCAGCGAGATTCAGCGCTACGTCATCGCGCGTGAGTTGACCAAAGCCTAACCGGAATCGCAAGTCGCCATCGTTGCATAGGAACGAATCACAACCCGAACATCGCTAAGCCACCATCACCTGCCGGGAGAGGACCATTCTCTCTCGTCGCCCGAGATAAATTCGTGGCACGCGGTTTGTAGGCTGTCCAGTGCGGAGCGCGTGACCAAAGGCCCTTGTTCCCTTAGTATACGCTTGGTGAACAGATCGCATTTCGTTCGTTGATCTTCATAAGTACTTGTTTGGCAAATGGTTATGACGACTTTGCGTATTATGGCAATCTTACACAGAGGTGAGAGTTAATGAACTACGAACTCTCGGATGACCTGCAGGCTCTGCAGGACATGACAAGAAAGTTTGCTGCGGAAACGGTCGCGCCTAATGCGCGAACCTGGGACCGTGAGGCAGACATTCCGCGGGATGTGGTGGCCAAGCTGGCTGAACTCGGCTTCCTCGGGGTCTTCATCCCCGAGCAATACGGCGGTTGCGGTTTCGGCGATATGGAAGCAACCGTCATCATGGAGGAAGTTGCGCGGCATTGCGGTGCAACGGCTTTGATGCTGGATGCGCATAACGCTTTGTGCTCCGCACATCTCTTGATTGGCGCCAACGATGAACAAAAAGCAAAATACCTCCCTCCGCTCGCAAGAGGAGAGTACCTTGGTGCTTGGGGACTTTCCGAGCCGGGCTGTGGTAGCGACGCCGCAGCGCTAACTACGACGGCTGAGTTAGATGGCAATGAGTGGGTCCTTAATGGAGCTAAGCACTGGATAACGAACGGCCATTATGCTGGCGTCTATGTTATCACGGCGCGAACGAAGCCCGAGGGCGGGCCGAAAGGGATCAGCGCGTTTATTGTCGAGCGGGATACGCCCGGCTTAATCATAGGCCCGAAGGAAGACAAATTTGGGATGCGGGCTTCGGATACTGTAGGCTTGACACTTGAGAACCTGCGCGTTCCGAAAGAAAACCTTTGCGGTCAGCTGCACAATGGTTTCATCGACGCGATGAAGGTGCTCGAACGCGGTCGTATTACGATTTCCGGGATGTCTGTGGGGCTTGGCCGGGGCGCACTTGAAGAATCCTTGAAGTACGCAGCGGAGCGACAAGCGTTTGGTAAATCGTTGTCGGGCCATCAGACTATTCAATTTATGCTGGCCGATATGGCCATGGCCGTTGACGCTGCCAGGTTATTGACACGGAAGGCGGCGATTTTGTCTGATTCCGGCCAACCTTCCAATATTGCCGCTTCGGTGGCTAAACTCTTCTCAAGCGAAATGGCGACAAAAGCGTGTCTCGATGCAATTCAGATTCACGGCGGGATGGGCTATACCAAAGAGGTTCCCGTCGAGCGATACATGCGTGACGCTAAACTATGCGAAATCGGCGAAGGATCGAGTCAGATTCAGCGAATGATTATTGCACGGCATTTGCTTGCGGTGTAAGGGGATCGGAATGAACATCGAATTTGACGAAGATCACCAAATGTTGCAGCAGCAAATCCGCGATTTCGCAGACAAGGAAGTCGCTCCGAGCGCGGCAGACAGAGACCTGGCTGCGACCATGCCCAAGGAACTCATAGATCAGGTTGCGGGAATGGGCTTGTTTGGGATTTCGATTCCCGAGCAATATGGCGGAGCGGGAATGGGCTGCATTGCTTCTTCGATGGTCGTCGAAGAAATCTCAAGGGCTTGTGCAGGAACGGGCGTCATGCTCAGTGCCCACACGTCTCTCTGCGTCGATCCTATTTTGACCTTCGGAACGGACGAGCAGAAGCAGAAATACATGCCCTCCCTGGCGACGGGCGAAACCATCGGTTGCCTATCACTTACGGAACCTGGAAGCGGGAGCGACGCTGGCGCCGCCACATGTCGAGCCGAGCTCAAAGATGGGCAGTGGCATGTCAACGGCACCAAAAACTTCGTCACGAATGGGAACGAAGCGGGCGTAATGGTATTGATCGCGGTGACAGACCCCGATGAACCCAAGCGCCGATTGAGCGCTTTTATCGTAGAAACAAGCACGCCGGGAGTCTCCGTGGGCAAATTGGAAAAAAAACTTGGCATTCGGTGCTCATCCACAGCCGAGTTCGTCTTTGAGAACTGTATTCTGCCCAATGATGCACTGCTCGGGGAACGGGGACGCGGCATGCGTGTCGCACTGACAACGCTCAACGGCGGCCGAATCGGCATCGCCGCACAAGCGCTAGGGATCGGACGAGCTTGCCTGGAGGAAGCGACAAACTACGCAAGAACGCGTGTGCAGTTCAACCAGCCGATCGGCAGATTTCAGGCGATCCAAACCAAGTTGGCCAATATCGCCGTTGGCGTCGAGGCGGCGCGTGAGCTGATCTATCGAGCGGCGTCGAACAAGGATTCCGGGCGCGATTACGTTCAGGCAGGCGCGATGGCTAAACTCTTCGCCAGCGAAATGTGCTCTCAAGCAGCCAACCATGCGGTGCAGGTCTTCGGCGGCTATGGCTATTGCCAGGATTATCCGGTGGAACGATTCCTGCGCGACGCCAAGATCACCGAAATCTACGAGGGGACAAGCGAGATTCAAAGGCTCGTAATCGCAAGGTCTTTAGCCTAAATAGCGTTTCCCTCATGTTTCAAGGATCGCGGATTGGACGGCCAATCGAACTCGCGTGAAATCATACAAAGCAGGAGATGATGTTATGGGGACAGGCGAAATCAATAGCGTAGCCGTGATTGGCGCGGGCGCGATGGGTCGAGGGATCGCTCAGGTGTTCGCTCAGGCAGGATGCACAGTAGCGCTTCATGATGCCTTGCCCAAGGCATTAGATGACGCAACCGCGCAAATCGGAAAGATGCTGGATCGAGCCGTCCAAAAGGGAAAGATGGCTGACGGCGATGCGGAAGCGACAAAAAGACGGCTGAACACAGTGAGCAATCTGGCCGAGCTAGGCTCGCATCCTTTGGTTATTGAAGCGGCCACCGAAAAACTCGAAATCAAGCTCGATATTCTACGTAGTGTTCAAAAATTCGTGGACTCAGACGGCATTCTTGCCAGCAACACGAGCAGTATCAGCATCACCCAGCTTGCAGCCGAAACGGATTTCCCCGCGCGATTTATTGGTATGCATTTCTTCAACCCCGTGCCGCTTATGAAATTGGTTGAAGTTGTCAGCGGACTTCAAACGAGCGAAGACACCATTCGCCGAACGGTCGAATTGGCGAAATATGTAGGCAAGACGCCCGTACAATGCAACGACCACCCCGGTTTCGTCTCCAACCGTGTGCTCATGCCGATGATTAACGAAGCCGTGTTCACGTTGCAGGACGGCGTTGCGGAAGCGGAAGCGATTGACTCTATCATGACACTTGGCATGAACCATCCGATGGGGCCGCTCGCCCTCGCAGACTTAATCGGCCTGGACGTCTGTTTGGATATCATGAGCGTGCTGCACCGCGACCTGGGGGAAGATCGGTATCGCCCATGTCCGCTATTGCGCAAGATGGTTCTTGCAGGGCGACTCGGTCGCAAGACGAAGCAAGGATTCTATAGCTATGAGTGATACACAAGTTAGCGTGCAAATCGAAGGCGTTCATGCATCGATAACTCTGACGACGGAAAGTGGCGTTAATGTTCTGGCGCCTGCCGTACTGAATAGCATCAATGATGCTCTGGTCGCTATCAAATCTGACGGCAGCGTACGCACATTGTCCATCCAGGCTGAAGGGAAAGTGTTTGCGGCCGGCGCGGACATCAAGCTGATGGCCGGGTTCGGCACAGAAGACGCGCGCAACTACGCAAAGGAAGGCCAGTCCGTACTCGATGAAATTGCCAGTCTCCCCATTATAACGGTCGCAGCGATCAATGGAGCGGCACTGGGTGGCGGCTTGGAGCTTGCTTTGTCGTGCGATTTCCGAATTGCCGTAAAATCGGCTAAACTAGGTCTTCCGGAGGCGTCGCTTGGGTTGATCCCGGGCTGGCGAGGCATCGATCGATTGACGAAATTGGTTGGCTCTTCTCGCGCTAAGAGACTTTATTTCAGCGCGTTGCCCGTATCAGCCGAGGACGGATTGACATTTGGCCTAGTCGACGAGATCGTCAATTCGCCGGAAGACCTTGTCCTTCGCGTCGGTGCATTTTGCAAATCGTTTCGGCGAGGCTCACCGTCAGCGGTCGCCCTTGCAAAACGAGCCGATCGTGATGACGACGACATCACGGCGTTTTCGGATTGTTTCGATTTGCCTGACAGCCAGGAAGGCATGGCTGCTTTTATTGAAAAACGTCCCGCGTCGTGGATGGAGTAAGCTTGTACATGAGTGTGAAGCCCCAAAACAAGAAATCGAACGACGTAACCGAGCAAGGCAAACCCTTTGTTGACGCCGAGGATCGCAACGGATTCGACCCGGCAGCCTCCCTTGGCGAGCCAGGTTCATTTCCATTCACGCGCGGCCCGCACCGAACGATGTATCGGGACCGCCTCTGGACCATGCGTCAGTTCGCCGGTTTTGGCTCCGCCGACGACACGAACAAGCGTTTCAAATACCTGCTCGACCATGGCACGACCGGCCTGAGCACAGCCTTTGATCTGCCGACGCTTATGGGTAGAGACAGCGACGACCCCTTGGCGCTTGGAGAAGTTGGGCGATGCGGTGTCGCCATATCTTCGCTTGCAGATATGCGCAGGCTTTTCGACGGCATCCAGCTCGACAAAGTAAGCACAAGTATGACGATTAACGCGCCAGCTGCGATCTTGCTTGCGTTTTATGTTTGCGTAGGAGAAGAGCAAGACGTTTCTTCGGAAAAACTTCGAGGCACTTTGCAAAACGACATTCTCAAAGAGTTTCACGCCCAGAATGAATATGTTTTTCCGCCAGTGCCAAGTGTTGGGCTCGTCGTGGATACGATCGAGTATTGCACGAAACATATGCCCTTGTGGAATACCGTGAGTATCAGTGGCTATCATATTCGCGAAGCGGGCGCATCCGCAGCGCAGGAGTTGGCGTTCACTCTCGCCGACGGCATGGCGTATACGGAAGCGTCTATGGATCGCGGCCTAGATGTAGACGACTTCGCCCCACGATTGAGCTTTTTCTTTGACGTTCATAACGATTTCTTCGAAGAGATCGCAAAACTCCGCGCCGCCCGACGAATCTGGTCGCGCGTAGCAAAGGACAAGTTCCACGCCAAAAACGAGCGAAGCTGGCTATTGCGCATGCACTGCCAAACGGCGGGCGTAACGCTCACAGAGCAACAGCCTACGAATAATTTGATTCGCGTGGCGTATCAAGCGCTTGCTGGTGTGTTAGGGGGAACGCAATCGCTCCACACGAACAGCATGGACGAAACGTTGGCACTTCCGTCAGAACGCGCCGCTAAGCTTGCGCTTCGGACTCAGCAGATTCTAGCTCATGAGACCGAAGTCACACAGACGGTTGACCCGCTCGGCGGAAGTTATTTCGTCGAAAAAATGACTGACGAAATTGAAGCGAAAGCCGAAGTGATTTTTGCTGAAATCGATTCGATGGGCGGCGTCATTAAGGCAATTGATCGAGGTTACTTCCGTCGCTCTATCGCCGAGTCAGCGCAGGCTTCGCAAAAACGAATCGACTC
Source organism: Phycisphaerae bacterium (assembly GCA_029260035.1). Classification (GTDB taxonomy): domain Bacteria; phylum Planctomycetota; class Phycisphaerae; order UBA1845; family UBA1845; genus OFTM303. The sequence goes on from JAJDEA010000110.1 coordinate 31,825, forward strand.
CGGCGAAGACAAAATCGTGGGTGTTACCGATTTTGTCGAAGAAGGCACGTCTGAAGTAGACATCTTACAGATATCGCAAAATACCGAAGATGAGCAGATTGCGTCTCTGAAAGAGCTGAAGTCCAGCCGCGACAAGAGTCGGCACAAGCAGGCGTTGGAAAAACTGCGAGATGGTGCCCGTGATGGAGCCAACTTGATGCCGGCGATCATCGAAGCGGCCAAAGCAGACGCCACGGTTGGTGAAATGATGGACACCATGAAATCAGTTTTTGGCGCGTATGACGGCGGGCCAGAATGGTAGTCACAACACAAAACCCGGAGGAAGCAACAGGCGTGAGCATCACCACCAAACAACCACCTCGCATCCTGCTCGCCAAAATCGGCCTTGATGGCCATGATCGAGGAGTCAAAGTGTTGGCACGAAGCTTTCGCGACGCCGGCATTGAAGTAATCTATACCGGCTTATGGCAAACGTGCGAATCGACCGTTCATGCCGCGTTGCAGGAAGATGTCGATGTAATTGGCGTCAGCCTTCTTTCAGCCGCACACATGACGGTGATGCCCGAGCTTCTTCGATATCGCAATGAACTCGGCATTGATCACATTCCGGTTGTGCTAGGTGGAATTGTGCCCGACGCGGATCACCCAAAGCTAAAGGAAATGGGCATTGCATCCGTGTTCAACCCGGGTTCTTCGGTGGATGTGATTGTCAAGAAGATTTGCGAACTAGCAGCGACTCGCAAGACAGCGGATTATGATTCCGTTCAGGATGAATACAACAAAGGCAACGCCCTCGCGTTATCGCAGCTGTTGACTGGTGTCCAGCGTGGCGAACTACCTGACAATTGGAAGGCACCGACAGGAAAGGCAAAGATAGTCGGTGTTACGGGGGCACCTGGCGTCGGCAAGAGTTCATTCATCGGAAAACTTGCGCAAATCCTCTGCGATCAAGGCAAACAAGTTGCGGTTATTGCGATCGATCCGAGCAGTCCAATAACGGGTGGAGCTTTATTGGGCGATCGACTTCGGATGATGTCAACCAAAGCCGATTCGCGTTTTTTCGTTCGAAGCTTTTCATCCGGCGGTGGTCCAGGTGGCCTTGCTCCTTTCGCACGAGAAGCCATTGACATCGTCAACGGCTTTGGGTTTGACTACATCCTCGTGGAGACGGTTGGTGCGGGACAAGCGGATGTCGGCATCCGCGAATTGACCGATTTGACCCTCTTGTTGCTCATGCCGGATAGCGGCGACGCCGTCCAGTTTTCCAAGGCCGGGATTATGGAAATTGCAGGCTCCTTTGTGCTCAACAAATGCGATCTACATGGCGCCGACGCGACAGAAGCGCAGTTGCTGAGCGCTGTCGGGACGGATCGACCCATCTGGAAAGTGAGCACGATTCGAGACGAAGGTCTTGAGGACGTCGCCAAGTGGCTCGCAACTCAATAGCCCATGGCTGACCCTATCTCCATTTCGCGTTCGACCCGTGATGACGTCGTCGAGCACCTCCTTCGAATAACCTTCTCGTTAAGCGACACGATGGAGACACTTCGGTTCCGTTCGCCCGTAGCCCATGTTTACAATCCTCTGGTGTACGCGAGGCGCCCTCACGAACAATTCCTAAGAAATTTCGCTGGCTCGAAGGGATGCGCAATTCTCCTTGGAATGAACCCGGGGCCCTGGGGGATGGCTCAAACCGGCGTGCCTTTTGGCGAGGTGAATCTCGTTCGTGATTGGCTCGGAATCGATGAACCGGTCGACAAGCCGGATTCAGAGCACCCCAAACGACCGATTCTGGGATTCGATTGTCCGCGAAGCGAAGTCAGCGGCCGACGGCTTTGGGGTTGGGCACGCGACCACTACAAAACACCTAGGCAATTCTTCGAGCATTTCTTCGTTGTCAACTATTGCCCTCTCGTATTCATGGAATCGTCAGGAAAGAACCGAACACCGGACAAGCTGCCCGCCGGGGAAAGAAACTCGCTGTTCGAAGCCTGCGACATCTCACTAAGACAAATTGTTGACACTCTTGAGCCTGGATTGGTTATCGGCGTCGGGCGGTTCGCAGAATTGCGGGCCATCCAATCACTCGACGGGCGGGATGTGCGAATCGGCAGGATTCTGCACCCCAGTCCTGCAAGCCCCGCAGCGAACAAAGGCTGGGCAGAGCAAGCCACGTCTCAACTTACCGAGCTGGGTGTCTTATGAAATCCGCTTGACTTTCGATCGACCCGGCTGAATGAAACTCTCACGGCAAGCGCAACGTACTCTGCACTTCGTCGGGAGAGCATACTCCACGCAGCGATAATTATTGCGGTGGAAAATCGCGCCGAATAACTCTCCCTACGCTGGCTACCACATGGTGCCAAGATTGCATCCATAATGTGACGTTCCTGCCTACCTGCGTTAAGGCTTGACGTGATAGCGATCCGAATCCTCAAACAAATCGATCACTCGACAGGCAGTAAGAAACTCAGCGCTATGTTCAACACCGGCAGGAATAAAATATGAATCCCCATCGCTATACGTTTTTGTTTCTCCTCCGATCGTCAATTTCATCTTGCCCGCCACGACGATACCCCATTGAGCACCATGGCTGTGCGGTGGAACGCTTCCGATTGGATCAATGTCGAAAAAAACCAACTGTCGCCCCGCGCCTTGCAGGAGCCGTCCCTTGACTCCGTCAAACGGGATATCGGCTTCGGGCAGCTCTCTAACCATTGCCGGCCAGCTGTCATCATTCATTTCGATGCCCTTGTTACTCAATTTTTCCGCCTACGTTAACCTATGCGACACAGAAAGTACGCAACAGCATTTTCATTATGTAGTGTATCACGATTTCCAGTTTATTCGCCGAAAGATAATGAAGATCGGTCGCTGCAGTAGAATGGAGATTTCCACAAGATGCTCATTTTTCGGCGATTGCCTGCGCCTGGCAATGACCGGTATGATTGGTCCTGGACCAAGGTTGCCGGGCGACACCACCACCAAGCAAACGCACCCGATCATCGCGATGAAACCAAAGCTCCTCGCAATGCGGCAAGCACGGTCTTTTCATCCACCTGATACGCGGTCGAAATAATTTGCTTCGTTTCTGCGTTTACGAACGCGATTGTCCCCATCTTCGACAGGTCGCCGGTCCACACACTCTCCAAGCCCAGCGCGCTGACCAGCATAGCCCCCTGCTCCTGCGTCGTCTCATTGGACATGTCCAACGTCACAAACAGAACAGAATCATCTTTCGTCTTACGAACAAGCTTGGGAAATTTTGAATCAAACCCTTTGCAAAACGGGCACATGTCGTGGCGAATTCGCACAGCTATGATCTTTGGCGATGCCACGGCTGCTTTGATCTTGATTTTTCTTCCCCTTGCTTCCGCAGTTGCCTTCGCCGCATCAGACGACATGCCCGATCCGTCTGCCGCCAAGGCACCGGCTGACAGGCAGAAAGCCGCCAGACACGCCAGCTTCTGAATAACCCTTTTCGATCCGTCATGACTATATCTTGCTTTCATCATCAAATCCTTTCGTTAGTTAAATGGCCCGAATCCCGCATCGAAGATGCACGACCAACTTCCCACAAACATCAGTACCAAGCGAAATCTGGCCAAGCGTCGATTCGAGAAACGACATGCCGCACTTCCGACACAACCACGTCGCCTCGAAACCCATCACGCCTCATTCGGATCAATCTTTAATTCGACCGGCCAGTCGCGCGATTTGCAGTTCAAGTCGTTTGATCTCGCGGGTGAGGGCGTTCTTGTTCAACTCCATCCAAAACCAGACCTTCATCATCGAAACGCCTGAGATGAAAAGTGCCGACGCGGCGGCCCACATCAACATGTCGCGGGTTTCTTCCGCTCGGAAGAACCGTATGACAGACAGAACGCCCAGCACCAAGAAGACAATCGTCCAGAACATGGTCAGAAAAACCAACCAACGATGCTTTCCACGAAACGTTTCAATCAGCATCTCAAAGATCGAGGGTTCTGCGTTAAACTCGTCGAACAGTTCAGCGTCTTCGCTTCGCAGCGCCTCCTGAATCTTCTTATCGAGGTCCTTCATGTCTCTACCCTTTCCAATACTTGCCTGAGCCGATCTCGCGCGTAATAAAGCCTCGACTTCACCGTTCCCACGGGTACACCCAGCACGCCCGCAATTTCCGCTACACCCATCCCATCGAGGTAATGAAGCGACAACATCGCCCGCTGCTCTTCGGGCAACTTACCCATCGCATGACGAAGCAAACGAATATCCCGATCGGATTCCGATTCGCTCGCAACAACGCCCAATTCCAAATGCGCTGCGTCTTGCAGTTCCTTCGATCCTTTGCGCTCGACAACACGGCGACGGGTCCAATCAGCACACTTGTTTCTAACGATGCGATACGCCCATGTCCGAAAAAGTGCGGGGTCATCGAGCCGCTTAAGTCCGCGGACAATCGCGAGCCAGGAATCCTGCACGATATCTCGCGAAGCTTCGCGTTGAGTCGTCAACCGGCCCGCAAGACGGATCAGCCTTGGCTGCCAACGAGCAATTAACGCCGTCAACGCGACACCATCACCTGCCTGACATTGCAGCACCAGCAGTTCGTCCTGAATGTCTTCCTGCGTTCGATTCATTGGCACCAGATGTTAAGTCGCAGAGTTTCCGAATTGGTTCAGATTTTCTCGAGAAAAACCATCGACGTCCATCCACAGAGACAATGGGCATGATGTGCGTTCTCGGACCACTTCACCTTCCCCTTTATCACCAGAGTCATTATTGTTCTACTGTATCGCCCTAAGGCACTTTTTCTTCGTGCAATAGAGTAATTCGCCGCTACACTTGACTGCTCGTAGCCACCACTGTGAAGTGGGGTAACAGGCTTAATCGTCACAGCACATACGAAGAATGGCTTGTCCAGTTTGATGGGCTTAATGGGATCGAATTGGAAAGAAATACTGCGATGGATTTGGAGCGACTCAAAAGCGAGCTGGAAAGTTGGTCTCAAACGACGGACGAAACTTCCTGGCCCGATCAAGGCGTAAAACTGCTTACAAAAGCTGGCTGCTGGCGAAACGCGATCCCCAAGATACATGGGGGATACGGCGCCTGCTCGCTTGACCGACTGAAACTCTACGAAACAGTCGCTTCCGCCAGCTTGACCTTGGCATTGATCCTGACCCAACATGACGGAGCCTGCGAACTCATATCTGACAGTGACAACGAAGCACTGGCCAGCGAGCTATTGCCTCAATTCGCTTCGGGAAAACTCCTTACCACAGTCGGAATCAGCCAGTTGACGACCTCTCGACGGGGGGTTGGCCCAGCTATGCAAGCCGAAGCGGATGGCGAATCGTTCAGGCTGTCCGGCGTCATGCCTTGGGTGACCAGTGCCGGGAAGGCGCACTGCATCGTCACCGGTGCAGCGATCGAAGATGGTCAACAGATTCTCGCGTGCGTTCCGACATCAACAGCCGGCTTCGTTGTGAAAGAGCCGATGCGATTGATGGCTCTTACCGACAGTTGGACGAGCGAGGTCACATGTGAAAAAGTTCTGGTAACCAGGGAGCATTTGCTGCGGGGCCCTACTGTCAAAGCATTGGCGCGACGGGCGCCAGCCAAGCCTCTCACGGTGTCGAGTTGTGGCCTTGGCGCCGCTGGATCGCTTCTTGCAGCCATTCAAGAAAGAAGGGGCAGCCTGCCAGGCGCGGGCGAGTTGATTGATAAGAAAATAGTCAAGCGGTATGAGGCGGTGCGAGATCGACTTTATCAAGCAGCGGAAAGCCTCAACACGGATGCTCAGGAAATCCCCGCGACGGAAATCCGCCTCGAAGTCAACGATCTGGTGACAAGGCTGGCGGTTTCCCTGATGGCACTGTTGAAAGGAAGCGGCTATCTGTCATCGCATCCCACGCAGCGCCTCGTACGCGAAGCTATGTTCTTCCTGGTCTGGTCCGCCCCGCCTTCAGTGCAAATCGGCGCACTGGAAAGCATGTGGGAATGATGAAAGGCTGCCAGCCACAGCATGCTGCTCGCTCTGCAACATCCCAAGTAACCCTAATCCTGATACCCACATCAAAACAGCGGATTGAAAAACGGTGCGAGCGACTGGGTGGCATGGTCCACGCTTGCGTGGCCATGTAGATCGCCGTTTGACTCGCCGACATCGAGTATGATTCGACTCCTCCTGCATTCCGCTAAACCGCGTTTATTCTACGCGGGTCGTCCGGGAGCGATTCCAAGTTGATTTTGAGTAGCCCATCTTCAAATCCTGCATAGGCTGCTGCGCTGGAACATTTCCACTCTAAGTTGCGTTCGCAAAGCTGTCGGCGAACAGGATTCTCGTGAATGTAATCGATCGTCTCCCACACATATTTCGGCGACCAGAGATTGCGATCGTAGCCGCCTCCGCGCTGCCAAAAGCGAAAGGACGATTTACCGTTGGGTTGACGATCGGTAAACATCACAAGTTTCGCAGGTGCCTTCTCATTAACGTATAGGCGCGCCCGTTTGGAGACCGGCTGTTTGAAACTGCTGAGAATCCCGCTGATATCATAGGAATTGGAACGCGGATGAATCAGGATATGCACATGCTCCGGCATAACGACATACGCCCAAAGATCGAGGTCGTGTGTATCACAGGCCTGTTCGATTGCATCGAGCAGCCAGCCTCTTGCTCGCTCGCGCAACAGGAAGGGTTGGTTCCGAAAACAGCAGAATGTAAGGGAATGGGCGTGTCCCGGTTTGTTGTCTCGCTTACACGTCTTTCGCTTGGCTACGTCTCGCGATGTAACGTCGGTGTGCATCGCGAGATTCTAGCCTTTGTCTGAACGTCCGACAAACATGGCCACGCAAGCGTGGACCATGCCACCCCCTAACGAACTCATAGAGCCGTCAACGGCTTGATCCAACTATGTTGCTCGCGGAATAATCGCAAGCGATCCTGAAACGCAAAGTCCACATCAAAACAGCGGATAGAGGAACGGTGCAAGGGGCGACGAGCTTGCGAAAACCAGGAGAGCACCAACGACAAGAATGACGAGGATAAGCGGAATCAGCCACCACTTCTTCTCATGCTTAATGAACAGCATGAATTCTCTCAGGATTGATTGTTTGGCCATAGCCTAATGCCTCGATCGTTGGGATTATTCTTGTATTTACCGTGCAACCTGACCGCCGAGAAGTGAATGTGACTCCAGCTCGACGCTTCGCTTCATGCCCGCTTCGTAGTCCACCTCGCCAGGTTTTGTCGTCACGACGTAATTTCCCGCAACGAGGATATCGATGCCGGTATTGACGTAGGTATTGTAGGCATCGCGCGGCGTGCAAACTATCGGCTCGCCACGGACATTGAACGACGTATTGATGACAACCGGAACGCCGGTCAATTCTCCGAACTTCTTAATCAGCCTGTAATACCGCCCGTGGTGTTCATCGGTAACCGTCTGCACCCTTCCCGTGCCATCTTCGTGCGTGACGGCTGGGATGACAGAGTGCTTCTCCTTTCGTACCTTGGGCACGAGCAACATATACGGCGCGTCCATGCCCTCCGGCATCTCAAAATACTCGTGTGCTTTTTCCTTCAACACGGATGGCGCAAAGGGCCTGAAGGCTTCGCGGAACTTGACCTTCGCGTTGATGACATCCTTCATCTTGTTGCTGCGTGGGTCACCGACAAGCGATCGTGAGCCAAGTGCTCGCGGGCCAAACTCCAACCTGCCCTGGAACCACCCGATGACCTTACCATCTGCGATGAGCTGGGCAGACCGCAGCAACAACTCGTCCTCGTCTTCGATCAATTCGTACTGAGCATTGGCCTGGTCAAGCGCCTCGCGAATTTCATCGTTGTTGAATTCCGGGCCCCAAAAAGCGTGGTCCATTCGGAAGGTCCGCTCATTTCCAAGAACGGTATTGTGGATATAAAACGCGGTGCCCAACGCCCCACCTGAGTCACCCGCAGCTGGTTGGATGAAAATGTTCTTGAAGCCTGATTCCTTCAAGATGCGCCAGTTGGCAACACAATTGAGGCCAACGCCACCCGCAAGGCACACGTCGTCCATACCAGTTGTCTTGTGGACGTGGGTGGCCATCTTTAGCATGATTTCTTCGACCATTTTCTGGCCGGAATGGGCGATGTCGCGGTGGAAGTCGGAAAGCTCCGTTTCCTTTGGCCTTTGGGGTTGGCCGAACAAATCCGCCCATTTGTCACTGATGGTTCTTGTGGTCGAATACGTATGTGCAAAGTAATCGAGGTTCAGCCGAATACTGCCATCATCTTTCACATCTACGATTTCTCGGAATTTTTCGAGATAGGTCGGCTTACCATAAGGCGCGAGGCCCATCACCTTCCATTCCGCGTCGTTTACCCGAAAGCCCAGATACGCCGTGATGGCACTGAAGAGCAGACCGACTGAATGCGGAAAACGCAACTCCTTTTCCATTTCGATGCTGGTCCCTCGACCTACTCCCCAGGCGGTGGTTGTCCATTCACCTACACCGTCTGCGGTAATGACAGCGGCTTCTTCGTACGGCGAAACAAGAAAACAGCTGGCCGCGTGGGAAAGGTGATGCTGGCAATACAGGATTTCCTTGTCGATGCCCAGTTTTTGCTGAATCTCATTTCCAATGCGAAGCCTGTGCCCCAGCCACAAAGGCAGAGCTTTGAGCCAGGCGCCGTAGCTCTTGGGCCAGGTGCCGAGAATGCACTCGAGAATGCGGTTAAACTTGACCAGCGGCTTTTCGTAAAACCCAACATAATCGAGGTCTTTGACGGTGATTCCGCCCTTTTTGAGACAATACTCAATCGCCAACTCGGGGTAATCCTGGTAATGCTTCTTGCGGTTGAACTTCTCCTCTTCCGACGCTGCGATGAGCTTGCCATCCTGAACAAGTGCCGCACCCGAGTCATGATAATAACAGGATATACCAAGAATATTCACAATAGAACTTTCAATATTGGTTCCATCAAACGCTCAACTACTATCGAAGATGCACACACCTTACACCTTGGTCATTCTTATTCGCCTGCGCTAGAAAGGCCTACGCATTCTTTCGAGCGTCGGTTCGTAATGTCTGTAGTCTTCCCAATACGATTCGCCGGAGTTCAGTTTCTTTCGCAACGGGTCGCCCGAACGCACGATTATGGAAAAAACGGGCAGTAAAAGGAAGAACAAAACACTCAACATAAGCGTTGACATCACAAGGCCAATCGGGACGGCTATGGACATCCAGATTACATAAACCGGCTTGGCAACGACGGGTATCCCAACGCCAAGAATACAAAGAAATACGCCTAATCCCCAGAATACGAATGCTGCGATCTGCTTTGCTTCGCCCGACCAGGACAGCGTCGCCGTATCCCAAACGCCCCAAGGCAGAATGAACGGAAATACCCATAATATCGCGCCAAGCATCCCGAAACCGAAGAGCATGGCCCAACCGAACTTGCGCAAATCTTCATTTGAAGGGTCTTTGTTAACACTAAACATTTCAACTGATCTCCAGCCCAGCCGACACCGGCATGGACATGCGTATAGATAGTCCTATCGGCCTAATCGGCGAAGATTTCAGCCGGTTCAAGTTTCTTAATCAGAATCTCCGGCTGTCCCAAAACATGACCCGCCGTAAGCTCATCAGTCGCTAACGCCCATGTGCGATAATCCTCGCCGAGGTTCAACATCTTCGCACATCGATCCGCTGTACCCGGCAAAAAAGGGGCGATAATCGTCGAGAGAGTTCTGGCCGTTTGCAGACAGATGTTGATCGCTCGGCCACAAGCCTCCATATCCGTTTTTCTCGACAGGAACGGCTTGGTTGCGTCAAAATAGCCATTCCCCGCTCGAGCCAGCCCCATCACCGCAGTAAGAGCCGCTTTGAAATGACACCCGTCCAGCTCATGGCCTGTTTGATTAACGGCCTCTTTGCATCTTTCCAGTTGTTGCGTGTCTTCGTCCGACCGCGATCCTGTTGCGGGTACTTTACCCTCAAAATACTTGTGTGCGAACGTCATGGTCCGGTTGTAGAAATTGCCGAAGGCGTTGACCAATTCGCCGTTATTGCGAGCCAGGAAATCATCAAAATCAAAAGCCGTACGAGCGGATTCCGGCGCAACCGCTGTCAGATAGTATCGAAGCGGGTCGGGGTCGAAATCCTTGAGATAATCCTCGATCCAGACAGCGTTGCCTCTGCTCTTGCTGATTTTTTCCTCGTCCTTGCCGGGAAACTTGATATTCATGAAGGAGTTAGCGACAACATTGTGCGGAAGTTGGTATTCGCCCGGCTCGCCTTGCACGCTTTCGCTATCGTGGGTCGCAAGCATCATGGCGGGCCAAGTGATTGCGTGGAAGACGATGTTGTCCTCGCCAATAAAATGGACAACCTTGCACTCCGGGTCTTTCCACCAGCGGTCTACGCCACCCGGCCCTTCGCCGCACAGCGCCGCCGTGAAAGAAACATATCCAATCGGCGCATCAAACCAAACGTAGAGCGACTTCCCTTTGGCATCCGGATCATCAAGTGGAACAGGGACGCCCCAGGTGAGGTCGCGCGTCATCGCGCGCTCGGGCAACCCTTCCGCCTCGATGCGCCCGAGCGATTGATTGAGGACGACAGGTCGCCAGGAAGTATCATCTTGGCCATCATCACGTTTGCTGGCAAGCCATTCCGCAAGGGGCTTTTGCATTCGATCGAGGCGAAGATACCAGTGGATCGTCTCGCGCAGCTCGGGCGTTGTTTCAGTCATCACGCTGACCGGGTTAATCAGGCTCACTTGGTCCAAGGTTCGGCCGCACCCCTCGCATTGATCGCCAAAGGCCTTGTCACTTTGACAGTGCGGGCATGTTCCTCGCACGAAACGATCCGGCAGAAATTGATCTGCTTCCGCGTCGTAAAGCTGCTTTACGCTTCGCTTGGTGAAAAAATCTTTCTGATAGATCTGCTGGAAGAAATCCTGGCTGATCCGTTCGTGCGTTTCGACGAATCCCGGCTGGTGTGTCCCGCCAAAAATGTCGAACTCGATCTTCAGTCCCGCAAAATCCGCCTGCTGCAGTTGATTGAAACGAGCCGTAAGTTCCTCAACAGGGCAGCCGTTTTCTCGGGCGGTTTTCAGCGCCGCAACGCCGTTATCGTCGCTTCCACATATAAATCGAACCTCAGCGCCGGTCGCCCGCAGGTAGCGCACATAAGTATCCGCGGGCAGGTACGCCCCCGCGATATGCCCAACGTGCAATCTGCCGTTGGAATAAGGAAGTGCTGCTGTGACCAGGAATCGACGCTGTGCCATTTTCGTTTCGTTTAATCCTATAGCATTCTCATTTGTTGAGTCTAGCTATTTAGAGACCATCCCCGGAGAATCCAATGCTCCGTCGGCGAATTATTACCAGTGTGCCACTGCTCTTGAGCAGTGGATTTCAGTCGCATCGAAAACGCAATACCCAACACCCGAGGCTACCAATTCTGCAAATAACAAGCCACAAAGCACCCAACAGGGCCACTCTCGGCGTCTTCCGCACGCAGTACGGCTCGCGATTGTAGCCGCGGGGCGGGCGTTGACAAGGAAATCGCATGAGCCAGCTTGGAAATCAGCCGATAAGATCATTGTTTTGACGGGCTGCCGTACGAAGACGTATAATCCCATGAGTCAGAGCAGCCTCTGTTCAAAGGTAGCCTCGGAAGTTCGGTTCTTCCTATAGATATTCGGGGTTCGAGGCTGCATTTGCATCGATCGTTGTTGTGGTCTGCGACCGGCACGATTCTTGCAGTGTTAGGAGTTCCATGATGCCATTATCTACAGTGTTAGCTTGGGGCGGATTACCGGGTGGATTAGAGTTGGTCCTCGTGATTGGTGTTGCGTTGTTGATTTTCGGTAGAAGACTGCCGGACGTCGCGCGATCTTTGGGCAAAAGCATCGTCGAGTTCAAGAAGGGCGTGAAAGACATCAAGGACGACGTCGAAGTACAGAGTAAGATTGAATCGTCAGGCACAAGCGAACCACGCCAACTTTCATCAGATTCGAACGATTCGGAAGGTAAAGCGTCGCAACCGAACGAGCAGGGCAAGGCGAACCATTCGTGATATGAGCGGCCCCACTGCTCAAGAGCAGTGGCACATCTGCTGGTCAAAGTTCCTGCATTACTCAAAATTAAATGCAAAGGATTGCGTTTAGATGGCCTACCGGCAATTCGGGGAGAGCTGCAATCTTATGACTCGCTTGGGTCATTCTTTCGCTTTTTAGGCCCAATGCGATATCCCTTGTCGAGGGCTTCGTCGAAAGCGTAGATGTCCCGAAAATCAGCAAGACAATCATCGTCTTCCTTTTGCATCATATCAAAGTCAATAAACCCAAAAACGATTCGGCCGAAATCCTCTGTCCCGGTTATATTCCACGATTCAAGAACGGTTCGAGCGAGTAAGCCCCAACGCTCCAGGGCGTAATCTCGCAGCCCCCAGCATAAATCGTTACCGCCGATGTGCCGATTCAGGTTTTCGCTGCCGCCCGCAGCTTCGATAGCCTCTTGTATATTTTCCGGCAACTCGCCGGTATGGTACCGCGCGATCAACTCACTCCAGTCAAGTTGGTTAGCTACGAGGAAATGTTGCAAAAAGCGGTGCGCTTCATTTTCCTGCCCATGAACTTTTTCCGCAGTGAAGCTGAGCGCTTCGCGCACAAAGAGGAATGCCTCTTCGGGATAGCGGTCCAACGCACGGACCAAATCCGGCAACGATTTTCCCTGGTTCTCAACCAAAAGCGCCCATCCGATTCCGCAACGGCCCGTGAACATGCTCAACAGCAACGAAGCGAAAGGACATCTTCCCACATTCGCTGCACGAAAGGAACCCAACGCCTCTCGAAGCTCTTTCCCCTTATTATAGTAGGATTATCGACGCAACTGCAAATCTTCATCAGAGGCTGTCCTGGCCATTCGGAGGCACTCGAAAGAAGCCCCCCACTGCCACCCCGGCAGCGACGTTCCGGTTGTAACGAATCTGGCAAGGCGAAATCCGAACTGGGTGCTATGAACCTCGGCTGACCAGGCTTGTCCTATCGGGGGCGTTTCTGGATAATGGAAAACCCCGGTAGCACACCGCTGTTCCGGTGCGTAATGACTGGCTATGGACGGGAGGCAGCGAGTTGGTTCCGGCGTGAGAGAACATGGCAGCGGCAATCGCAATTCAAAACCTGACCAAGCTCTACGGCGATCGCCTCGGCATCGAGGGGTTGAATCTTCGTGTGGAAAGCGGGTCAGTGTTCGGTTTTTTGGGGCCTAACGGCTCTGGAAAGACGACAACCATTCGTATCCTCCTTGGCCTTCTTCGACCAACCTCCGGCCAAGCGACCGTTCAAGGGCTTGATTGTTGGGCGAATAGTCACCTTGTGAAGCGTGATGTCGGCTACATGCCCGGCGATTTTCGCGTTTATCCCTGGATGACTTGTCGGTTGGCGCTGGAAATCTTCGGCAGGGTGCGGCAAAAGGACATCAGAAACTCCGGCACCGAGTTGGCGGAAGAATTTGGGCTTGAGTCGAATTTGCGAGCAGACAAAATGTCGCGCGGAACCAGGCAAAAACTCGGATTGGTTCTAGCGCTCGCGCATAAGCCTCGCGTCTTAATTCTGGATGAACCGTCGTCCGGGTTGGATCCACTGGTCCAGGAACGACTGTATAAGCGTTTGCGGCGTTTCGCTGCGGAAGGGTCCACGGTTTTTCTATCAAGCCATAATTTGAGCGAGGTGGAGCGATTATGCGACCGCGTTGCCGTTTTGCGGGAGGGAACACTCGCAGCAGAGGAATCACTATCGGAAATGCGCCGACATGCCAGCCGACGGGTGCTCATTTCATGGCCTGCGGAAGCCGCTGTACACCGAATCGAGGTCCCACCGTTCCTCGCCGATTGCCAACGAACCAATACTTCGTGGGAAGCTCGATTGCATGGCTCGGCGACTGAACTTGTACAATGGGCTGCCAACCAACCCATAGAAGATATTTGCGTTGGTCAGCCAGACCTTGATGATCTGTTCCAGTCCTACTACGACTCTCCGAGGAACCAGGGATGATCCGAGGTCTTCTGCTCAAATCCTTTCGCGAAGTTTGGTTTAGCACATGCATCTTCGCTGTCTGTCTGGGTTCGATTAAAGCCTTGTTCGCTTATGTCCTACCGACATTTGCGAAGGATTTTGAGATGCTATGGGCGCCCACTTTTGTGAAATCCATCATCGGAGCCATGCTCGGAACGGAAATCGGCGATTCCATTGGCCCTTTCACTTTCGCTGCGATTTCCTGGGTTCACCCTCTGGTAATCGCACTTGTGTGGACACACGAACTTACGTTTTGCTCAAGGCTTCCTGCTGGAGAAATCGATCGCGGCACGATTGACGTAGTGATGAGTTTGCCAGTGTCACGCGTTCGTCTATATGTGTGTGATTCGCTGGTCTGGCTGGCTACCGGACTTTTCCTGATTGCATTCGCTGTGATCGGCGATCTCGTTGGAACGGCATTTGTAGCTGATGGTGAAAAACCGGCGATCCATCGTGTGCTCGCAGTCGCAGCTAATTTTTATGGTCTCTACATCGGCGTTGGCGGATTTGTCTATTTCCTATCATCAAGTTCAAGCAGTCGAGGCAGCGTGATAAGAGCCGCCCTCCTGATCTTGATTGCATCATTTCTGCTGAATTTTCTGGTACCTTTCTGGAAGCCAGCCAAGAGTTTCGAGCTATTAAGCGCGCTAACCTATTATCGTCCCATGGCCGTTTTGAACGGAGGAGGACTGCCACTGTGGGATACGGCTATCCTTGCGGGCGGGGGATTTCTGTTTTGGGCTGCAGGGGCATTGCGATTTCGTAACCGCGACATTTGCACCGTATGAACGAACGCGTCACACGGCATTGCGCCCCATCACAGTTCCGTCAGACCTGCCTCTTATGCGACCGTGATGCGGTCCAGTACGGTCTCGAAATTCTTCTTGCTTTGCAGGCCGACGAACTTCTCTACGATTTCACCTTTGTCAAACAAGATAACCGTCGGAATCGAGCTGACAGAAAACCGCATCGAAACTTCTCGGTTAGCGTCGGTGTCGAGCTTACCAATCTTCGCCTTGCCGGCGTAGTCGGTCGCAAGTTCGTCGATGACAGGACCCAGCGCTTTGCACGGCCCGCACCACTCAGCCCAAAAGTCCACAAGCACCGGTTGGTCGCTGCCAAGGACCGCCTCTTCAAAGTTGTCGTCAGTAAACTGAATGGTATCTGCGCCAGCCATGATCTCTCCTTCGTTTTCGTAAACTCTCAATGATTGATTTCATTCTAAGATTGGCGCAGGAATTGGTCAACCAATGCTGCCGCCCGACTCTTCTTGTTTCGAGGGTGTAACAGCAGGCTGGCTTTCCTCCAGCAGGTTTGTTTCACTCGAATTCTTTGATGTTCGATTTCTTGGCTTCGATTTCCAGCGCCGATGAATCCACAAATATTGGGCCGGGTCCTTGCGCACGATATTTTCGATTGCTTGCGTATAGGCTTGCGTTATCCACAGCAGGGGGTCATCCTGCTGCTCCCAATCCTGGGGATGAATCATGCGTTCGATGCCGATCTCATATTGCGCTCGATCGCCAATCCGGCGGGCATATCCAACGGCGATTGGACGTCCCGTACTCATGGCTAATAAGCCAATCGATTTGTAGGTCGAAGCGCTTTGACCGAAGAAATCCACAAATTGCCCCTTGCGACCCGCATCCTGGTCGCCAACGAACCCAAGCGCAGCTCCTTCCTTCAATACCCGCTCGGCGCTTTTCATTGCACCCTTCTTGTCAATCAACGACAAGCCGTGCATCTTGCGTGTGTGGACCAGATACCGGTTCAGGTACACATTATCGAGCGGACGCATGACCGCTACCGCATGAAAACCCAAAGCAGCCAAGAAGTGCCCCGGCAATTCAAACGGTCCATAATGGCCCGTGACCAGAATACACCCCGACCCGCTAAGCATGGTTCGAATCAGCTCGCTTTCGTTGGTACACCGGATATACCGAGGCCAGGTGCTCGCGGTGATGAGGCGAGGAAGGCACAGCGCTTCCACGGCGAACATAGCAGTAGATTCCAAACAATGCGCCGCAAGCCTTTCGAGTTCCGACTCTGCAATCGTATCGCCGTAGGCCATGCGGAGATGTTCGAGTGCGCGCAGGTGATGGCGGGGATGGAACATCGTCCAAACCCTGGCGAGCATCCGCGCGGTGCGTAAATTCCAATTGATGGGGAAGCACTGCATAGTCGCAACGATCGCTCGTACGGCTGCGTATACGACCCATGCTCGGATTCCAGTCTTGGTTTTCATTGTTCACATGGTAGCATGGCCGCGGCGCCAGTTCCAAACTTCTCGATCTCCAACCGTTGGCAGATTTAGATTGTGCGATGCGTCCACTGAGAATCCTCTGATTCCGTTATGGTTGATCCATTGCAATCTAAAAGACCTGACGACTCTTTCTCCGTAGAGAACCTCGATTACACCCTCCCTCCATCACTCATCGCCCAGCAACCCGTCTCGCCGCGTGACCATGCCCGTTTACTTGTGGTCGATGGTGCGAATGCGGGCCGACTGTCGGACAGGGGCATCTGTGATCTCCCCAAGATACTGAATCCCGGCGATCTGTTGATCTTGAACGATACGCGTGTTGTTCGGGCCAAATTCCTCGCGCGTCGAGAGACCGGCGGGGCTGTTGGGGGCTTGTTCGTTTTTGAAGAAGAGACGTGTCGGTGGCGCGTGATGCTTCAGGGGTCGAGGCGTTTGAGAGTCGGAGAGACTTTGACTATTTCGAGAAGCACCAAGGAAGACGTATCCTTGGCACTTTTGGCGTCGCATGGCGATGGACAGTGGAGCGTCGCGGTGACGCCCAATGGAAGTGCTTACGACATTTTGGAAGACGTGGGAACATCGCCCTTGCCCCCCTATATTCACCGTACGCTGGTTGATGCGGCGGAAACGACAGATCGTGAAAGATATCAAACGGTCTTCGCCAAAGAGCCTGGCGCGATTGCGGCGCCGACCGCAGGTTTGCATTTCACCGAAGGATTGTTCGACGCCCTTGGCGAGCGAGGAATCGAGACCGCTTTTGTTACGCTGCACGTTGGCCTGGGAACGTTTAAGCCTATCGCAACGAGTGACATTTCGGATCATGTGATGCATGCTGAAACGTATAGCTTGCCCGCTCAAACATGCGAGGCGATTCGCGCATGCAAAGAGCGAGGAGGTCGGGTCGTCGCGGTTGGAACGACCAGCGTCCGTGTGCTCGAATCTGCGGCGGTCGATGCAACAACAGTGTCAGAGAAGAGTTTTGCACTATGGCCGGTAACCCAGGCGGAGACGGACATATTTATTTATCCGCCTTACACGTTCAAGGTGGTCGATGCGCTGGTCACGAATTTCCACTTACCCAAGAGCACTTTGCTTGCGCTGGTGATGGCAATTGGTGGCGTTGAGCAGATTCGAACTGCGTACGATCATGCGGTGCGTGAACAGTACCGGTTTTATAGTTATGGCGATGCGATGTTGATCATGTAGGGCTGTGGAAGCTGACAGCGTAGCCAAACGTCGCAGCCGCTTGTACAGTTCCATTAGGATCTTGGGACTTGTAGCCAAGACAATCATTGTTACGGAAACACCTAACGATAATCCAAATTGTTTCCCCGAGAGTGGATCAGGACTTGCACGCATTTGAAATCATCACCGTTTCAATAGTGGGACTTTTCGCGGGGAGTGTCGGCGGGCTGCTTGGTATTGGCGGCAGTATCGTAATGATACCGGCTTTGACAGAACTGCTTGGCCCGGACCAGCATTTGTATCAAGCCACGGCGATGATCGTAAACTTCTTCGTCGTGATCCCTGCTGTGATGCTGCATCGACGGGCCAAGGCGATCAAAATGGGTGTAGTGGTTCGGCTTGTTCCGCTAGCACTATTGGCTGTTCTTTGTGGCGTTGCACTTAGCGAGCTTCCGATTTTTTCAGGCGATAATGAGCCTTACCTTCGAGGACTGTTTGGCTTATTCCTGCTGTCCGTGTGCGGCTATGACATCTATCGCCTGTTCCGGCGAAGAAAAAAATCTCCTCTTTCGACTTCGCCGACCCCACAGTGCCATATCGATGGCGCCAATCGCGAGTCAGATGGGATAGGCTCAAGAAATGAAAGTCAAACAACAAGTTGGGCACGCATAGCTGCCATCGCAATTCCGACTGGACTGATCGCGGGATTGCTCGGCGTCGGAGGCGGCGTCATCGCTGTGCCTTTGCAACGCAGGCTCCTTGGGCTTTCCATACGTCAGGCTATTGCAAATTCTGCGACCGTCATCATCGTGACGAGTGCACTCGGCGCAACGTTCAAGAATTTCGCATACCAAGCCAACTATGGAAGTGTGAGACAGCCACTACTTCTCGCAGCCACTTTAATCCCATTGGCCATCGTGGGTAGCACCTACGGAGCGAGACTAACGCATCGGCTTCCTCAACGCACGATAAAGGTGGCGTTTTTTGCGCTATTGGCTATCGCGGCGACTCGATTGACGTATGGCGCCTGGTTGTCGCTGTAATCAGGGCGTTTGTAGGTGATCCGCGAATCGGTCAGGATGCGCAATTCCTGCGCACGCTTTTTGACCGCAAACGTTCCACGAACATCTCCATCTCCGCGCTCAACTTTTTCGATTCGCTATTCCGATAGCGCGAACAGGCCTTGTTCGTATGCTGCGGTCTTGCAGTACGTTTTTGTAGCAGCGAAAGGTCAAATGTAGCGACAAATCGCTCCATTACACGAGTACAACGTGCTTCCGAACACTGAAGAAGAATAGAGCTTGCTCCAAGTTCAACTGAGATGATGAAATCATGAAATCCAACTATACCCTTTCCTGGTCGTTACGAATTCTTGGATGCTTCCTTGTGCTGGCGCTTTCGACCCAATCAGGATGTTCCGCTGGCCGGCAATTTGTCGGGGCGGCCCTTCCTTCCGTACAACAAGGCGTGACGCTCGTCGTGAATGGCTTGCTGGATGGCGTCTTTGCAGCAGTCGATGTCGAATCAGATACAGGTAGCAGCGATAATACCGGAAACGGGTAACACACTGCGAAAGCTACGACAGCACATGAAAGTGCTTCCGTTCAGGGTGTATATCCAAGCCGATAGTGAACACCCCATTCGTGCCAGCCAATGCGCATTCAAAAGCGACGTAGACGCGCAGAACTCTCCAATATACACCGTAGGAGTCTGTGCTTTGGGCCGTGATCGCCGAACTGATGGTATTCCTCTCCGACTTCCTGGAACCCGACCTTCTTGTAACACTTAATCGCAGCGATGTTTTCCGGAAACACTACGAGTGAAATTTTTCTCGCTGCCATTTTTTCAAACCCATAACGAATCAATGCCTGCACGAACCTCTCTCCGATGCCACAACCATGTCTCTCCGGGTCGACAATGATATGGCCGAACCAAAGATGGCCGACCTCATTTGTCATCGGGTTGACTTCGCCATACGCAACGGGCACATAATCGACCGTTCGATAGAGGAAAGCCATGCCATTCTTCTTGCGCCATGCCAAGACTTTCTCCGCAGTCAGTGGCATAGATGTGCTTGGCGCCAGCATGTGCAATTCCCGGGCATCCTTCACCCACGAGGCGACGTGTTCAGCAAACCGATCGTCAAACGGCTCGACGATGTGGCGTACACGCTGATATGTTTTCGTGATCGTCATTTTGCGACGTCGCAACTGCGGAACATCAATGCCTGTTCGGTGCATTGGGTCGTTCGATGAGTGCCATTTATACCACCGCCGGTGCTCGGCGTTTTCATTTGTTTATCGGCAATAGGCCAATTCCTCTATTCTACAGATCGGCCGGGCAGGGTCCAAGCCTGAAATAATGGAAAGGTGTCACCGTTTTTCGGTTACGGCCAGAATTCTCGAAAGGTTTCCCGAGAAGCTCGGGGGACGTTGTGCATTCGCGAAGTGAAACGATATGATTCAATTGCCCGGAACTGGATTCGAACCAGCACGTCCGTAATTAGACACAAGCACCTCAAGCTTGCGCGTCTGCCAATTCCGCCACCCGGGCTCTTGGGGTCAGAGGCCAAAGTTTATCAAGCGATGGTCGGTCGTCAACTCGCCGAGATAAACGAAGTTTGCGTGCTCTACGCGCTCGAAAACACTTGAAGCCCGCAGACCACGGCAACGCTAGAGCAAGCTCTATTCTGCTATAGCGTTCCTATGCACTTTCCACGGGCAAACCAGAGCCATTTTTCGCTACACTTGACTGTTCGCCGCCATGAACAACTTGGCCTGCGAGTACCCGGTTGAAGAACTATCGAACGCAGGTCGCCGGATGAGACAAAACCCCTTCGAATCAGTGGGTTCGATCAAGAAATGACAGATCCGTGTCGACAGGTTGTTGCAGATTTCGCTTGTCTTCCACGAACGCAAGAAGTGATTTGTTTTCTGCGATGGCGAGTCGGCTGTGTAATTCCACGGTTTCGGGAAAAACCGCTAGGCCATCCTTCCATGCTTCTCGCGCTTTGTCGTATTCTTTCGCTTTCGTGTAGGCATCGCCAAGCGCAATGTAAGTACGCACATAATAAGGTTTGGCTTTTTGGTCGCCGGATTCCAGCTGGAGCTTTCGGCAGGTTTCCAGGTCTGCCGCCGCATCATCGGAATGACGGAGTGCTCTGGGCCAATGAAGGTGATTCATGCCTCGCGTATAATGCCCTACCCACAGATCGGTATGTTGTGCCAGAACAGTGTCCAGTTGGTCGAGAGATTTGCGGGCGAGTGTTCCCTTACTAACGATCGCAGCCAATCCGCCACACGTTGCAATTTTATCGACATACGCGCAAGCAAGTTCAATTCTTAAATTGAGATCATCGGGCGAATCCACAAGGCGTTTCTTGAAGAACTTGATGGCTCGCTCGTGCTGGTCGTGGGAAGCACAGAACTTTCGGTAAACGCTGGCGGGGCCGTACCCAGTCGCGCCATTTCTCAATTTGTCTTCCATTTCGGCCAGTCGGTTTTTGAGTTCTTCCGGGTCGAGAGGGATAACATCTGACACTTGGGCCGCCTCAGTCCGAACCCAATGTGCTGGTTTGGCCAATACAAGGGTACTTCGAGGAACGTAACTGCCAGGGTCTTGGCGTATCGTTAAAATCTGATCAGCTTCGACGTTTTCGAGATATTGCAGGCCTCCATCGGGCCAACGAACCTCCAGTAGGCTGACGGAGCTATCTTTCCCAAGTCCAAAGTGAAGCCTGGGGTCTGCCTGCCCGCTATAGCCATTGCCGCCGTCGCGCTCGCGGATCTGTCTACCCGAAGCAGTAACCGCAGTTATTCGTGCTCCGACCGCGTCTCGTGTTACGTTTGTCGTCGAGTCTGTCTCAAGATTCACAATGAGCCAGTGGTTATCAAGCGGAGCGTCGTTGCGAAAGAGTTCGGGCTTTTGCCCCTGGTTCGCAACGAACAGATCCAATCGGCCATCATTGTCGTAGTCAAATGGTACGACGCCTCGCCCGTCGCGCTGGCTGCCGAGGCCCCATTGCTTCGCGCGTTCGGTGAAGATGTGCTCGCCTTCATTGACGAAGAGTCTCGTGGCTTCGTATCCGGAAAACGATCGGTTTCCGATGGCCGGCCAATTTGCCGCGTTACCGGAATCGTCATCGGTAACGGTCCAAGAGGCTAAGTCATACCAGTAGTTCCCTTCGCCTGCGCTGATGAATCCGTTGAGGGCAACGATATCGAGGTCGGCGTCATTGTCGAAGTCGAGGAACTTGGCCCCCCAGCCCCATCCGCCGTCATAAGTTGCGGTTTCCAAAGAGACGTCGGTGAGTGTAATGCCTTCGGCATCGGCTGGGCCGTTGTTGTGCCAGAGCATGTTTCCTTCTTGAAGATACTCAGCAGTGGTAATGTTGGCGACGTAGATATCCAGCCAGCCGTCGCCATTGAAATCTCCAAAATCGACGTTCATACCCTTCTTTGTATCGAAGTCTATGGCCGATTCTGTTTCGTTCTCAAAAGTACCGTCACCATTATTCACAAACAGCTGGTCGGGGCCGAAATCATCAGCACAATACAGATCCGGCCAGCCGTCGTTGTTTAGATCAGCAGATCCAACGGCTAGAGTCCATCCCGGGTCATCCAGCCCCAATGATGCCGCCAGTTCGACAAAGGATCCATCCGGTTCCTGGCGATAGAGGGCGTTTCTGCCGCCGTTGCGAGCCTTCTCGAAGTCGTTGTGCATGATTTTTGTCGACTTGAGATGCCAAAGGTCAACGTCGCGGAAATAGTTGCCTACATAGACGTCCAGCAGGCCGTCTTTGTTGTAGTCGAAGAAGATTGCTGCGTTTCCGTTTGCCCAGTCGATGCCAGGCGCGTTGTCCTTGGTACGAAAAAGATCTTCGGTGACGTTTGCAAAGGTGCCGTCTCCGTTATTGCGAAACAAGATGTCGGTCCCCCAGCGAACAACGTATAGGTCGGACCAGCCGTCATTGTTGTAATCTCCCCAGATACAATCCATGCTGGTTCCGTCGTCGTTGTTGATTTCGGCAACCCCAGCTCTTCGAGCTATTTCTGTGAAGGTGCCATCTCCGTCGTTTCGGTACAAGTAGTTGGGCGTGCCCTTCTTCGAATTCGTAACGTAAAGATCAATCCAGCCATCGTTATTGAAATCGCCGGCAGCTGCTGCCGCTCCGACGCTGGCGACCCAGGACATGATATGATTCAGTTTATCGTCGAGGATCGGTTTGGAGTGCGAGTGATTGATCCCTGCGGCGCGGGCAACCTCCGTAAAGCCGGGCACGCCACGGTTCGCATTGGCTGACACGTCGCTGGTCGATCGCTGCTCACACGCCGTACCAGATGCCAGTACGATGACAGAAAATATAGCGACGTATATTGAACTCGTACGAATAGTCATAGGGAGGATTCCTTACGATACAAGTGCTTGATCGATGATTGCTGTACAACGAATGCGCATAGGCAACTTCGCATGAAACAGAGATGCAGTGTGAAAATTTGCCGGCCGTTTTGCTGAGAGAGTCGGTGTCTCAGCGTTTTGTGCTTCCGTTCTACTTGTCGTATTCGCCGAAGACAAAGACTCTGTTCTTTCCCGCTCGCTTAGCATCCAACAACGCTTCGTCGGCTCTTGAGATCAATGCGCGTGCGTCGTCGCCATCCCATGGAAAGGTCGCAAGCCCGCCGCTGATCGTCACCTGCCCCGTTATATTCGAGGCGGATTCTGAAAACGCTTGTCCGCGAAGCGCCTCGTTGAAACGATCCAAGATGTCTAGCGCGAACGCCGGGTGGGACGAACCCGCCTGGCGCGCTCCTTCCGGATCCCAAAACACAACGGCAAATTCATCGCCACCATAACGAGCGACAATGTCCTGCTCCCGGCATTGGCTTGCGAACAGCTCTCCCACGACACGAATGATCTCGTCTCCTGCGTCGTGACCAAACCGATCGTTGAATGACTTAAACTCGTCGACATCAAACAGCAAGAGCGTTACCGACAATCGTTCTTCTGATGCGCGAGCAAGAATCAACTCCAACTGTTCGAAAAGATACCGACGGTTCGGCAAACCACTACATTCATCAGTGACAGCAGCCTTTCGCCATTGCCGATGCGTTGAAGCTGCCTGGAGCAAATGACTCGCAATAGTTGCGTAATGGGTGAGCCTCTCCGTATCCACATGCGAATAGGGCCTATCCGGTCGCTCGCCGACGGTCAGTTGCCCCATTACGCCTTCCTGGTTTTCTATAGACGCGGCAAGGACGGGTTTGACAACAGGATTCCCAGAGGTCGCAACCGCACCTTCAACAACAATCGTCACGCCCGTAGAACCGAGAGCGGTTTGGACGAGTTTTGCGAGTGCTTGCAGTAGCTCCATGGGTTTACGGTTGATATGCGGCAGCGCTTCCGAGATGGCCTGAAGCTCGTCGAAAGATGTATCCGCAGTACCCTCGACGGCAGGAAGCGAGGATACGCGAGGGTGGTGAAGAGCTTCGTCGAGCTCCTGTGGGTCGAGAGGCAGGATCACATAATCGCTGGCACCTGCGCTCACCGCACTGCGTGCGATCGGCTCATCTACAGGTCGGCAACCGATGATAATTCGAGTTTCGGACGAGGCGACAGCACGCAAAGCGGCGACTGCGCTGGCAGGCTTCGACAGTCGCGCGTCCATGAGCGCAATGACCGCCCGGGCTGGTTTTCGCGCGAGTTCGGCGATACCTGCCATGTAGGAATCCAATTCCTTGACTTCCCAATCTGGATAGAGATCGCGAATTTGGTGTGATGAGTCATCGTCGCCACGTCGTCCGACGATAAGCAGCCGATCGCTTTCCAATTCTGAAGGATTTCCCAAGGCGGTGTCAATCATGCCAGAGGTTCCTCGGCGCCTTGAGTATCGGTGCGGTCTTCAAACGATTGGCTGGGAGTGAGAGCCGAAATGTCATCACCGATTAAGGCTTGCATTTCGGCGTTCGTTAGTAGTGGGCCTTCCGAATTCTCGTTAGTCGGCGATTCCTGCTCGATGGGTTTTTCAGTCGAGTCGCTGTTTGATGGACTCGCCTGTCCAGGCGCTATGCGACCAGGTTGCGCTCGATACTGCTTCCAGGGTACTCGGGCAGGCAAGGTTGAATCTTCCGTTGAATCGATCGCTTCATCTCCGTCGTCATCGACAACTTCATCAAACTCAACGGGCGAAACTGTCTCTGCCAATGTCGATATTCCCTGCGATTGGAGTGGGTCTAACTCAACCTCATTCGGAGCCTGCTGTGGAGTCTCAAGATCGTCAGGAGCCATCGGGATTTCCGAAGTTGTTTCGGGGAAGTCGGCAGCCGGCACCTCACATAAATCGGTTGTCAAACGGCGTATCGCCTGCTCGTCAAACCTGGCCGTGGCACCAAAGTGGATAGCGCTATCGACCTTTGCTATGTCACCCGACCCGCTGTATGCGAAAACGGTTGGCCCTTTTCGCAATGCACCCGCGCACTTAAAGAACTGCATTTCCTGCTCGTCCAAACCGTCAACATCGATCACGACAGCCGAGATTTTCCAGCCGGAAGATGCCGCATCGTTGGCTTGTCTGCAAAGGAGTGCGAGCGCCCTGTAGGCGTCGCGGCAGATGCGAATTCCCAAGCCCGATTCATGAAGCCGCGAGAGCGGCGTCTGAGAATCGCCTGCCTCCGTCCATTCCGAGCGCGCGTTTTGAGCTGCGACGTGCAAGACATGTGAATGGTCTGACGTTGGCACAACCGGCATAAATTCCCTCGTTGGTCGATTTTCTCGGACGAAAAAACAGGGGCAAAACCCTTCCACGGTAGTTTAGGGACACGCTTCCCATGGGTCAATTCACGCCCTTGTATCCCATAATCTCGTGGTTCTCGGCCAGGCAGTCATTCAAACGATCCGCGCAGGCGACCGAGCCCAGTTTTTCGATTCGTGTTCGTTCGGAGCGTAGCACGGAGCAGATTCCCGCGAACCTTCCACTTCCTTTGGTGACATGAATGTCGAATTCTGCCCTATAGCAGCAAACGGTCAAGTGTGGCGGCGAATCGCTCAAGCTTGCGAGTAGGTATTGCATACGAACGCTACAACAGAATAGAGCTTGCTCTAGAGCCAAGTTGGCGCGTGCAAGCGCGATCGCCGGTCGCCTGTTGGCCCACGATCAAGGGGTACGTTGTAGGGACATGGTGATCTCGTTCTTACCAATGAAAGCCTTGGAATCTCATCACGGCGGAGTCGAAACGTCATCGTGAATCTGGCCAATATTTGGGAATCGCCCGGGGCGTTGCTAGCCGTCTTGACACCGCTCGTCGCGGTTCCCCTTACCGTAATTACGTTCTACTTGCGTTCGCTCCGTGAACAGCAGGGTTCTCGGCACTCGGAAATCGTGCACCGCCTCGAACAGTCAGAGTCTTCGATTGCCGGCTTGAGACGTTCACTCACGGAAATCGCACGGGATTACACGTCCAAGGAGGAATGGCTTCGCGAGTGTATGCACACCCGACGACTCCTGGAGCGGCTGACGGAAAGGACGATTCGTATGGAGGCTCCATATAGAGCCGAGCGGGGTCAAGGCAATGCTGATGCCGAAGACGATTCACAGCGATCACGATGCGGTTTTCCGTCAACAATCGTAGACGGCCCGACCGAACGAACTATTGAGGACGGCAATTGATGGCCAACGGACGGAACATGGCGCAGATCAAGCGGGTGCGTAACGAGATTCTCGTCGCACTCCATGTCGTTTATCCGGTAGCGATGCAGGCCGACCAACTGCTCCGCAGCTTGCTGGTTCTCTTTCCGACTCTCGACTTCGATCACCTGAAACGCGACTTGCATTATCTTTGCGAAAAGGGATACGTCTTGCGGGTGGAAGCTGAATCTGAGAGTGCTACATATATGACCCCCTGGCGCCGACGGTGGTTTCGATTGACGTCGAGTGGTCTTGAAATCGCTGAGCACTGCGTGAAAGACCCTGCGTTAGATTAAAGAAGGCGCAAACCTCGGGTAACGATCGCCACTCAGCCCGGCTGCCGGAGACTGGTCACAACAGCGTACGCACAATAAAAGAGAATGCCTTAACGAATGACACGTCCTCCCACAAACAAGCCCCCTGCCGTACGAAAACGCAAGTCCAAAAGGCAGTCTCGTAAGACAGCAGTCAGCCCGGTGCGGCCCAAGCCAGTGGAAAAAATCATTCCGGTGGATGTCATGAACAAGCTGCGAGATCGTGTTGAAGCGCTTTCTGAAATCTCATCGAGCACCGTGAAGACACTGGACCAGGAGTTTGAGATCGAAGCCCGATACGGCGTTACGCCACGAAGGTTGGGAAACTATCTGAGAAAAATCGCATCGGCTGACCGTGAAAAAGCCAACACGACCGAACCAGCCGCGCCGAAGCGAGGCACTTCGGACGCGTGGTCGAAGAAATTGGGTGCTCATCGAAAACGGCAGGCCTCCGTTGCGTCTATCCTCGATGCGACTTTCGGCCATCTGGAGGATTGCAAGCCTGAGCTTTGGGACCGACGTGCCTATTGGATGCTCGTCGGGCTTGTCTACGAACGAATTGCCACAAACGAATCGGAAATTCCGACAGACGAGTTGGTGACGCTAGCCAAAATCCTGGCGGAAAGCCGACGCATCGAAGTGAAAATCCGCGAGACCAGCGGAGCCAGTACGACGCGGGAAGAAGACGTCGCAACGGATGGCCCAATCCCAGAACGTCTCGCTGATATCGTGCGCCAGGTATACGGCACTACAATTTCCAACAAGACAGACACCTCGAATAGCCTGGACGAAACGAGTAACGGACGCGCGCCATCGACGAACAAACCGAGCTAACTACGTTCGGGAGGACGCTTCCATCATCGAACATGCCCCAACTATTCGAGGTGCCTTCGTTGATTTAAGTTAGATCGACTTTACTTTCCTTTACCGCCGCCCGGCGGTGCGAATCGGCCACCTCATGTGTGCATTAGTTCGGTGTATTCTTTGAGCGTGGAAAGTCCCATCGCCTTGCGACGTTTGTCGACATCCTCCGGCTTGCGGATCGGGCGAGGTGTTGGCACGCCCTCGACAGTGTGGAACTGCGTGCCATATTCCTGCAGCTTTCCTTCATTCACATGAACCCGATCCGTCAGATACGCGATGTCCGCGAGTTGGACATTTTTGTCGTTCCGATGAGGGAGCATGAGATTGAGGGCCTTTCGCTGAAAGACGGGGTTCAGATCAGCATGTTGAACGAGAAGCCAGGCTGACCGCGTACCGTCACTCCCCACTTTGTCGCGTGTTGGCCAACCGATTTTTGAGGTGATTTGTTTCATTCGTGCAGTGTTGCGTTTGTCAACCGTTTGCATGTCCTCGACCGTATCCTTTTTTTCGCCCGCCGGGCTGTTTTTCTTGTCCCCTCACCCACCCCTCAAGCGAGCCTGCTGGTCCACATACACCATTTCAAGCAATTCCTTTCTTATTTTCGGATGCGTAATGCGCGCGAGCTCCTCAGCTGGGGGTTCTGGATACACAGCCTTTCGCGCCGTCGATGCGGGCTTCCCAGCCTCTGAAGTCTGTCCGTAAGATCTGTCTTCCGCAAGGAACGACACTCCAATCAACACAATCGTCAGTGCCATCATACTGACTTTTACACCTTCTTGCCTGTTCATAAAAACGATCTCCATTTGAGCTGAGCTTGTACACCACTCGCCCATACGAGCAGCGACGCACTCCGATACGTATACGCTTTTGCGAATTCAAATTGTATCTTGATACCGAACGAACAGTCGTCACTAGCGCGCAACGACAAGTAACGAAGGAGTAACCATGGCTAGCGCAAAAACCGAGATAGTCATAAGAGTGTCAGCCAACCGGCCTCGGCAATGAAGGGAATGTTAGGGATTATTGAGAAAGAAAAAGGTGAGCCGGTGCTCATTCGCAAAGTTAGTCAAGATATGCAATGAACTTCGACCATAGAGTTAGCGCAAGGATTAAGTTGAGAAGAGCTACTGCAAAACACAGTGTTCTTCGCTTCCGATGTGGAATATGTTCTTGATTCAGCGCCCGGAAGAATGAGATCGTCATTGCTAACATGCCTGCGAAAAATAAAAAAGGAGGCGCAATCGCAACGCAGATCGTATACGTTTGGTCATTCCCATTTGTGAACCAATTTACCGCATTGGGAGGCGAGGTCGCCCATTTGTGAAAACATTTGCGGGCTATCAAGGCACCAACAGCACAGATCGCCCAAGCCCCGCAGGCGTAGATACAATATGTAATAAAGAGGGCAGCCCATCGAAATTGTGTTTCGTCTGGTGAGTATTGCTCCCTCAGCTTATCGGCATCAAAGGAAAGGCCACACTCCGGGCACACGCCTGACACGTTTCCCGTTAGGTCGTAGCCGCAGTCCCAACATTGAAGCCCGGTAGACATTTGCTTAATTAGCTTGCTAGTTTCCGACTGATTCGATGAACTCTGTTGGCTCTGAGACCTCGGTAATTGTAAGGTCGTAATTGTCGCTCTCGACAGCATCCCCTGCCACTATTACAAATTCAACGATCTCCGCATCGACTCCGTCACCTATTCTAATGTAATAGGGTCTACCATCCTGCCTTAACGTTTGCTCGATCTCCGCCGGGGCACACCCCACCGTTTGAAACGTTACTGCAAGCCCTCCGCAAACCTTCACCGAAACGACCGTAACTGTTGCAATACCGTTTACATCGGTGGTCGCTGATAATCCATCTCTCGTTTGTTCCGCAAGGTCAATATAGTCATCAATGGGGAGTTCCATTAGAGTTGTAACAATGTCTGATTGGTCGATTGGGGCCGCAACTACGGATATGCCAGCGGCGGCGATCTTAGACTCGCCTTCAGTGACCTGGATCGTCACCGTCTGCTGCCTTAAGTAGATAAAATCACCGCAGCCCATCGCAGAAAGAGCCACCAGTGCGACACACAAAGCGAAAGTTAGTCGATTTTGCATTTCAGTATTCTCTTCGCACAAACCCTGAAAGGGTGGCATGGTCCACGCTTGCGTGGCCATGTAAAATGCCGTTTCATTGACCCTTTTGGAACATGCGCAGAATTCGTCCACATCTCACTGGAGATCGCTCCTTGACGAGAATCGCCGGAAATCATCCCATATGCATTTCGAATGACTTACCTTTCAAACTCGCCTTGCGGTTAGGCTTCCGACGTGCATGGCCACGCAAGCGTGGACCATGCCACGCGACTCACAAACCAACGAGACACGCTGCTCTCAGTCAAGAATTGTACGGAGTGGGCGGGTAAGCCGAATTCTGTACTTCGCCGAAGCGAAGCGGCGATCATTTATCTAGGCCGACGATCGCCCGTCGGCTCATGCACCCTACCCGCAGCGTCGAACGGTTGGCATGCCGACTTTCGCCGGCAGGCGTTTCCATTTGCGAGACGGACCGCCTCTCGCTGCTTATTTGGGCTTGCTGGCGGTGGGGTTTACCATGCCACGACTGTCACCAGCCGTACGGTGCGCTCTTACCGCACCATTTCACCCTTACCGGCCGATCGAAGGGGCGTGTCCGAAGACTCGCACTTAGGATCGACGTAGGCGGTGTCTTTTCTGTGGCACTTTCCCGCGACTCGCGTCGGGTTGACGTTATCAACCACCGTGTCCTGTCCAGTTCGGACTTTCCTCCCACAAGTGTTCGGCTGCAGCCAACGGAACACCCATGAGCGATCACCTTCGCCCACTCCGTACAGATGATTATTATACCGTTAATATGACGGCATATCAAAACATGGGCGCGGAGGAGTACCTATTCGGGCGGGTCACGAGAAAATGGAATTGCGAGAGAAGTCGAAGGGTTGTTGTTCGCCGCGCAGGTGCTCGGCACAATCAACACCTAAAAACGAATGGCCTATGCAACGCCCGCCGGGGGCGGGGGTGCAAGGCCTGTCGTCTATGCAAGGCTGGAGTTTCTTAAAATGCCAAGTCAGCGCGAAATAACGAGAAGCCCTGATGTGCCATCGGAGCTGGGAGCGCTGGGTGAAGTTATGATGCCTCCGCCTGTGTAGGTCGCTGGCTGAATCCAGATTCCGCGACTGCTTGGCGGGCCGTTAAGCTGTACAGACATCACTCTGCCAAACACGATTTTTGTAATGTTGTAGTCCAGATTTGCACCACTGCCGGTAGCGCCATCGTGAAGGAAATAGGCCACGACCTGTCCGACCTTTGTATCCACGCTGGACTCCAGCGCAGTCTTCATACCTGGGTTACCTGAGATCGTATACGACGCGGGAGTCCCGTCATCATTGAAAATTAGCACGTCTGAGCCGGTTTCCGCCTCAAAATCCTCTGGTGGCACGCCATCTTCAATGTGTGCGCGCAGCGCTGGCACACCTTGATTGGGAGTACCGATATTGAGCAGGCCGAAATTTCCAGGTCCAAGGTTTTGAGGGTAAAGGTTCACCTCGCGCACGCCATCTGCCCCTGTTCCTACGGAATCCATATCAGCGTCATATTGGTATGCGTCTGGTCCAGTGTTGAAGTATGTGTTGTACATGGTCTCGTTAATGGTAAAGGGCAACGCACCATTCAAGAAGTTGGTATCAACTCCGGCAACTCGATCGTCAAAAGATGCCGTCGCGGTTGCCCCAATTTCGAATTGTGTATTGCCAAACACTCGTGAGAATAATGCTGCGACCGCACCATTCGGGCCGCCATCATCTCGGCGAGCAGTAACTTGAACTGAATTGAAATTGATGGACAGACCGCTTCCGTCAACGGTGGACGAAGCGGATGCCAGATCCAACCAACCAAAATCAACGTCAGCGCTCGCGAGGTGCGTTCCGGACAGGCCCATTGTTGGGTTATTCCATGCAAACTCATCTGCATTGGATTGACCGTTGATTAGAACGCTTGAGAAAGAATCGTCATTGCCCATGCGAACCTGCATCATTTGATCAGATACATAGGCTGATGCCGCTGCCAAGGCTGCAGCATCCACCGAGTCCTGAAGGTCCGCCTTGACATTGTAAGCAACACCTACGTCAATAGTCAGCGCAGCAAAGCCAAGCATGACGGCAATGAGCACAACGGTCGCTACTGCAACAACACCTTTCCTTTTGTATGTTCTCTCTTGATTCACAGATAATCTCCATCAAAGCCCAATGATGCCGACTCTCAGAATTGGGACGACATCCCGTAATAAAGTAGTACGATTCAGGGTCGCGATGAACAAGAAGACATTCGTCCAGACATTGCAGGAATTCCGCGACGATTCGAGCCAACTTCGTGCGCTGACCAATCACTGACATTTTTATCGGCGGACGAGTGAATGCGAAGAATACGTTCGTACGCTTCCGCCACGTCCGAATGAATGCGCAGCCGGCTATGTTATTACGAGATGAGAATCCGGACCCACAGTACTCGAACGCGGGATCAAGTGTTCCGTTCGACTCGGATGGGAAGCAATGAATCGTAGAATCGATCAAATCTGTCATCGGCCTTTAGGAATCCAATCAACATGCCATCCAGGTCAATCGTAATCGCATAATCCCATAGCGATGAAGCCTGCATTGCTTCTTCGAACGTCATTGGTATTTCAAGATCAATGGTTGCCTCTGTTTCCTGGCCGCTCTGTCCAGCAAACGTCCACAGTTCATAGCGTCCATGTTTGTCAAAGAATTCGCTTACACTGTCCGGGTTGGTCGGATCTACTTGCATTACGATGTGTTCGTTACAATCATAGAACGGCTTCATTCCGGGAAGCTCATCGGCTGGGAATGCCACCTTTGGTCTCGGATCGACCCATAGCAACATCCTCTTGCTGCCATAGGCGATTGCAGCGGCGATGACAATTCCCGAAACATGACGACCATTGCTATACACGCCGTAGCTGTCACCTTCGATGACCACGACGTTGTGTTCGACATTGGAGCATTCTCCGCCCGGCTTAAAGTCGAACTCTCGCGTCACACTTTTTCTCGGGTCGGAAAAGCACAAGTAGTCAATTAGATTCTTGGATTTAGTCACAGCCGTTTGCCTCTCTTGTCCAATCAAAACCAACCGCTTATCAGCTAAACTGTTTGCCAGGTCAACCGGGTATCGCGTTTAACGTACCTTTGCTATAAACCACCCAATCAGAACAAGCTCTTTGCAACGACGACGCCCGGGAGGAGGCGGGCCTCGTAGAAATCCGGGATCAGCCAGTACACCTGATCTTTCTGGAAAATGAACTGGCGAAATCACAACAGATATGCCGTTTGTCGAAATGTTCGAACGTAGCGACCTATTGACGACACATTAAAGAAGGGCGAAGCGGTGCTTTCGGAGAACCTGACAAACAATGGCCTGCTGGCAATCGTGCCCGGCCCTGGCCTGCTCTTCGGGCTGATGCTCGTCGCGGCGATCGTCGGAGGTTACGCGGCACGTTTTGTTCATGTTCCCCGCGTCGTGGGTTACTTGATCGCGGGAATCGCACTGCGCTATGTACTGCTCGTATCGCTGGACACCGGTGACAGCGAGGCGGTCGCCCGTGAGTTAGCCGTATCCGCCAAGCCTCTCAGCGCCATCAAAAACCTTGCGCTGGGGATCATTCTATTCACCATTGGCAGCGTTTTTGAACGCCGGCAACTTAACGCAGCTGGGAAGCGCGTGCTTCAAATAGGCTTAATGGATGCGACGTGTGTTTTCGTAATCGTGTTCATCGGTTGCTCGATCATGACCCTGCTCACTCAGTCTGGCGTGGGCGTTTCAGGCAACCTCGCGCTGTCGCTCCTGTTGGCTGCGGCCAGCATCGCGACCGCACCCGCTGCAACACTTTTTGTGCTTCAGGAATACGATGCAAAAGGGCCAATTACCGATACCATCCTGGGCGTAACAGGCGTCAACAACGTCATTTGTATAGTTGTTTTTCATGTCATTTTCTTAACACTGGCGGCCTTCAGTGTCATCGATAGGCCAGACGCCATCGGCGGCGGTCTTTGGTTGTCGCTCGGCGTCACTACTCTCGGCAGCATAGTGCTTGGCGCAATCATTGGCACGATCATCAGCGTCGTTCATGCCAAGCTCCCGATCAGCGAAACCGTTCTCATTTTCTTCGCGCTGTTCATTATTCTCGGCGCGGGTGAAAGCTGGCTTCTCGAACACCGTGGGCTATCCTACAATTTCCTGCTCACGTCATTGGTGATCGGTGCGATCTTCGCAAATGTCGGCATTGATTCTCGAAAGCTCGAAGGATTGTTGCGCACTGTCGGCACACCAATCTTTGTCGGCTTTTTCGTCATGGCAGGGTTTGACCTGCACATCAACGAACTAACTCATCTCGGCTGGGTGGGTGGTGTCTTCGTATTGGCCCGACTCGCTGGGAAATATTTAGGCGGCGCACTTGGTCATCGATGGGCTCGCTCGCCGGAGAGAGTCGGCGACACACTCGGAACCGCATTGCTATGTCAGGCAGCTGTCGTGATCGGGCTTGCTTCATTTATCGAGCAGAACTGGGACAGCGATCTCGCAAGACAGTTTTCCACGGTAATCCTAGGCAGCGTCGTCTTGTTTGAAATGGCCGGCCCGCTGCTCGTCAAGCGATGCGTCGTTAATGGCGGAGAAGTGAAGGCTATTACTCTGCTTCGCCGCACCGGCTGGTCAGAGGAAGATACATCGATCGTTCGACTCATGCTCCGGTCGGTCGGAAAGATCATCGGAATCGGGAAACATCCGATTGACGCTCCTCCCGCCGAAGCAACGGTAAGCCACATCATGCGGACGAACGTACAGTTCATTCACGCTTCCGATACCATGGACGAAGTTCTTCACTTTATCGAACGATCTACAGACGCTCATTTTCCCGTCATTCAGGATGACGGAACTCTGGCAGGCGTCATTCACTTCAGCGATGTGCGCGATGTGATTTACGACCCCGTCCTGCGCGACCTGGTAACGGCCCTCGACCTGGCTGATCAGGACACCCCCCCAGTCCCAACGGACATGCTCCTGCCGAAACTCTTGAGCGTTTTCGAAAAACACAACGTGAGCACGCTACCGGTCGTGCAGAGCGAAGAGGAACGGCGAATCATTGGGCTTGTCGAGCAACGAGACCTCTTGCGGGTGCTTCACCCCGGCAAAAACTCCTGACCCCGAACCGATTTTCGTCGCAATTTTCATCCGCGCTCATCCTGCCAAACTGGCAGTAGCTCATCACCCTAAAGCCGATTTGACAGGGCGGTTCCAGGTCCAAGGCCTTCAGTTCAAGCCACGAATATTCATGATTTCGTCGTAACCCCCTGTAAACAATCAACTTACGATCACTTCGCATCGCTCGCCGATTCTGCCTAACTCTGGCATCGCGCGTGCATTCTTACCAAGCAGGGGGCATCTACGCCCGCTAGTCGCTCATGGCGATTGGTTGAATGAACAGCGAAGTGCGACCCCTGCACGAGAGCGGCATTTTCTGAATAAGCCGCCCCATGGTTGAGATGATGGCTCAAATCGGGCCGAAAAACGAAATACGAAAGGAGTTCGAAAAGTATGGCAAAGCTGAACATCAAACCTCTTGGTGACAAAGTCATCGTCAAGCGCGTAGAGGCAGAGGAACGAACCGCTGGCGGCATTGTGCTACCGGACAGCGCAAAGGAAAAGCCGAAGCGCGGCATCGTTTTGGCGATCGGAAGCGGAAAACTTCTCGATGACGGAACGCGAAGCGAATTGCAGGTCAAGAAGAACGATGAAGTCCTCTTCACCAGCTACGCCGGCACCGAGATTAAGGTAGACGGCGATGAGTACATGATTATGGACGAAACAGATATTCTGGGCATCGTCGGCTAGATCGTTGCCAAAGGTGCCATCTCGGCAAGCAACGAATTGCCCGCCGACGCGCGACGCCGGCATTTAGAAAAATCCAACAGGAAATTCCTACAACAACTGGAGATCAGAAAGACATGGCAGCAAAACAAATTGCTTATCAAATGGACGCTCGCGAAGCCATCCGCCGAGGTGTCAAGCAGCTCGCCCGAGCGGTCAAATCCACGCTTGGCCCCTGCGGCCGAAATGTGGTCATCGAGAAATCATTCGGTGCCCCTACGGTGACCAAAGACGGCGTGACCGTCGCTAAGGAAATCGAACTGGAAGAAGCCTACGAAAACATGGGCGCCCAGATGGTCAAAGAAGTCGCGTCCAAAACATCGAACGTAGCGGGCGATGGAACAACTACCGCGACCGTTTATGCGGAAGCGATCTACGACGAAGGGCTTAAGAATCTCGCCGCTGGTGCAGAAGCCATGCAGCTCAAGCGGGGCATCGAAGTAGCTGTTGAGGCGATCGTTGCGGAATTTGAAAACATGAGCGTCCCGGTCAAGGGTACGGAGCAGATCGCTCAGGTGGGCACATGCGCCGCAAACCAGAATGCGGAAATCGGCAAGCAAATCGCCAACGCCATGAACAAAGTCGGTAAAGATGGCGTCATCACGGTCGAAGAGGGCAAGACGCTTGACACCACCGTCGATCTCGTCGAGGGAATGCAGTTCGACAAAGGATTCCTGTCGCCTCACTTCATGAACAAGTTCGACAGCCTGTCCTGCGAATTCGACAAGCCTTTCATCCTGATCCACGAAAAGAAAATCAGCAACGTCAAAGATATGATCCCGATCCTCGAAAAAATTTCGCAGGCGGGTCGCCCGTTGCTTATCATCGCTGAAGATATTGAAGGCGAAGCCCTTGCTACACTCGTCGTCAATAAACTTCGCGGCACCCTTCAGGTTTGCGCTGTCAAAGCTCCGGGGTTTGGCGATCGTCGCAAAGCCATGCTCGAAGACCTTGCCGTTCTCACGGGTGGCACCGCCATCTTCGAAGACCTCGGCATCAAGCTCGAGAACATCAGCACTTCCGATCTCGGAAGCGCCAAGAAAGTCCGCATCGACAAGGACAACACGACCGTCATTGAAGGCGGCGGATCCAGTGCCACGATCAAGGGACGGATCGACCAGATCCGCAATGAGATCAACGCAACCTCAAGCGATTATGATCGCGAAAAACTCGAAGAACGCCTCGCTAAGCTTGCGGGCGGCGTCGCGCAGATTAACGTCGGTGCTGCGACGGAAATCGAAATGAAAGAGAAGAAGGCGCTAGTCGAAGATGCATTGCACGCTTGCCGAGCCGCAGTGGAAGAAGGCGTGTTGCCGGGCGGCGGCGTCGCACCCATCCGAGCATTAAACGTGCTCGATGCGGTCACCAAGAAAGTCAAAGGCGACCAGAAGACCGGCGTCGACATCGTCCGTCGGGCACTCGTCGCTCCGATCAAGCAGATCGCAGCCAACGGCGGGCTTGAAGGTTCAATCGTCTGCCAGAAGATCAGCGAAAGCAAGGACAAGAACTTCGGGTTCAACGCGCTGACCAGCGAATATGGCGACATGATCAAGATGGGCGTTCTCGTGCCGGCTAAGGTCGAGCGCGTGGCACTTCAAAACGCTTCGTCCGTCGCAAGCCTGCTTCTGACGACCGACTGCGTCATCAGCGACATCAAAGAGAAAGAAGCTGCACCAGCCGGCGGCCCGCCTCCAGGCATGGGTGGCATGGGCGGAATGGGTGGCATGGGCGGCATGGGCGGCATGCCCGGAATGATGTAAATCAATCTCGATGGGTCGATGCCTACCATCCGGTAGCAACTACCCAGTAAGTAATCGACCCCGTAGCGCTGCACGCCAGCACTGCGGGGTTTTTTCATGGAACGTAAGACCTTTTTGAATATCGCGGCAGCAGATTGCACAAGGAATTGGCGTCAAAGGAGTTACACCAAATGACAGAAGTACAAGGGACAACCATGGACGAAAAATCAACGGAAGAAACTGCATTGCTTCAGAAACCCAGTCGCGTCGAGGTTGAGAAAGAAAACCCCTTTGCGAACGACGCTCTGGAGCGGCAATCGTTTGCAGAAAACCTGACCGAATTCGTAGACTCGCTTGAGCAGCCCTTCACTATGAGCATTTGCGGGGCATGGGGTTCTGGAAAGACCGCTTTCCTGGACATGTGGCGGCAAAAAATGGAAAACGATAACCATTTATGCTTCCACTTCAACGCATGGGAAAACGAGTTTGTCGACGAACCACTCATCGCGATGGTTGGCGAAGTGGAAGCAGTTGTTCACAATACCAAAGCCTATTCAAGCGAGAAATCCCAACTCGGTAAACTCATGTCAGATGTTTGGCGTTTTGGCACACAAGTTGCGGAGCCACTAATCCCAAGAGTAGTTCAGGTCGCTTCGCAAGGCATTTTTACTGAAGAAAAGGCAAAAAAATTTATTGGTGCCGCAAAGCATGCGGCAAACAATCGGGGCAATGCCGATGCTGGCTTGGTAGCGAGTTTTGCGAGTTCATATACGCGTGGCAAGGATACGATCGCCGAATTCAAGGCAAGCCTAAGCCAACTGGTCAGCGAGGTGAAAGCTGCGACTGAATACAAAGGCCCTGCGGTATTCTTTATCGACGAGTTGGACCGTTGCAGCCCGACGTTCGCGATTCGCCTTCTTGAGCGGATGCATCACTTGTTTGACATACCCGGGCTGGTGTTTGTACTTGCAGTAGACCGCAAGCAACTCGCCAATTCAGTGCGCAAGCTCTATGGCGCAGAAACAGATGCAGATGGGTATTTGCGCCGATTTTTCGACCGTGATTTTTCGTTGCCCGAGCCAAGTATAAAAGCCTTTTGCGAACATGCTTGGAAAAAACCCAATCTAAAATCCCTCGTCGAGCAAAGGAAAAACGGTGCTTGGGAAAACAAAGAACTGATCGATATTTTTAGCTTCATGGCAGAAGGTTATAGGTTTAGCCTGAGGACAATCGAGCAGTGTGTGACTCAGTTCAATTTAGCCGTGAGGTCAACGCCATCAAATTACAAACTTTACCACCAAGCGTTGGCGTTCCTCATTGCGTTGCGAGCTGGGAATCGATCGCTGTACGAAGGCTATGTAAACGGCACAACTGGTGCGGACGATCTATTAACGAGCATCACCCAATGGGGACATTATGAATCATTTGGTGGCAGTAATTATGAACGAAATCTACATGTGTACCTGACACTCTGGTCAAGAAAAGAGGGGTATCGTGAGCAAGCCATTGCACAATGGGAAAAGATGATAAACGACGAAAACTCGGACGAATTCAAACGAGACTTAGCGTCTCATTGCCTTGCCCAAATCAAACGCAACTATTCTGAAGGGGAAGAAAATGCCTTGCCATATATTCTTAATAAGATCGAGTTCTTCGACCGGATTGAAGAGTCTGCCTAGCGATCCGATCGAGGAATCTAGGCTTCAACCTTGTGGACAGTTGAATGGCCAAGCTGGAATGAATAAGGGCTATAGGTGTGGAAGAGGAATTGCCGTTCCCCGAATTCCGCTATAATCCCGTCGGTCCATCATTTTGAACGGAAAGAGTCGCCTTGAAGAAACGGCACGACATCATCGTCATTGGAGGCGGGCACGCGGGCATCGAAGCTGCTTGGGCGGCGGCTTCGTTGGGCGCGGACGTCGCGCTGATTACGATGTCGTGGGAATCGGTCGGGCGAATGTCGTGCAACCCAGCTATCGGGGGCCTGGGGAAAGGGCAGATCGTTCGGGAAATTGATGCACTCGGCGGTTTGATGGGGCTTGCGACTGATCGGGCAGGCATTCAGTTTCGCATGCTCAACCGAAGCAAGGGACCTGCTGTGTGGGCGCCTCGCGCGCAAGCGGATCGTGATCTCTATCCACTGGCCGTACAGGAGTTGCTTTCTACAGCCCGATCTCTGGACATTGTCGAAGGTACGGTCGAAGAGATCATTGCTACGCCGCATCTCGATTCCGAAAAATCAACTGATGAATCAGCCGTCTCGACTTCCAGAAGGATTAAAGGCGTTCTATTGACTGACGGACGTGAGCTTCTTGCTGAATGTGTCATCGTCACGACAGGAACATTTCTCGCGGGGCTGATGCACTGCGGGCTTGAGCAGACTGAAGGTGGCCGAGTTGGCGAGCCAGGCGCCAAGGGGTTGAGCAAGTGTTTCGAATCGCTTGGGATTGAATTGGGTAGGCTCAAAACCGGAACACCGCCGCGTATCCACCGTGACACGATTGATTACGATGTCTGCGACGCTCAGCCCGGCGACGAGTATCCGACGCCATTTTCCGCTTTAACTGGCGCCATTCTTCAGCCACAGGTTCAATGTCACGTCACTTGGACGAATAACGATGTGCATGACCTGATTCGGTCCAACCTGCATCGCGCACCGATGTATTCCGGCCAAATTCAGTCAAACGGCCCACGGTATTGCCCCAGCATTGAGGACAAGGTTGTTCGATTCGCGGATAAGTCAAAACACCAGGTTTTTCTGGAGCCGGAGGGCTACGAAAACGAACGCGTATACTGCAATGGCGTGAGCACCTCGCTGCCTGAGGACGTTCAAACGGCGTTTATACGGGAAGTGAAGGGTCTCGAAAACGCTCGAATACTTCAGCATGGATACGCGGTTGAGTATGACTATGTTCCGACACATCAAACCAAACTCTCGTTGGAATCCAAGCTGGTTGGCGGACTATTCCTAGCCGGTCAGATCAATGGCACCAGTGGCTACGAAGAGGCGGCAGGACAGGGTCTCGTTGCGGGGGTCAACGCGGCGCGATTGTTGGGAAATCAAAAACCTCTAATCCTTGGGCGCGACGAAGCCTACATCGGGGTGATGATCGACGATTTGATCACTCGTCCGCCTACAGAGCCATATCGCATGTTTACGTCGCGTGCAGAATATCGGCTACTGTTGCGCGCGGATAATGCAGACGAACGATTGACGCCGCTTGGCCGATCGCTGGGCCTTGTGCAAGACGATCGTTGGCGCGTTTTTGAAAACAGGCGTAAGGCGACGCTCGCCGTGACCGAGCTGTGCAGCGCTACCGGAATTCGGGCGAGCCTAAGCAGGCCTGAAACGAGCGTCAAGGATGTGGCGGAGGTTATCAGCCGAGGCTCCAATAGAACGTTTTGCATCGATGCGATTGAGAATGTGCTCACCGCCGCGAAGTATGCTGGTTACATCAAGCGCCAGGCCAAGCAGATTGAACGGTTCCGAAAACTCGAGTCCTTTCTGATTCCAAACAAGCTTGATTATCACAGCATGGCCAACCTTCGGCTTGAAGCTCGCGAAAGGCTCGGGGCGGTTAGCCCGAAGACACTAGGGCAGGCTTCGCGCATCTCCGGGATCAATCCTGCGGACATCACGGTGCTTTGGGTCCACATAGCCAGCCTGAAGAAACAAAAGCAGTCACCGCAACACATGTCACCAGAAGTCCTATCATCCCCAAAGTAGCAGTTTTGCAGGCGCAATGAGGGCAATCTAGCCGATCTCTTATATCTAGGTATTTATTGTTGACGTTCGAGTTGGCCGTATGTATCGTATAGGAAGTATAGGGGGCATGGATAAACTGAGTGACCTCATGGATGAGATGCTATTTAAAACGAAGGATTCGTTATGACGGCTGATCGAAATAAATCTGTTTTTACAACCGGTGAAGTTGCGCAAATCTGCAAGGTGAGTCAGCAGACCGTCATTCGCTGTTTTGACAGCGGAAGACTGAAAGGCTTTCGAGTGCCAGGGTCGCGGTTCAGGCGGATTCCTCGCGAAGCGCTCATCACGTTCATGAAGACCAATCAGATTCCCCTTGATTCGCTCGACAGCGGCAAGAAGCGAGTCCTGGTAGTGGATGATGACGAAGCCATCGTCGAAATGTTTTCGGAACTACTTGGACGCGACGGTCGCTTTGAGATACAGACCGCAAACACGGGATACCAGGCTGGCATCTTGACTGAACAGTTTAGGCCTGACGTAATTCTTCTGGATTACAAATTGCCGGACATCAACGGCACAGCTGTTTGCCGAACGATTCGGTCGAATGCTAATTTTGAGCATATTAAGATTATCATTATCAGCGGCGTTGCGGACCCTGACGAAATCGAAGAACTGCGTGCTGTCGGGGCGGACGATTTTATTCGCAAGCCTTTTGACATCAATGAAGTGATCGTCCGCGTAGCGGATATGGTTAGCGCTGCGTAGCGATCGTAGAGTTTGTGGATCGAATCGACAGAGGGAATCAGCTTGCACTGCTCATAAGGAAAGACTGTTTGTCCTTGCCTTTTCGCGTGCGATGCTGAATTTTTTAAGCAATCAACGGTTCGAAGGCTATCAGAAAACTGAATTACTCAAGCCGGGCTTACTTTTGCTTTACGAAGAGTGAAGCGACCCAAAAGGCCCGTTGCTGACTTCCTGGACATCGTTTCGATTATGTCTGTCGGTTCTGTCCTATCAAAACCAGAAGCGTTGCGCTCGCGCGTCGGCGCTGAGATTATTCTCAGCCAATTGGACGAGCTGCCAACATTGCCAGCGGTAGCCGCCAGGCTTCTTGCTCTGACGATGTCGGATGAGTCTTCAACGAGAGAAATAGTACAGCTGATCGAATCGGACGCACCCCTAACGGCTGCGCTCTTGCGCCGGGCCAGGAAGGCAGACCTGGGGCTTTCTGCAGAAGCGACAAAGATCGAGCGTCTGGTTCCGCTTCTGGGATTCACGGAAGTAAAAAATCTCATCCTGTCTCTTCAAATATTTGAGGCGCTACCCAAGCCTGAAGATAACAGTCGGGCGGAGGAGAGGAGGCGGGAGTTCTGGAAGCATAGTTTGGCTGTTGCTTGCACTGCTGACCTCTTGGCATCTCGATCGCGCGGACAAAGGCCATCTCTCAAGAATGAGGCGTTTGTTTGCGGCCTGCTGCACGATATTGGAAAGGTGGCGTTCGATGCCAAGCTTCCTAAGAGCTACGCCCGGGTCGCCGATCGTGTCGAACTCCAACGCGTTTGCATTTGCGATGCGGAGCGAGACGTATTCGGCATGGACCACACGATCGCGGGCAAACGTCTCGTTTCGCGATGGGGTTTATCGTTGTCCATTATTGAATGCGTTTGGCTGCACCACCAGGCGCCCGAGGCGCTGCCCACTTCAGTAAGCCATCCCGATTTAGTTCGACTTGTACATTTCGCAGACCATCTCGTCCGACGCCAGGGAATCGGATTCTCCGGATATGGTCAATTCGACAGCTCCAGCGAAATCGCAGGTTCATTTGGGCTAAGCGAACAGGAAATTACGGACGTTCTGGACAAGTTGCCGGAACGAATGGAGCCATTCGCCGAGCTGGTCGGTCTTGACCCAACTGTCAGTAGAACTCTCTATTCTGATTCACTAGCCAAGGCAAACCGTGAGCTAGGCGTGGTCAATGCACAATTGTTGGGCCAAAATCGAGAACTGGCCACGCGCTGCTCCACGTTGGATGCACTACGCCGTTTCACCGGGCAACTCCATGCAAACGCTGAGCTGGCGGATGTATGTATGGCGGCGGCTGGCTGTATCTCGACTGTCGTCGATGCGACGCAATCGATGTCGTTCGCGGTGGACCTGCGAACCGGGCTTGCTTATACGGGTATGTGGACAAAGAGCGACGGTCATGTTCGGCCATCTGTGTTCGAGCTCGATGAGGCCTCGGATAGCGCGCTGATTGCTGAATTGCACGGATTGCGCACAGCTCACGGCTTGATGCAAGCTCGGCCGTCGCTTGAACCATTCTGGCAACGATGCGCAGGCAGCGCGAGCACCGAGCCAATTTGGCTTGTGCCCATTGCTTTCGGCGATGACATGGTTTGCGCAACCCTGTTCGTTGTGGGTAGAGCCACGTTGGCACAGGGCTTGGTCGAAGCTGTCGAATGGGAGTCGTTATCCAGCGCGATGGCGCTGGCGATGACATCAGCTCGTGTTCGACTCGACAGCAACCGGCTTAGCGAAGAACTACTCGAGGTCAACCGTCGCCTGAAGAGTGCGGAAGCGACGCGCGTCCGCCTGCGTTCCGTCTCGATGGTTGGCGAAATGGCTGCCGGGGCCGCCCACGAGATGAACAATCCACTGTCCGTAATCTCCGGCAGGGCGCAATTGTTGCTTGGAGACTGCCAGGATGAGAAGCTGGCCACTGCCCTGCGCACCATTGTAGATCAAGCCCATGCGGCATCGCAGATTGTTTCGGACTTGATGTCATTCGCCAAGCCCAAGCCTCCAAGCCCGGTTCTTCAATCAGCTTCCGACGTCCTCAATACGCTTTGCCAGCGTTGGCGTGCGGAATTGCGATCGCAAACGATTCAAATCCGCTCCCACACAGACGACCACAACACGACGATCTTCGCTGATCCAGCGCAGGTTGAAGAAATGATCGGCGCTCTGATTGCCAATGCCGTGGAAGCATGTGGCGAGAAAACCGGTCACATACAGATTAACTCGCCTTCCCGGAAATCCGATGAGACAATTCGGATCATGGTAGAAGACGATGGCGTCGGTATGCCGCCGAACATTCTCGAACATGCCGTGGATCCGTTTTTTTCAAGTCGAGAGGCTGGACGTAAACGCGGGCTAGGGTTATCGCGTGCCTTTCGATTGGCAGAGATTAACGGCGGACGGCTGTGGATCGAATCAACTCCCGAGGTCGGCACGAAAGTAACCATCGAGCTCCCCGCGCGCGCCGCCTGCGAATCGGCAGTGTAGCCAGTCTACGCAATCGACAAAGCTTCGACACGCGACCCAAAGATTTCAAACTCGTTGTGCGGGATAGACATTGGTCGCACAATTCCTCTTGTGCAATCGCCACAGAATGTACCGCTCAAAATCAATCCGACTCTGGTTTTCTACGCGGGTCGGAAAGGCGGTGCGATGCCTAGCGATCCGCATAAGGTCATGCTTGTCGAGCCTGACGCGGATACCGTCGAGGTATTGGTGGCAGCGCTGTCGCATAGGCTGGATGCACAGGTAACTTGTGTACCCACAGCCGAAGCGTGCCTCGATATCGAAATGATCAATCCGCACCACTTGATAGTCGCTGACATGGACCTGCCGGATTCGCCCGGATTGCAATTGGTCGAACATCTCAAAGCCTTGAGTAACCGACCGATTATCTTAATGGCGGCGGATCCAAGTCGAGACGATGTTCTCGATGCGATGCGTTTGGGCGTCCGAGATGTGCTCATAAAACCTTTTGCCGTGGCTGACCTTCTGGATACCATCGAA